>NZ_CP125378.1:4105318-4428137 GCF_034008635.1 Pseudomonas sp. P8_229 | reverse complement strand
GCTCGCGATGACGGCGGCATATCCAACACATCTGCTGACTGAACTAGCGCGATCGCGAGCTGGCTCACTCCTACAGGGTTTTGCAGTATCTACAAAAAAATCGGGGGAGCTGTAACGCATCGCCATGAGCGATCTCTAGAGGGGTAAGCAAGCGCACTTCGCTTGCAAAACCCAAGTTCAAACCTGGAGAAACATCATGACTGCTACTACCCGCACCCTGTCCGCCACCGCCCTGGTTCTGGCCCTTGGCTCTGCCCTGAGCATGGCTGCCGTATCGACCGTCCACGCCGCTGATGCCGACATGGAAAAATGCTTCGGCGTGGCCATGAAAGGTCACAACGATTGCGCCGCGGGCGCAGGCACCACGTGTGCCGGTACCGCGAAAATGGACTACCAGCCGAACGCCTGGAAACTCGTACCGAAAGGCACTTGCGCCACCACCGAGAGCAAGACCTCGCCGACCGGTTTCGGTCAGATGCAAGCGTTCAAAGCCAAGTCCTGATCCACGGTCTGCCTGAGTGACGATCATGTTCAGCCTCGACGAACCTGTCCCACCCCGCACTCAGGCAGCCCTCCCCGGGCTCCCGCCCCGTGCCGGGCTGGGGCTCAAGACCGGGCACTTTCGCGAAGTGCTCGGCGCCCAACCGGACCTCGGTTTCTTCGAAGTCCACGCCGAAAACTACATGGTGGACGGCGGGCCGTTTCATCACTTTCTCGGTTTGATCCGCGAGCAATATCCGCTGTCGCTGCACGGCGTCGGGCTGTCCATCGGCGCCGAAGGGCCACTGGACACTCAGCACCTGCACCGTCTGAAAATGCTGATCGAGCGTTATCAACCACAATCCTTTTCCGAACACCTGGCCTGGTCGAGCCACGGCCCGGTGTTCCTCAATGACCTGCTGCCGCTGGCCTATGACACGCCGACCCTGAACCGGGTCTGCGAACATATCGACCAGGTACAGAACACCCTCAAACGCCCGATGCTGCTGGAGAATCCATCCACCTATCTGGCGTTCCAGCGCTCGACTATCGATGAGCCGGAGTTCATCGCCGAA
The DNA here is from genome assembly GCF_034008635.1 of Pseudomonas sp. P8_229. Classification (NCBI taxonomy): domain Bacteria; kingdom Pseudomonadati; phylum Pseudomonadota; class Gammaproteobacteria; order Pseudomonadales; family Pseudomonadaceae; genus Pseudomonas; species Pseudomonas sp. P8_229. Next base: position 4,427,082 of record NZ_CP125378.1, on the reverse strand, counting down.
GTGATCCGGCGCAGCGGCTGCGGTCTGCTGCTCGACGTCAACAATGTGTACGTCTCGTGCATCAATCATCAGCGCGATCCGCTGGCTTATCTCGACGCCCTGCCATTGCAGGCTGTCGGCGAGATTCACCTGGCCGGATTTGCCGAAGACAGCGACAGCCTCGGTGACCGTTTGTTGATCGATGATCACGGTGCACCAATCGACCAGGCGGTCTGGGCCCTGTACCGGCAAGCGCTGCAACGCACCGGCGCGGTGGCCACCCTGATCGAACGCGACAATCAGGTGCCCGCCTTCAATGTGTTGCTGGCCGAGGCGCGGCAGGCCGACGAAATACTGCTCGGCGCGGGAGTCCGGCCATGAGTACTCAAGCTGCTTTTGCTGCTGCGCTACTCGACCCGCAACGGCCCTGCCCCGAGGGTTTGTGCAGTGCCAACGGCGCCGACCCGGGCAGTCGATTTTCGGTGTACCGCAATAACGTGCAAGGTTCGCTGATCAAGGCCCTGGCGGACAGTTACCCGGTGGTGCAGCAATTGGTCGGCGAGGAGTTCTTCCGCGCCATGGCTGCCGTTTTCGTCCAGCAGCAGCCACCCGCCAGTCCGTTGATGAGTCATTACGGCGAAGCCTTCCCTGCGTTTATCGACGCCTTCGAACCGGCAGCGAGCGTGCCGTATCTGGCCGGCGTGGCACGACTGGAGCAGCTGCGCACCCGCGCCTACCACGCCGCCGATGCGCTGCCCGTGCAACCGCAGCAGATCACCGCTGCACTGGCCGATCCCGATGGGCTGAGCGACCTGCGCTTCAAGCTTCATCCGTCGCTGCATCTGCTCGACTCAAACCACGCCGTGGTCGCGATCTGGGCCGCGCATCAGGGTGACGCAACGCTGGCCGGCATCGACGTCGACCACGCACAGCACGCCCTGGTACTGCGCAACGGCCTCGACGTCGAGGTGTTTGCCCTCGAACCCGGCGCCAGCATGTTTCTGCGTCATCTGCTCAATGACCAACCGCTGCTGGCGGCCGCGCAAAACAGTCCGCCATTTGACCTCAGCCACACCCTCGCGCTGCTGATTGCGCACAACGCCATCGTTGACCTGAATAACAAGGAATCGCCATGAACAATCTCATTACCCGCGCCATCGCGCTGCTGGAAAAAATCCCCCACAGCCTGATCGCTTTCATCGCGCGTTTTTCGATTGCCGCGGTGTTCTGGAAGTCCGGACAGACCAAGGTCGAAGGCCTGGCCATCGACCTGATCGACGGCACCTTTCAACTCGGCTGGCCGCACCTGGCGGACTCGACGATTCCGCTGTTCAAAAGCGAGTACCACGTGCCGCTGCTGTCACCGGAAATCGCCGCACACATGGCAGCGTTCGCCGAGCACTTCTTCCCGGTACTGATCCTGATCGGCTTCGCCACGCGGTTTTCGGCGCTGGCGCTGCTGGGCATGACCCTGACCATTCAACTGTTCGTGTACCCGGATGCGTATCCGACCCACGGCACCTGGGCGGCGGTGTTGCTGTACCTGATGGCGAGCGGGCCGGGAAAACTGTCGATCGATCACCTGATCGCACGCCGCTTTGCCAGCTGACCACAAACCCTGTGGGAGCGGGCTTGCTCGCGAAAGCGCCGTATCAGCCAGCGAATTGGTCGAATATGAAACCGTATTCGCGAGCAAGCCCGCACCCACAAGGTATGGATTCCATAGCTAGCGCTGAAGTCGATCCAGCGCTTCGCCGCTGCGCTTGAACCAGCCGATCAGATAATCCGCCAGCACTTGGGTACGTTTCGGTAACCCGCCCTGATACGGATGCACCAGGTACATCGGCATGCGTCGCGTCTGAAAGTCGCGCAACAGCCAGCGCAAACGGCCGTCAGCCAGTTCCGTCTGCAGCAGATACGACGGCAACCGTGCGATGCCCGCACCGGCGAGGGCGGCTTTTTTCAGCAGATTGTAATGGTTGCTGGCGAGCGGACCGGATACCCGTACCCGCAGCAGTTCGTGCTGCTGGTGATACAACCACTCTTCGCGGGCGCTGTAGTGGCTGTTGAGCAGGCAGCGGTGTTCAGCCAGATCCTGGGGGGTCAGCGGCTCGCCAAACTGTTCAAGATACCCTGGGCTGGCGCAGGTCATTTCCTGCCAGGCCAGCAAGGGTTTGGCCACCAGGCGCTCGTCGTTGGCCACCTCGGTGCGAATCGCCAGATCGAAGCCATCCCGGGACAGATCCCGATAATTGTTATTCAGCTCCAGCTCGATCTGCACTTCGGGATACTTCTGCGAGAACTCCAGCAGCAAACCATCGAAAAACGTTTCCCCTAGCGACACCGGCACCGTCATCCGCACCGGCCCGGCCATGTCGTCCTTCAAGCGCGCCAATGCCTGACGTGCCTTTTCCACTTGGACGACCAGCGCTTGCGCCTGCGGCAGAAGCGCGGCGCCCGCCGCCGTCAGGCTCAAGCGACGCGTGGTACGTTGCAGCAACACCACGGAAAACTGCGCTTCCAACTGGCTGATGCGCTTGGACAACTGGCCCTTGCTACAACCCAATTGCTGCGCCGCCAAGGTGAAGCTGCCGGCCTCGATCAACACCGCAAACGCCGCCAGATCATCCATTTCGCTCATGGATTGTTTCCATTTGAAAACCAAAGGTTGCCTATTAGTGCGCTTATCCGCAGAAAAAACCACTCTAGACTGAAACCTCGTTCAACCCATTGAGGATTAGCCCATGAAGATTCTGTTGATCGGTGCCGCCGGCACCATCGGTTCGGCCGTGGACAAGGAACTGAGCCAGCGCCACGAAGTGATTCGCATCGGTCGCAGCAGCGGCGACTTCCGGGTCGACATCAGCGACAGCGCCTCGATTCGTAAACTGTTCGAGCAGACCGGCAAGTTCGACGCGCTGGTTTGCGCGGCCGGCAACGTGACCTTCGCCCCACTGGGCGAGATGACCGCCGACAGCTTTGCGCTGGGCCTGCAAGACAAGCTGATGGGCCAGGTCAACCTGCTGCTGATCGGCCGCGAATACGCCAACGACGGCGCCTCGTTCACCTTCACCACCGGCGTGCTCAGCCACGACCCGATCCGCACTGGCGCCTCGGCAGCACTGGTCAACGGCGCACTCGACAGCCTCGTGAAAGCCGCTGCCATTGAACTGCCGCGCGGCCTGCGGGTGAACTCGATCAGCCCGACGGTGCTGCTGGAAGCCATGGGCAGCTACGCCCCATACTTCCGTGGTTACAAGCCGGTTCCGGCGGCCGATGTGGCGTTGGCCTACGCGAAAAGTGTCGAAGGCCTGCAAACCGGCCAGACCTTTCACGTGGGTTGAAAAGCCTCGGCATGCGGCGCTGACCCAGCGCCGCATCAAGGTTTTTTAAGCTCCAGCAGCGTGGGAAGCAGCTTGCTGGCGACCTCGCGGGGCACGCTTATCATCAGACCCGGGCCATTGATCACCGATTGAATCGTCGCACTCGACACCTGAACGCCATTGATGGACAACAGCAGGGGCTGGTGCATTTTCTCAGTCGTCACCTGCTGCAGGCGACGCTGTGCATCCGGGCTCAACGTGACATTGAGCATGAGGGCTTGCGGATTCGGATTATCGATTCGTTTGAGCTCAAGGCTCATTTCGGAGAAGTCCGCATCCGATGAAAAGGCAATTTCTGCCGCCATCGACTGCCACGAAGCCATCATTGCCAGTACCGTCAATAGCACCCTGCCTGATCCTTTCATAAAATCTCCCGTATCCAAAAGGCGGACAAGGTACGACCAAGTGTCCTTCGTCCCGACTCCGAAAGTTAAGCCAAATGTTTCCGGTACGTGGCAAGTCCAACTCATGGTTGTGATAAGCGGTCAGCCTGCGTAACGTGGCGGCACTTGTCTGGAGAGCCGAAGATGCGTGTTGCCCGTTCGTTGATCGTAGTTGCCCTGCTGCCGTTGTTCGCCGCCTGCCAATTGCTTGATGGCCCGCGTCAAAGTGTTTCCCACGTCGGGCAGACCCGGATGCAAGGGCAATTGACGGCGGCCGACGGCAGACTGGTGTTCCAGCCGTGTGGCGAACAGCGTCAGTACGCGGTCAACGACATCGGCGGCACCAGCGTGCTGCAAGAGGCCGCGACCCTCGCCGATCAGCAGGGCAAGCTGTTTGCCGACGTACGCGGGAAGCTCGCCGGCGACCGCCTCGACCTCGCCCAGTTGTATCGCGTCGAGCGCTCCGGCACCGCATGCGATGACCCCAACTTCAAGCTGCTGACCCTGCGTGCCAGCGGCCACACGCCCGAGTGGAACGTCAAAGTCAGTGGCAAGGGCATGGTCATCGATCGTGAAGGCCAACCGGCGCTGGCAGTGCCTTATGTCGAAGAACAACTGGGCGACGGTCGCTTCAACCTGAGCAGCGAAGCCAACAACCAGCGCATCGAGTTGTGGGTCGCGCCGCAACGCTGTATCGACAGCAGCACCGGCAGCGTGCAGCACATGAGCGCCGAACTGCGCATCGACGGCAAGGTGCAACGCGGCTGCGGGTATTTCGGCGGATCGCGCAACGACTGAGCGTTTTAGCCTCACCGGATCCGGCCTTTGCGGCTTATAATCGCGCCTTCAAACGCCCTGGCGCAGTTGTGCGCCCCGCGAACCCGGATCCTCGCCATGTTACGAATCACCGAACTCAAGCTGCCAATCGACCATCCCGAAGAAGACCTGCGCCCTGCCATCGTGCAGCGTCTGGGCATCGCCAGCGATGATCTGCTCGATTTCACCTTGTTCAAGCGCAGCTACGACGCGCGCAAAAAGTCCTCCGAACTGTGCTTCATCTACACCATCGACCTCGAAGTGCGCGACGAGGCCAAGGTGCTGGGCAAGTTCGCCGACGACCGTAACGTCAACGTGGCGCCGGATGTCAGCTACAAATTCGTAGGCGAAGCGCCAAGCGACCTGAGCCAGCGCCCGATTGTGGTCGGTTTCGGCCCGTGCGGGATCTTCGCCGGCCTGCTGCTGGCACAGATGGGCTTCAAGCCGATCATCCTCGAACGCGGCACCGAAGTGCGTCAGCGCACCAAGGACACCTGGGGCCTGTGGCGCAAAAGCGTGCTCAACCCCGAGTCCAATGTGCAGTTCGGCGAAGGCGGCGCGGGCACGTTCTCCGACGGCAAGCTGTACAGCCAGATCAAGGATCCTAAGTTCCTCGGCCGCAAAGTCCTGCACGAGTTCGTCAAGGCCGGCGCGCCGGAAGAAATCCTCTACGTCAGCAAGCCGCACATCGGTACGTTCCGTCTGACCGGCATGGTCGAGACCATGCGTGAAGAGATCCGCGCCCTGGGCGGCGAAGTGCGTTTTCAGGAGCGCGTTAGCGACGTGCTGATCGAAGACGGCCAACTGGTCGGCGTCGAGCTGGCGAGCGGCGAAACCCTGCATTCGAAACACGTGGTCCTGGCCCTCGGCCACAGTGCCCGTGACACCTTCCGCATGCTCCACAGCCGTGGCGTGTTCATGGAAGCCAAGCCGTTCTCGGTGGGTTTCCGCATCGAACACCCGCAATCGCTGATCGACCGTGCGCGCCTGGGCAAGTATGCCGGCCACCCGAAACTGGGTGCCGCCGACTACAAACTGGTGCACCACGCCAAGAACGGCCGTTCGGTCTACAGCTTCTGCATGTGCCCGGGCGGCACCGTGGTGGCGGCGACGTCCGAGCCGAATCGCGTGGTCACCAACGGCATGAGCCAGTACTCGCGTAATGAACGCAACGCCAACTCCGGGATCGTCGTCGGTATCACCCCGGAAATCGACTACCCGGGCGGTCCACTAGCGGGTATCGAGTTGCAGGAGCGCCTGGAGTCCCACGCGTTCATCCTCGGCGGCAGCGACTACAAGGCACCGGCGCAACTGGTCGGCGATTTCATCAACGACATTCCTTCGACCGAATTGGGTGAAGTCGAGCCGTCGTACAAACCGGGTGTGGCACTGGGCGACCTGTCCCTGGCGCTGCCGGACTTCGCCATCGAAGCGATCCGCGAAGCGCTGCCGGCGTTCGAGAAGCAGATTCGTGGTTACTCGCTGCACGATGCGGTGTTGACCGGGATCGAGACTCGCACCTCGTCGCCGCTGCGCATCACGCGTAACGAGTCGCTGCAGAGCATGAACGTGAAAGGCCTGTTCCCGGCCGGTGAAGGCGCGGGTTATGCGGGCGGGATTCTGTCGGCGGGTGTCGACGGGATTCGTATTGCAGAAGCTGTGGCGCGAGACATTTTGGGCTTGGAAGCCTGATACATCTGTTTTGAAGTGACACCAACCTCCTGTGGGAGCGGGCTTGCTCGCGAATGCGGTGTGTCAGTCGACGATAATGTTGACTGACACACCGCATTCGCGAGCAAGCCCGCTCCCACATTGGTTTCCGAGTTTGGCTTTAGATATTGGCGCGCAACACTGAAGCCGGCAGCGCTTCACCGCGCTCGGCACTCGCCGCCACCGCCGCAATCAACCCCTCCAGCTCATACCCCTGCGCCTTCAGCCAGGCCTGATCGTAATAGGTGTCGGCATACCGTTCGCCGCCATCGCACAGAATCGCCACGATCGACCCCGACTCCCCCGCCGCTTTCATCTGTTGCGCCGCCATCAGCGCGCCGATCAGGTTAGTGCCGCTCGACCCGCCGACATGCCGCCCCAGGCGCTGCGCCAGGTAATGCATGGCCGCCAGCGACAAGGCGTCCGGCACCTTGACCATCGCATCGATCACCTTGGGCAGGAACGACGCTTCCACCCGTGGCCGGCCAATGCCTTCGATCCGCGAACCGCAGTCCAGACGCAGACTGGCGTCACCGGTCTGGTAGTAGTCAAAGAACACCGAACGCTCGGCGTCGGCACACAGTACGCGCGTGCAATGCTGGCGATAGCGCACGTAGCGGCCGAGCGTCGCGGTGGTGCCGCCGGTGCCCGGGCTGGAAATCAGCCAGCTCGGCTCCGGGTGCTTCTCGAAACGCATCTGCTGGAAGATCGACTCGGCGATGTTGTTGTTCGCTCGCCAGTCGGTGGCCCGCTCGGCGTAGGTGAACTGATCGATGAAGTGGCCGCCATGCTCGCGGGCCAGACGCTCGGACTCGGCGTAAATCTGCGTCGGGTCTTTCACCAGATGGCTCTGACCACCGTAAAAGGCAATCTGCGCGATTTTCTCTTTGGAGGTGGTCGCCGGCATCACCGCGATGAACGGCAGGCCAAGCATCCGCGCGAAATACGCCTCGGAAATCGCCGTCGAACCGCTGGACGCCTCGATCACCGGCGCGCCGGGCTTGAGCCAGCCGTTACACAACGCGTACAGGAACAGCGAGCGCGCCAGGCGATGCTTGAGGCTGCCGGTGGGATGACTGGACTCGTCCTTGAAGTACAACTCGATGCCCGAAAAACCCGGCAGCGGCAAGGGGATCAGATGGGTGTCGGCGCTGCGCTGGAAGTCCGCTTCAATGATGCGGATGGCTTCGCGGGCCCACTGTCGGTTGTCGCTCATGGTCATGCTCTCGTTGAATCGGGCAGGAATCGCCTCGTCACAGGCTCAGCTCTCAAGCATAGGAAAAAACCTGCAAAGCTCACAGATACAGCTGAGGCTCAATATATCCGCCAACTGCTAGGCTCTGTGCAAGTGCGTGTCCGACCTTTTGCAATGTAGATGGAGAGCGACCTTGCCGCTGCGTACAACCTTCACCCGTTTCTTTCAGTTGGAAGCGGCCAGCGGCCTGCTGTTGATCGCCGCCGCCATCCTCGCTCTGATCATCAACAACTCACCGCTGTCGTGGCTGTACACCGGCCTGCTCGACACGCCGGTGGTGGCGCAGATCGGCGCGTTGAAAATCGCCAAGCCGCTGCTGTTGTGGATAAACGACGGACTGATGGCGCTGTTCTTCCTGCTGATCGGCCTGGAGGTGAAGCGCGAAGTGCTCGACGGGCAGCTGTCGAAACCGTCGCAGATCGTTCTGCCGGGTGCGGCGGCGGTCGGTGGCATGCTGGTGCCGGCGCTGATTTACTGGCTGCTCAACCGTGACAGCCCGGCGGCCCTGAACGGCTGGGCGATTCCGACCGCCACCGATATTGCCTTCGCCCTCGGTGTACTGGCCCTGCTGGGCAAGCGTGTGCCGGTGTCGCTGAAACTGTTCCTGATGACCCTGGCGATCATCGACGACCTCGGCGCCATCGTGATCATCGCGATCTTCTATTCCGGCGAGCTCTCGACCCTGTCGCTGGGGCTGGCGGCGGCGTGCATCGCGGCCCTGGTGGCGATGAACCGGCTCGGCGTGGTCAAGCTCGGGCCGTACATGATCATCGGTTTGATCCTGTGGGTGTGCGTGCTCAAGAGCGGTGTCCACGCGACACTGGCCGGTGTGACGCTGGCGTTCTGCATCCCGCTGCGCACGAAAAATGCCGAACCGTCGCCGCTGCTGACCCTCGAACATGCGCTGCATCCATGGGTCGCGTACGGCATTCTGCCGCTGTTCGCCTTCGCCAACGCCGGCCTGTCGCTGAGCGGCGTGACGGTCGAAAGCTTCACCCATCACGTACCGATGGGCATCGCCATCGGCCTACTGTTGGGCAAGACCGTCGGCGTGTTCGGCCTGACCTGGCTGGCGGTGAAAATCGGCATCGCCACCCTGCCCCAGGGCGCCAATTGGGGTCAGGTGCTGGGCGTGGCGATCCTCTGTGGCATCGGCTTCACCATGAGCCTGTTTGTCGGCTCGCTGGCCTTTGAGCCGGGGGTAAGCGACTACGCCGGGATGGACCGGATGGGCATCCTCACAGGCTCGATTCTGGCGGCGTTGATCGGTTATGCGGTGACGGCGGCGGCGAGTCGCAAAGCTTGACGCGAAATCTAAAACACCTGTGGCGAGAGGATTCATCCCCGATGGCTGCGCAGCAGCCCTGAATCATGGGGACCGCTGCGCAGTCCGTCGGGGATAAATCCCCTCACTACAGGTCTGGCTTGTCTGACATTAAGCGAACAATCCCCACCTCAATAGAGACGCGTCCTACAGCTACCATCTGCCTGCTTCGTTAACGTCGCACAGCCCTTTCGAAGGGTTGTCGACGGATGAACGAAAGGACGCTCAGTGGCTCGCAACAAGGACATTCCCCGGGTCCCCAACCCACCGGCGGGCGACGGGCATCACGTCACCTACCGCTACATGACGGCCACTGAACTGGCCGAGCGCGAAGCCCGACAAAACGCTTACGACGCCATGCTGGCGCGGCAGGATGCCTTCGAGCGCAGTCGAGAGGTTGCGACCAAAAAGCCAGATCCCGTGCGTGCCGGGTGCGTGTTCGCCAAATCCTGCAAATTGCCGGACGCGATCATCGATTATTCGAACCCTTCGGGGATGGTGCCGACGGACAGCCTCAAGGATTACGGCGAGCTGATCCTGCTTGGCGCACGTGAAAGCGATGGCAACGGTGGCATTGCGCTGAAGAAACTCAGCGCCACGGCAATTCCCGCCGGGCTGGGCAGTTTCGCCTTGGCCGGCGCCGCGTTCGAGGCGCTACCCGCGATCACCGCCGGAACCGCGGCCGCCACCCTGGCAGGACTGGTGGCGCTGCTCATGCCTTCCAGCCTCGGCGACAGCGCGCTCTATAACGACGAGCAACTGCGCAGCCTCAAACAGGCCCGCACCCGCGTTCGCCTGCACATCGAACAACAGGCCGATGGCAGCCTGCGGGGCTACGGCTTCTACACCGGCAGGAACCGCGATTGGGAAATGGTCGATGTCGTGCAGTTCACGGCACGCGGCGACCTATTCGTCGCCGACCTGGGTGAAGGCATCGAACTGATCTGGACGCCTGCGGTGGATGGCTCGGACATTCTTGGCATTCCGGCGCTGGAAGCTGCACCGCAGGCACCGCACATCTGGGTGTATCCACCGACGAAAGCGGCGGACGGGATACTGGTGAGTCCGGTTTATCCGCCGGAGTATCGGGATTTCATTCTGGTGTTTCCGGCGGATTCGGGGGTTCGGCCTCTGTACATCGTGGTCAACACCTCGCGCAAAGGCTTACCGTTAGCGGGACACAGCTATCATAAACCTCCAAAAGCAGAGGAAATTACTGCGTTTCCCGGTCTGAAAAAGGTACAGAAAATGAATCCCGTACAAGGAGGTGGCGCACTTCGGGAACGATGGAAGGATGCAAAAGGCAGGAAAATTTATGAGTGGGACTCGATGCACGGCGAGTTGGAAGTTTACCGTGCAAGTGACGGAACTCATCTAGGCGCTTTTGACCCTTTTACAGGAGAGCGACGCGAGGACCCGAAAGATGAAAGAAGCATCAGAAAAAAATACTTGTGAGGGTGATGATGGGATTAAAACTAAGGCTGGAGTGGTACGACAAGCAAACCCATCTATGCGAAGACGAAGAGTACTCCAAGGATTTAGGCGATGATGAAAGCGTTCTGAATGCCTTGGGCATACCGGTGGAAAACAACATAAATAATGGCGGCTTCAACGTAGTCGAAAGTTGGAAACCTATCCTTCAACCTTACTTTCAAAACAATATTTCCCTTACGACTTACGACTATCAGATTTCGTTTGACTACAGCGACGTCTGGTAACCGGCACCCAAGATCATAAGAAAACCCCGACCAGTCACCTGATCGGGGTTTTCTTATGGGGACTGCTGCGCAGTCCGTCTGGTGCTGTGGAAAAGTACGACGCACGGGGTAAGCACATTGGCGAATTTGATCCAAACACTGGAGAGCCTACGTCTACAAAAAAGAACAAAAAATCGAAAAATGGCAAGAAAAGGAGTATTGAGCCTTGAGATTCCTAGTAGAAGCCTTTGACAAAAAAACTGACTACCAAACATCAGTCATTGAAATCCCCGAGAATTGCGTCGAGCAACTCAAATCGATAATGGGTTGGAGAACTAAGCAGCAAGGGTGGGAAGGTTACGACCTGGATCAGCAACAACTGAAAGCCATTGAGGCGCTGATTCAAAAGTCTATCGAAGATCCGCGTTATTACTTCCAACTGACTTGCAATGGGCATTGAACCGACAAACAAAAAACCCCGACCAGTCACCTGATCGGGGTTTTCTTATGGGGACCGCTGCGCAGTCCGTCGGGGATGAATCCCCTCACTACAGGTCTGGTTTGTCTGACATTAAGCGAACAATCCCCACCTCAATAGAGACGCGTCCTACAGCTACCATCTGCCTGCTTCGTTAACGTCGCACAGCCCTTTCGAAGGGTTGTCGACGGATGAACGAAAGGACGCTCAGTGGCTCGCAACAAGGACATTCCCCGGGTCCCCAACCCACCGGCGGGCGACGGGCATCACGTCACCTACCGCTACATGACGGCCACTGAACTGGCCGAGCGCGAAGCCCGACAAAACGCTTACGACGCCATGCTGGCGCGGCAGGATGCCTTCGAGCGCAGTCGAGAGGTTGCGACCAAAAAGCCAGATCCCGTGCGTGCCGGGTGCGTGTTCGCCAAATCCTGCAAATTGCCGGACGCGATCATCGATTATTCGAACCCTTCGGGGATGGTGCCGACGGACAGCCTCAAGGATTACGGCGAGCTGATCCTGCTTGGCGCACGTGAAAGCGATGGCAACGGTGGCATTGCGCTGAAGAAACTCAGCGCCACGGCAATTCCCGCCGGGCTGGGCAGTTTCGCCTTGGCCGGCGCCGCGTTCGAGGCGCTACCCGCGATCGCCGCCGGAACCGCGGCCGCCACCCTGGCAGGACTGGTGGCGCTGCTCATGCCTTCCAGCCTCGGCGACAGCGCGCTCTATAACGACGAGCAACTGCGCAGCCTCAAACAGGCCCGCACCCGCGTTCGCCTGCACATCGAACAACAGGCCGATGGCAGCCTGCGGGGCTACGGCTTCTACACCGGCAGGAACCGCGATTGGGAAATGGTCGATGTCGTGCAGTTCACGGCACGCGGCGACCTATTCGTCGCCGACCTGGGTGAAGGCATCGAACTGATCTGGACGCCTGCGGTGGATGGCTCGGACATTCTTGGCATTCCGGCGCTGGAAGCTGCACCGCAGGCACCGCACATCTGGGTGTATCCACCGACGAAAGCGGCGGACGGGATTCTGGTGAATCCGGTTTATCCGCCGGAGTATCGGGATTTCATTCTGGTGTTTCCGGCGGATTCGGAGGTTAAGCCGGTTTACATTGTTCTCAGCCGAGCTCGCGACCATGCCTACTACGACCACCCAAAGACGCTACCTGCGTTTCCTGATGCAGTCAGAGTGAAGTCCAAGTCATCGGTTCAAGGTGGTGGAAAGCGGCGAGCACGCTGGGTAGACCGCAAAGGTCGGATCTATGAATGGGATTACAAAAGCAATGCTGTAGAAAAATACGACAAACTAGGAACCACTCATTTGGGTGAGTTCAATCATATTACTGGTGAACAAACCGGGCCTGCCGAGCCGGATAGAAGAACCTCTAGAAATTAAGGGACTAATGCATGCGTTACCTTTCAATCACCGGGTTTTACCCTGACGAAATCCAAGACAACTCGCTACAGTTTGAAATGGATATCAACGGTAGCGAAATGAATGAAAAGGTTGCACAGCTCATTGAATCCAAACCGCTGAGCGAACTGGAACCTGGGGAGTTGTTATTGAGCCAGGATCAAGTGAGTTCATTGGAGGCTCTTCTAAACGTCAGCTTCCCGAAGGGTCTGGAGTATTTTATGGGCACCTGTGCCCAGCACTGAGCAGCCGAACTGAAACAAACAAAAAACCCCGACCAGTCACCTGATCGGGGTTTTCTTTTACCGCTCGTTGCCGCTTAGTGCGAAACGCGGCTGGTGCCACCGACGGTGGAGATGCGCACGCGCTCACCGACACGGAACACTTCGTTCTCCTGAACCTGTTGCACGTAGGCGCGCATGCTGCCGTCGTCTTCGCGCACGGTGATTTCCACGCCCTGGGTGCGGGTCAGGCCTTCTTCGGTGGCCGAACCGATCAAACCACCGGCCACAGCGCCGATGACCGCTGCCACGATGCTGCCCTTGCCGCCACCGATGGCGCTGCCACCAACGCCACCGACTGCTGCACCCGCGAGACCGCCGATCGGGGTCTTGGTGCCTTCGATTTTCACCGGACGCAGGGATTCGATGGTGCCCATGCGAATCGTCTGCACGCGACGCGCTTCGTCACGGGAATAGGAGTCACCGGTCAGGCTCGACTGGCAGCCGGTCAGCAACATCGCCATCGTGGAAAAGGAAGCAACCAGCAGAACAGACTTACGCATAGCATCAACTCCAAAAGTACATTTATTCATTAAACCCCGCTGCTTGACGCCTGTCACGACACAGCCCGGATAAACTTGATTTTATTCAGGCCCGGTACAGGCACCTGCAGAACCACCCAACAGTAGCGCCAAATCGCCCAACCTGCCCTGCCGACCCAAGGATTTTCATGGATTACTTGATCATTTTCGTCACCACCGTCGCCGGTCTGTACTTCCACGGGTGGCTGTACGTGCGGATCAAACGCTGGATGGATCGTGACCTGGCGTTGTCCCTGGCGGGCAACGATGAAGGCAAACGCGCCTTCATGCTCGAACAATTAGCCCATGCCCAGGCACAGAAGATCAAGCGTCGGGACTTGCCGAAGTGGCTTGAGGCCACTGCGGCAGGCTATCACGCTCGGTAGACTGCTTAAGGCGCCAGACGTTCAAGAATCCAGTTGGCGCCCTGCACACGGTAGTTGAGGCGATCGTGCAGACGGCTTGGACGGCCTTGCCAGAATTCGATGCGCTCCGGCAGCAGACGATAGCCACCCCAGTGTTCCGGGCAGTCGGGCTGGGTGTCGCTGAAGCGCTGCTCGGTGGCTTTGAGCAAATCTTCCAGCTCGCCACGCCCGTTGATCACCCGGCTCTGCGGTGAGGCCCAGGCCCCGAGCCGGCTGCCCAGCGGACGCACCTGATAATACGCGTCGGACTCTGCAGGCGTGACTTTCACCACACGCCCTTCGATGCGCACCTGGCGCTCCAGGGTTGGCCAGAAGAAGGTCATGGCGGCAAACGGATTGGCCGCCAGATGCTGGCCCTTGGCACTGTCGTAGTTGGTGAAGAAGGTGAAGCCCTGCTCGTCCAGCCCCTTGAGCAGCAGAATGCGGCAATGCGGTCGACCGTCCGCATCGACCGTGGCCAGGGTCATGGCGTTGGCCTCCACTGGCGCCTGTTCGGTTTTCACCGCGTCGGCAAACCACTGGTGGAACAGCGCAAAGGGTTCGGCCGGGGCTTGCGCCTCGGTCAGACCATCCCGGGTGTAATCACGACGCATATCTGCCAGAGCCTGGGTCATGGCGCATTCCTTTTCGTTAGCGGATCACTGCTTGGAAGTATCGGTGGCAGCGACTTTCTTGTCAGTGGCCGCCGCTTTGGCTGGAGCGGTTTTTTTGGCCGGCGTTTTCGCCGCAGCCTTGGTCGCCGCTTTCTTCGCGGGTGCCTTGGCGGCGGCTTTCTTCGCTGGAGCCTTTTTGCTTGCAGGTACGGCGGCCTTCGAAGTCGCTGGCGCCGGGGTGACCGGTTTGGCCACAGGCTTGACGTCCTGTGCGGCGATCATCGTGGTCGGAGCCGGCGCCGGCATGTTGTATTTGCTCAGCAGGGCAACCATGGTGTTCTGCGGAGTCACCAGCAGTTCGACGCGACGGTTCAGGGCACGGCCTTCAGCGCTGTCGTTGGCAGCACGCGGGGCATCGCCGCCCATGCCACGCAGCATCAGGCGATCACGCTGCAAGCCGCTCAGGCGGAAGATCGCCGCCACGGACTGGGCGCGCTCCTGGCTGAGTTTGACGTTGGCTGGCGCAGCGCCGGTGTTGTCGCTGTGACCGAGCACCAGTACCGCGGTTTTCGGGTCAGCTTCGAGGATTTTCGCAACATTGGTGAACGGGCTGAGAGTCACCGGCAGCAGCATCGCTGGGCGCTTCGGGTTGAACGAGCCTTCCACCGGCGCAATCACCACCAGCACGTTGTCACGGCGTTCGAGTTGCAGGTTGCTGTCCTTGATCGCCGCACGCAGGCGCGGTTCGTAGTCATCCAGCCAGGCCTGGGTGACTTTCGGGTCAGGCATCGGCACCACTTTGGCGGTGGACTGATCCTTGCCGCCGAACGGCCACCACCACTTGGTGCCGGTGTCAGCGTCGGCCTTGGCCACTGCAACCGGTTTGGCTTCTGGTTTGACTTCAGGTTTCACATCGGTCTTGGCGGCCGCATCATCGGAACTGCCGAACGGCCAGTACCAGTGGCTGCTGCTTTCAGTCTTGGCCACAGGTGCGGTGGCGGCAGGTTTGAGCGGGGCAGGAGCCGGTGCCGGCTCTTTGGCCGCCACTTTGTCAGAGGACCCGAACGGCCACCAACTGCCACCGTCCGCATCGTTTTTAGGAGTCTGTGCACAACCGGTAATCGCAACACACAGGGCCAGGGCGAGAGTTTTTTTGGACGACATTGAAAATCCACAAAGTGAAGTAATGAAAGATCAGAGCTCTTTTGCCCGGATAAACAGACGCTTTGAATCGAAAAACCGGAACTGGTTCCAAACCTGGAACCTCATGTAACGCTTTACAGACAAGTGGCAAGTACCCGCGCCAGCTGCTGCGCGCGCGGATCCATCAAGACGTACGGCCCAAGGGTATTTGTCACAAAACCGAACGCGACATCGTGCTCCGGATCAGCAAAACCCACCGAACCGCCCGCCCCCGGATGACCGAACGCGCGCGGGCCGAGGCCGTAGGTGGCATTCGCCATGTCCGGCTGATCGAGCATGCAGCCCAGGCCGAAACGGGTGCGGGTCAGCAGGGTCTTGTCCTCGCCGAAACTGTGTTCGCGGGTCAGCTCCTCAAGCATTTCGCTTTCCAGCAGGCTGCCGTCGAGCAGGCCTGCGTAGAAACCGGCCAGACTGCGCGCATTACCATGGCCGTTGGCGGCAGGCTGCTGCATACGCCGCCATTCCGGTTTGTTGGTGCTGGTGAGCACCGACGGCGGATTGGTGAAGGCGCGGGTGGTCATGGCGGTGGGCTCGCGCAGGGTCACTTGCAACAGGCGCTGGGCAGCGGCATCACCGACGTTGCCCTTGCCACGGGCGATATGCGCCACGCGGTAGAACTCTTCGTCAGCCAGGCCGACATGGAAATCCAGCCCCAGCGGCTTGGCAACACGGGCCACGATCGACTCGCCAGGCCCACGACCGTCAGCCCGACGCAGCAATTCCCCGACCAGCCAGCCATAGGTGATGGCGGCATAGCCGTGGCCAGTGCCCGGCGTCCACCACGGTGCTTCGGCGGCGAGGGCGTCGACCATGGTTTGCCATTCGTAGAGGGCGGCTGGCGCCAGTAACTCGCGCAGGGCCGGCAGACCGGCCTGATGGCAGAGCAATTGACGCAGGGTGATGGTTTCTTTGCCAGCGGCGGCGAATTCCGGCCAGTAGCGGGCAACCGGTACATCCAGTTGCAGCTTGCCTTCGGCCACCAGTTGCAGCGCGGTGACCGCTGTGAAAGTCTTGGTGCAAGAGAACAGGTTGGCGATGGTGTCGCTGTGCCAGGCCTCGGTGCCGTCCTTGTCGGCGGTGCCGGACCAGAGGTCGAGGACAGTTTCTCCGCCGACCTTGATGCACAAGGCTGCGCCGCGTTCCTGGGGATCGTCGAACAGTGCCGCGAAAGCCTCGCGCACCGCTTCGAATTGAAGCTCGTAATGTCCCTGAATCTGCACCCGCAACTCCCCCGCGAAAACGCTCTACAAAGTGGCCCGCATTGTTCCAGCCCTTGAGGAATTTGGGAACAGCTGCGGGCCGGACGGTTGAATGCTGTGGTGAGGCTACTGGCGCCTTCGCGAGCAAGCCCGCTCCCACACTCGATCTCTGCTGCACTGAAGATCAGCGTGGGAGCGGGCTTGCTCGCGAAGAACGATGACGCGGTCTAAACCTTAGTGACCATTCCCTGAATGCCCACCCGCATGCCCGGCCCCCGGGCCTTTTCCGGCTTCACCCTTGCGCCCGCCTGCAGCTTCATGGCCAGCGACCGCAGCGGCTTTCTCCGCCTCCTTGCCCAACTGATCAATCACCTGCAGGTTGCTCTTGCGCACTGCCTCGACGAAGCCCTGATACGGCAGATCGGTAATCCCCACCAGACCGAAGTGCCCGTTCTCGCCATCGAGCAGACGCCCGGTCACCGGTTGGTCCAGATACTGGAACCAGTGCACACCGACAATCGACGGTTCGCTCAACGCCTGTTTGAGGAAGGTGGCGTACGCCGGGCCGCGATCCTCTTCCTTCGCCAGCGGCGTCACACCGCCCCAGAACGGTCCACGGTCAGTCGAGCCGACATTGAATTCGGTGATCAGCACCGGTTTGTCGAGGGCGCGCAAGGCGGCGAAGTCATATCCGTCCTGCGGCTTCAGCGTGTACATGTTGAAACTCAGCACATCGCAATATTGCGCGCAGGACGCCACGGCTTCCGGGGTGCTGGTGGCAAACCGGCCGCCCAACAGCAACTGATTCGGCGCGTGCCATTTCAGCGAATCGGAGATGGTCTTGAAGTAGGTATCGGCGAATACCTTCTGGAAATATTTGAAATCGTTTTCAATTTCCGGGTGCTCCGGATTCGGCATCGGCGGCACGAAACCCGGGTCCTCCATCAACTCCCACGCCGGCAGATCAATGCCCCACGCTTTCGACAGGCCCGCCTGGTTGCGGTACTTGTCGCGCAGTTGCTTGAGGAACGCGCGCTTGGCCGGCACGTCGGTGGTCATTTTCAACGTGCCATAGGCCAGGGCGTAGCGTGATTGCGGATCGTCGCCGGGACCAGCCCAG
The DNA here is from genome assembly GCF_034008635.1 of Pseudomonas sp. P8_229. Classification (NCBI taxonomy): domain Bacteria; kingdom Pseudomonadati; phylum Pseudomonadota; class Gammaproteobacteria; order Pseudomonadales; family Pseudomonadaceae; genus Pseudomonas; species Pseudomonas sp. P8_229. Next base: position 4,409,293 of record NZ_CP125378.1, on the reverse strand, counting down.
GCCAGTTCGTTGTCGGCGTAGTAACCGATCAGCCACGGATCGTCACGATGATCGCGGGCAGCGATGGCCACGGCGCGCTCGGTGGCCATGGCGAAGCGCGGATCGAACGGGTCAGGCATGCCGCCCCACCAGTCGGTCCCGGTACTGATGCTGGTGTAATCGCCGACGATCGACAGCGGCAAGGTGTACGGCACCCGCTCGGCGTCGCTGAGCGAATCGGCACTCCAGTTGCCAACGGTGTTGAAGCCCCAGGCTTGCAGGCGATCGAGGGTATGTGTGGCCCACTTCTGCTCGTCGACCGTGGCTTTGCAGGGTACGGCCGCTGTCGGCTCGGCTGCTGGTTCGGCTTTGGTCTGCGCTGCGCAAGGTTCGCCGTACAGGCGTTGCAGGTTGGCCGCGTAGAAATCGTACCAGCGCCCGGCGTTGTAGCCCCGACCCTGATCGGCGCCATTGCCACCACGATTGTCGCCTTCACCGAAATGGCTGGCGAGCGGCTCGTCGGGTTTGGGCAGGGATTCGAACATCCATTCACGCCCGGCCACGTAGGTCTGGTTGACCTGCGGGCTGACGGTGTTGACTCCCAGCGAATAGAACGGATGCCCTTCAGGCGTCACCAGGTACCAGCGACCATCGCGCTTTTCGGTGCGGAAAAAGCCACTGGCCTTGAACGCCGGGCCTTTGTTCCAGCCACCGAATTTGTCCAGCGAAGACTTTTCGCGCTCGGCCAGCCAGGTTTTCAGCTGTTGCTGTTCCTTGGCAGCGGCGGATTTCAGTTGTTCATCGCTGCTGACTTTTTCCGGCCATTTGCTGCGGGTCGATTGACCGTAAGCATCCACCAGATTGCCGTAGACAGCCTGGGTCACCGCGTCACCGTCCTGCACACCGAAACGTTCGAGCAGCAAGCTCTGGGCGGCTTTCGGCTGATCCATCCACAGACTGACCGACACCACCTGGCTGCGATCCAGTTCACCGCGGCTGCTGGCCAGCAGAATGCGCTGGCCGTCAACGGTCATCGGCATCGGCGGCCCGGCCTTCATGCCCTGGCTCAGTGGCGAGGTCGCGACCAGCGGCACCAGCAGGGTTTGCGCAGGACCGGCAGGCAGGTCGACGCGACTGGTCAGCGTCTGGCCATTGTTGCTCTGGATTTGCACGTAGACCGTCACGGCCCAGTTCATTGCGCTTTGCAGGCGCAGGGTCATCATGCCCGACTGCGACCAGTCCCAGACGCCAGTCTGCGGGGTCAGGCGCAGGGTCGGACGCGCTACCGGGTTGAACGTCACCCGACGCAGCACTTCACCTTCCGGGGTTTGCTCGGCGTTGGCTTGTGGCAGATCAGTGTTTTCGGTGACGATTTTCACCACGTCGGCGGGACGGACGAAGTTGAACAGGGTCTGTTGACCGGCAGGCGCCGCCAGCAACGGGGCGGCGAAGATCAAGGCAAAAACGGCAGGCAACGAGCGGCGAATCATAAGAACGGAGTTCTCCCTAACGACCAAAAGGCCAATGGAAAAGCATGGCAGAGAGATAGACAGCGCGGCGGGCAAAACTGCCCACCGTTGTCTCAGGATATTTCACGACGGAATGGCGGCAACGCATTGAGGATCGCCTTGCCGTAGCGCTGGGTGACCAGCCGCCGATCGAGCAAGGTGATGGTGCCGCGGTCTTCTTCGGTACGCAGCAGACGGCCGCAGGCCTGGACCAGTTTCAGCGAAGCGTCGGGTACCGAGATTTCCATGAACGGATTGCCGCCGCGGGCCTCGATCCACTCCGACAGCGCAGCCTCGACCGGATCGTCCGGTACCGAGAACGGGATCTTGGCGATCACCACGTGTTCGCAGTAAGCCCCCGGCAAGTCCACCCCCTCGGCGAAACTGGCGAGGCCGAACAGCACGCTGGAATCACCGCCATCGACCCGCGCCTTGTGCTTGTTCAGGGTTTCCTGTTTCGACAGGTTGCCTTGAATGAACACTTGCTTGCGCCAGTCGCGGTCGAGACCGTCGAACACGTCCTGCATCTGTTTGCGCGAAGAGAACAGCACCAGCGTGCCGCGCGAACCCTCGACCAGATCGGGCAACTCACGAATGATCGCTGCCGTGTGAGCAGCGGCATCGCGCGGGTCAGCCTTCAGATCCGGGACCCGCAACACGCCGGCGTCGGCGTGATGGAACGGGCTCGGCACCACGGCAGTAACGGCTTTTTTCGGCAAGCCGGCGCGCATGCGGAAACGGTCGAAGGTGCCCAGCGCAGTCAGCGTCGCCGACGTCACCAGGCAGCCGTAGGCCACGTTCCACAGGCTGCGACGCAAGGTCTCGGCGGCAAGAATCGGGCTGGCGTTGACCTCGATGTCGAACAGCGAACCGCTTTCGGCCAGGGTCAGCCAGCGGGCCATCGGTGGGCTGTCTTCCGGGTCCTCAGCGGTGAATGCGGTCCACAGTTCCCAGTTGCCAGAAGCCCGGGACAACAGGCTGCCGAACAACGGATACCACTCTTCGGCCTGATTGCTGGCGATGCCGATGTTGACCTCGCCGTCCATGCCTTCCTTGAGCAGGTCGGTCAGGCGCGTGAACAGATCGTTGAGACGGGCAAAACCCTTCTTCAGCTCGATGCCCATTTCGCGCATGTGCTCGGGAATCACGCCGGCGACGAAACGATGACGTGGCCGCTCACGGCCCTCAACGTCTTCCCCGGGTTTGAAATCGGCGACCTGTTCACAGGCCGTGAACATGAACTGCTGCTGGGTCTTGATCTCTCGCGCCAGCTCCGGCACTTGCTCGATCAGTTTGCCGAGATCCCCCGGCAAGGGATGCTGGGCCAGGAGTTTGGTGAGGTTCTTGGCGGTGGTTTCCAGCCAGTCGGCGGTGGAACGCAGGCGCGTGTAATGAGCGAAGTGGCCGATGGCCTTGTCCGGCAGGTGATGGCCTTCGTCGAACACGTAAATGGTGTCGCGCGGATCCGGCAGCACCGCGCCGCCGCCCAGGGCCAGGTCAGCCAGCACCATGTCGTGGTTGGTGACGATCACGTCGACCTTGCCCATGCCTTCGCGCGCCTTGTAGAAGGCGCATTGGCCGAAGTTCGGACAATGCCGGTTGGTGCACTGGCTGTGATCGGTGGTCAGGCGTGCCCAGTCGGCGTCTTCCAACGCATTCGGCCAGCTGTCGCGGTCGCCGTCCCATTTATTGCCGGCAAGCTTTTCGATCATGCTGGTGAACAGCTTCTGACTGGCCTCGTCGACCTCGATCTTGAAGCCTTCTTCTTCGAAAAGCTGCGCAGTGGCGGTTTGCGCGTGGCCTTCCTGCAAGAGCATGTCGAGCTTGGACAGGCACATGTAGCGGCCACGGCCCTTGGCCAGGGCGAAGCTGAAATTCAGCCCGCTGTTGCGCATCAGGTCGGGCAAATCCTTGTAGACGATCTGCTCTTGCAGGGCCACGGTCGCGGTGGCGATCACCAGGCGCTTGCCGGCCAGCTTCGCCGTCGGAATCGCCGCCAGGCTGTAGGCCACGGTCTTGCCGGTACCGGTGCCGGCTTCCACCGCGACAATCGCCGGATCGCCACTGCGCCGGCCTTCGTCATCGGTGTCGATGTCACCGAGGACTTTGGCGATTTCAGCGATCATCAGGCGCTGGCCGTAACGCGGTTTGAGGCTCTTGGCTTCAAGAAAACGCGAGTAGGCGCCCTGGATCGTGGTTTTGAGTTCAGTGCTGATCATTGAGTGTCGGGCGCAAAAAACGCTGGATAAATTTTCAGTGGTTCGGTTCGGCGGCTATCATACCCCGCGAATCGATCCCGCGCAGAACGGAGTACCCCAATGACACCTTTTAGCCTCGTTTATCCGCTGCATGTCCTGTCCGCCCTGGTCTGGGTCGGCGGCATGTTTTTCGCCTGGATGGTCCTGCGTCCGGCGGCGGTGAAGGCTCTCGACGGCCCCGCTCGCCTGACCTTGTGGGTGGAAGTGTTTCAAGGTTTTTTCCGCTGGGTCTGGGTTGCGGTGATCCTGTTGCCGATCAGCGGCGTCGGCATGCTGCACTTGCAGCAGATCGGTTTCGAGACCGCGCCGAAGTATGTGCAGGTGATGATCGGGCTGTACGTGGTGATGACGGCGCTGTTTATCCGCATTCAGGGCTTGATGCTGCCGGAGTTGCGCAAGGCCGTTGAAGCCAAGGACTGGCCCGCGGGTGCGGCGGTGCTGGGGCGGATTCGCCGGGTGGTGGGGATCAATCTGATTGTCGGGTTGGTGCTGGTGGCGATTGCAGCGGCGCGACCGATGTTCTGACCCGCTGACGACAAGCACGATTTGTGGCGAGGGGATTTATCCCCTCGCCACAATTAAGAAGTGCTGTGTTTTTAGAGGCGCTGTACGGTCACGGCACCCGCCGCGCCCACAGGCCCTGGCAGACCATCAGCCCCGGCCTTGCCACTCTTGCCGCCATCGGCGCGATACACCAGGCAGCCCTTGGACTTGCCGCCCTGGCCCGCCTTGCCGCCGACACCCGCCGGGCCACCGGCGCCGCCAGCGACGTTGACCTTGATCAGCTCGGCCGGAAACTCGTGCGGCACTTCAAGGCGCACCAACGCACCCGGTGCGCCCGGCTGACCGTCGCTGCCGTTGCTGCCATCAAAACCGTGACCGGCCTCGCCCCAGGTGCAGCCCGGATCTTCACCGTTGCCGCCATCGAGGCCGACAAAACCCGGTGCGCCCGTACCGCCACGAGCATCAACCAACAGCTTTGGCGCATTCAACGCCTTGAACTGCAAATTCAGATTGCGCCCGGCACGGGCGGCTTTTTCATAAGTGCCCGGCGCGCCGCGAGCGGTGATCAGGCTGCCTTCGGACAACTGCGCACGGCTGACTTTCATGTCCAGCGCCTGTTCGCTCGGGACGATCGCGATGCGCGCTTCGTGGCCCAGACGCAATTCGCCAACGGTCAGTTCGGTCACGTTGGAGGGAATCAGCAAAGTGCCGTAGTCCGCCACTTCCAGCCGTTCCAGCTGCAAGGTGCTGGCGGTGTTGGGCAGACGCATCAGCGAGTTGGTTTCGACGCTGACCACCTGGGCGCAGGCCAGGGGACTGATGAATGCAGCGAGCAGGCAAAGTTTACGCATGGGAAGAAGCCTCCGGAGCGGCCGGGGCCGGGATGGTTTGCAGGTGAAATACGCCGAACAGCAGGACTCGCAGACGGTCGCGCCACGGGTTGGGACGCCCCTTGAGGCGGCAGAACAGCAACTCCAGAACATGCAGCGCCAGCAGCAGGGCGCCGGCCAGATTGACCAGCACATGCAGCGGATGAACAAACGGCACCAGCAGATTGACCACCACCACGCACCAGAACAGCAGGGTCAACAAGCGCCCCAGCCCCCAGAAAACCTTCATACGCTCCCCCGTGTCGCAATTATTCTTTGGGCGCACAGTAACGGCTTCGGCGGGGGATAAGCCAGAGGGATAAAAGAAAAAACTTTTGTCAGTCGTCGGATCGCTGCCGGTTCGACGATGATCGTCGCCCGGCAGCTCTAGCCTGCGGACTACAGACACGTCCTAGCGATTGATATGCAACTCCACCCGACGGTTTTTCGCCCGACCCTCTTCCGTCGCGTTGTCGGCTACCGGCTCGCTCTCGCCACGCCCTTCACTGGTCAGTTTGCCCGGCTCCAGGCCCTGGCTCAGCAGATACGCCGCGACACTGCTGGCACGCCGCTCGGACAGCGCCTGGTTATAGGCATCCGAACCCTTGCTGTCGGTGTGGCCGATGACCTTGATGCTGACCACGTCGGCATTGCGCAACTTATCCATCAGCGTATCGAGCTGCGCCTTGGCGGCCGGGGTCAGGTCCGACTTGTCGAAATCGAACAACACATTGCCGGCATCGCTGAGGGTGATGACTTCCGATTGCGGCGCAGGCTCTGGGGCTTTTGCAGTGACTGGATATTGCGGCAGCGGACAGCCGCGATGATCGACCGGGGTATTGGCCGGTGTGTCAGGGCAACGGTCGCGGCGGTCGAACACGCCATCGCCGTCTTCATCGCCATCCTGGGCATAGCAGATCAGCCCGCCGGTAAGAATCCCCAGCGCCGCGCCGCCACCGGCCCAGCCGCCACTTTCAATGGCGCCAAGACCGCCACCGACCAGCCCGCCGATCAGGCTGCAGATCGGCCACGTACGTTGATTGAGGGGGGCGTCGCCATCGCTGTGGGTGGCGCAACCGGTGAGCAAGCTGCCCAGCAGCAGCACCGGCAAGACGGACCTTGAGAAAACAGTCATTGTGAAAGCTCCTGTGTCACCGGCCCATACCGGTTACACAGGAGTAAAGACCCGCATCCGCGACTGCACAAGCCGCGGATGCGAGAGGGCTAGCGGACGATTTTGATTTCGGTACGACGGTTCTGCGCGCGACCGTCAGCGGTTTTGTTATCCGCCACTGGCTGGCTTTCACCCATGCCCGATACCGAGACGAAGCTGGCACGCGGCACACCTTGCTGGATCAGGTATTCCACCACCGAGTGCGCACGGCGATCCGACAGTTTCTTGTTGTAGGCATCGCTGCCGACGCTGTCGGTGTGGCCGGTCACGGTCAGTTGCGCGGTGGACGACTCTTGTTTCAGGCGCGTGGCGACTTTGTCCAGAACCTGTTTATCGGAGCCGGTCAGGGTGGCTTTGTCGAACTGGAAGTGTACATCGCGGATCACGATGGTTTCTTCCTTGACCACAACGGCCTCTTCTACCACTGGCGCCGGGGCTGGTGGAGGGCAGCCGTCAGCATCGACCTGCACGCCGCGAGGCGTGTGCGGGCACTTGTCGCGACTGTCCGGCACACCATCGCCGTCTTCGTCGCCGTCACCGTGGACCCAGCAATAGGCAGCTGCCGTGCCACCGACCAACAGTGCGCCATAGCCGGCCCACGACGAACTCTCCGTCGCACCGAGACCGGCACCGACAACACCACCGACCGCCGCACAGGTCGGCCAGTCGGTTTTCTGCAAACCTGCGCAACCAGTCAACACACTGGTTAGCAGAATCAAAGGTAATGCTGTCCGAACTATGCTCATCTGGTTTTCTCCTGAGGGATCGGCTTAGAACCGATTCACGGAGTAAAGACCGGAGTTTTAATCTCCGCCAGCAATAGGCCACTGGCATTTGGGAGCGTGTTCACAGTGATTCGGCACTTTTGCCATGCGCGACAAATCGGGGTCTAGGCCGGATCCGTCTGGCGCGCTAGTCTTGGCGATCTGATTGAGGAGCTACGATGAACGTCGCCATTTCTTCGCGCACGCCGCAACAGGCGCTGGCCGCTTTACTGGATCGCTATGCCCCGGCGCGGTTGCTGCTGATCGGCGCCAGCGAATTTCCGGCCCTGAGCGCTTTCAAGGAAGCGCACCCGGACCGTGTGGTCGCCCATGCCGCGCCCGGCGCGTTGCCTGCAGAGCTCGCGGCACAGCGTTTTGATCTGGCGCTGGTGGTCGATTGCCTGGAACATTTGCCCAAGCGCGACGGCCTGAACCTGCTGGGCGGGATCCGCAACCTCAACGCCAGCCGCATTGCAGTGCTGGCAGACCTGGCCGCCAGCGGCTGGCAGCAAACCGATTTCTACTCGCTGGCGCTGCAAGCCAGCGAACGCTTCCAGCGCGACGATCAAGTGCTGACACTGTTCACCTACGATCTGCTTGACTACAAACAAGTCCCCGACTGGCTCAACGCGCGGTTCTGGGCCAATCCGGAAAACTTCGGGAAATACTGGTGGTAATGCAATGAGTACAGCCATTTGCCCATGCGGCAGCGGCAACCTGCTGGAGGCCTGCTGCGGTCACTATCACGAAGGCCATCCCGCGCCGTGCGCCGAAGCGCTGATGCGCTCGCGCTACAGCGCCTATGTGCTGGGGCTGATCGATTATCTGGTGGCAACTACCCTGCCCGCCCAGCAGGCAGGCCTGGATCGCCAGTCGATCAGCGCCTGGAGCGCGCAGAGCACCTGGCTCGGCCTTGCGGTCGAAAGCTCGGAAGTGTTCGGCGGCCAGCCCGAGCATGCCTTCGTTACCTTCACCGCGCGCTGGCACGACAGTCAGGGCGAACACAGCCACCGCGAGCGCTCATCCTTCGTGCAGAACAGCGGGCGCTGGTACTTCATCGACCCGACCGTGCAACTGAAACTGGGGCGCAACGACAGCTGCCCGTGTGCCAGCGGGCAGAAATTCAAGAAGTGCTGCGCGGGGTATTTCGGCGCATAAAGGAAAGCGCCGACTAGACTGGGGCACAAAGGGAGTTTTTTCGATGCTCGGTCACCGCCGCACACTTCATGGCTTGCTGTTGATGCTGTTGCTGAACCTCGGCGGTTGCGCCTCGTGGTTCAGCGATGACAGCGTCGACCCCGCCGTCCACCTGGTGAAAGTCGAGGTGGTGCGGGCCAAGCTGCTCGAACAGAAATTCATCCTGCACTTTCGCATCGACAACCCCAACGACAGCGACCTGACCGTGCGCAGCCTGGAATATCGCATTCATCTGGCCGACCTGCTGCTGGCTGAAGGCGAGCATGAGCACTGGTTCACCGTCGGGCCGAAACGCAGTGCGTATTTCAAAGTACCGATCCGCACCAACCTGTGGCCTCGGGTAAAAGACGTGGTGAAAATGCTGAAAAGTCCCAACCAGCAGATTCCGTATCGATTGCAGGGTGAAATGGAAACCGGTTTATTCATCGCCCACTACGTGCACCTGGAGCGCAATGGCGTGATAATCCCCGCCGATTTAATTCCGGAGCAACACCGATGACCCAGCAACCTCATGTCCATGGCCCTGACTGCAACCACGATCATGACCATCATCACGATCATGACCATGACCATGGCCATGTCCACGGCCCGAACTGCGGCCACGCCCACCAGGAACCGGTGCGCAACGCCCTGAAAGACGTCGGCCGCAACGACCCTTGCCCATGCGGCAACGGCAAGAAATTCAAGAAGTGCCACGGCGCTTGATGCTTCAAGTGAAGATCTTCTTCGCCTGACACACCGCCTTCGCGAGCAAGCCCGCTCCCACATTCGACCGCGTTCAGTCCGCAGGAACGCGGTCGAATGTGGGAGCGGGCTTGCTCGCGAAAGGGCCGCTACATTCACCCGAGATGTTCAGCCAGCCGCCAGAATCCGCGCACTGCCGGTTACCGTCGCATACTCCCCGTGCAAATTCCCCAGCGACATCCCGTGCACCGCTTCGGCTGATCGCGGTGTGCCGAAATAATCGGCCTTGTCGAAGGTGAAGCACGCGTCCTCGATCACCCATGCCTCGAACCCCAGATTGCCCGCTGTGCGCGCTGTGGACTCAACCGAGTTGTTGGTCGCCACGCCGACGATGATCAACTGCCTGATTCCTGCTTCACGCAAGCGTGCCTCCAGCCCTGTCGAGCAGAACGCGTCCGGCACCTGTTTCTGGATCAGCCATTCGCCCTCCTGCGGCAAAAACCGCTGCTGAAACTCCACCCCTGACTGCCCTGGCCAGAACACCGAACCCGGTTCACGCGACAGGTGCTGCACATGAATCACCGGCCGCTCGCTATCTCGCCAGAACCCCAGCAGATCGAGGATTCGATCCTCGGCGTGGGGATTATTCCGCCGTCCCAGACGCGGATGCAGAATGCCCTGTTGCTGGTCGATGATGATCAGTGCGGCGTTGGCCTGAAGCTCCATGGCGTTTTTTCTCACACAGGGTCATTGAATTTACCGCAGTTCAGCATCACCTCTACTTATTAAGCAAGCTATCGAACACACCGGACGACCTGATGCCGGCGTTTGCTCTGCGCAACCAAGCCCATTGCTGATCTGGAGCTTTCAATGATCGATCTGTATTACTGGACCACCCCAAACGGCCACAAAATCTCGCTGTTCCTCGAAGAGGCCGGCCTGCCCTACAACGTGCATCCGATCAACATCAGCCAGGGTGAGCAGTTCCAGCCGGACTTTCTCAAAATCGCCCCGAACAACCGCATTCCGGCGATCGTCGATCATCAACCGGCCGACGGTGGCGAGCCGCTGTCGCTGTTCGAGTCCGGGGCGATCCTGCTGTACCTGGCAGAGAAGACCGGCAAGTTCCTGCCCAAGGATCTGCGCGGCCGGCAGACGGCGCTGCAATGGCTGTTCTGGCAGATGGGCGGATTGGGGCCGATGGCCGGGCAGAATCATCATTTCAGCCAGTTCGCCCCGGAAAAAATCCCCTACGCGATCAAACGCTACATCGACGAAACCGCGCGCCTCTACGGCGTGTTGAACAAGCAACTGGCTGACCACGAATTCGTCGCCGGCAGCGAGTACAGCATTGCCGACATGGCGATCTACCCGTGGATCGTCTCGCACAAATGGCAGAGCCAGAACCTTGAGGACTTCCCGCATGTGCTGCGCTGGTTCAACCAGATCAAGGATCGCCCGGCGACGGTGAAGGCGTATGCCTTGGTGCAGAAGATCAACCCGCCGAAAGCCTGATTGAAGTTCCTTTGTGGTGAGGGGATTTAGCGCGACGTCGCACCGCCCCGATGGGCTGCGCAGCGGCCCCGAAGCTGCAATCTCGGTGGGTCAGCCCTATCCCGGTTGCAGGAATCAGGGCCGCTTCGCAGCCCATCGGGGGATAAATCCCCTCGCCACAGGTTCTGGGTAAACGCAGAAATAACCACTCGCCCCGCTTGCGCGGCCACCTCCTGCTCACTAACGTAGCGGCTTTATTGCGCCCCCAGCCTCTACACCCCCGCAGGAGCTTTGCCATGGCCTCGCCAGCCCTTACACATTTTCTTCCCCGGTTCGGCGTTGCCGCAGCAGTGACCGGTGTCTTGAGCCTGTCCGGTTGCCAGACCTGGAACGCTCAGGACACCCTCCCGCCCACCTCCGGCGTGCAACCGCTCAAGGGCCTGGCGCAGAACGTTTCGGTACGCCGCAATGCCATGGGCATGCCGTTGATCGAAAGCAACAGCTTCCACGACGCACTGTTCACCCTCGGCTACGTCCACGCCAGCGACCGCATCAATCAGATGGTCACCCTGCGCCTGCTGGCTCAGGGCCGTCTGGCGGAAATGTCCGGTGCCTCGATGCTCGACGCCGACCGCTACATGCGCGCGGTCAACCTGAAGAAAAGCGCCGACGAGCTGTACAAGGCCTCGTCGCCACGGCTTAAGCGCTTCTTCGAAGTCTATGCACGGGGCGTCAACGCCTACCTGTTCCGCTACGCCGACAAACTGCCGGGCGACCTCGCTTCCAGCGGCTACAAGCCGCAATACTGGAAACCGGAAGATTCGGCGCTGATGTTTGCGCTGCTGAACTTCAGCCAGTCGGCCAACCTGCCGGAAGAGATCTCATCCCTGGTGCTGGCGCAAACCGTGACCAGCGACAAACTCGCCTGGCTGACCCCGTCTGCCCCGGACGAGAACCTGCCGCTGGCCGAGGCCGACAAGCTGCAAGGCCTCAAGCTCAACGGGCAGATCCCGGGCCTGAGCGAACTGAGCAACGCCAGCCAACAATTGGCGGCGGTGAATCTGCTCGGCACCAGCACTTCGAACAACTGGGCCATCGCCCCCCAACGCAGCCGCAGCGGCAAGAGCATTCTCGCCAGCGACAGCCACGGCCCACTGGCGGCACCGTCGCTGTGGACCTTCGTGCAGATTCGCGCGCCGAAGTATCAGGCCGCCGGTGTCACGGTTGCCGGTTTGCCGATGGTCCTCGGTGGTTTCAACGGCAAAGTCGCATGGAGCGCCACCAGCGTGCTCGGCGACAACCAGGATCTGTTTCTGGAAAAAATCCGCCGTCAGGGCAGCAGCCTGACCTACGAGGTCAACGGCAAATGGCAGCCGCTGAGCGTGCGCAACGAAACTTATTTCGTCAAAGGCCAGCGGCCGATTCGCGAAGCGGTGTACGAAACCCGCCATGGTGCGCTGCTCAACAGCGCCCAGGCAGCGGCGCAGGGCAACGGTTTTGGCCTCGCCCTGCAAACCCCGAGTTTCACCGACGACAAATCGCTGGACGCGTTTTTTGACCTGACCCGCGCGCAGAACGTTGAACGCGCCTCGGACGCCAGCCGCGAAATCCGCGCCATTGCCCTGAACATGGTGTTCGCCGACGTCAGCAACATCGGCTGGCAGGTCACCGGGCGTTTTCCGAACCGTCGCGAAGGCGAAGGCCTGCTGCCATCGCCGGGTTGGGAAGGTCGCTACGACTGGGACGGTTACGCCGACCCGATGCTGCACCCGTACGATCAGGACCCAAGCCAAGGCTGGCTCGGCACCGCCAACCAGCGGGTGATTCCTCACGGTTACGGCATGCAGTTGTCCAACTCCTGGGCGGCGCCGGAACGTGGCGAGCGCCTGGCCGAACTGGCCGGCAGCGGCAAACAGGACGGTCGCAGCGTGATCGCCATGCAGTACGACCAGACCACGACGTTTGCCGCCAAGCTGAAGAAAATGTTCGAAGCCCCGGGCATGAAACAGCCACTGAAACAGGCGATCGACGCCCTGCCGGAAGCCGATCGCAGCAAGGCCCGCGAAGCCTTCGCCCGCTTGATGGCCTTCGACGGCAAGCTCAGCCCGACCTCCGCTGACGCGGCGATCTATGAACTGTTCCTGCAAGAAAGCATGAAGCAGATCTTCCTCGACGAACTCGGCCCCGAGTCGAGCCCGGCGTGGAAAGCCTTTGTCGCCAATGGCGATTTGTCCTACTCGGCACAGGCCGATCACCTGCTCGGACGCGAAGACAGCCCATTCTGGGATGACATTCGGACCCCGCAGAAAGAAGACAAAGCGCAGATTCTGGCGCGCAGTCTGGCGGCCGCGATCAACGCTGGCGACAGTCAGTTGGGTGGCGATCACAAGGCTTGGCAGTGGGGCAAACTGCATGGCTACGAGTGGAAGAATGCCAACGGCCAGACTGTTCGCGGTCCAATCGCTGCAGGCGGTGACCACACCACCCTGAATACGGCGGCATTTGCCTGGGGCCAGGACTTCAACACCACGCGTGCGCCGTCGATGCGCTTCATCGTCGACTTCAGCCAGACCGAGCCGTTGATGGGGCAGAACGGCACCGGCCAATCCGGCAACCCGGCCAGCCCGAACTACCTCAACGGCATCGACGCCTGGCTCAAGGGCCAGTACATCGGCTTGCCAATGCAGCCGCAGAACTTTGACCGGGTGTATGGCAAGACGCGTTTGACCCTCACCCCCGGGAAATAACCCCCCATGATCGTTCCCACGCTCCGCGTGGGAATGCAGCCCGTGACGCCCCGCGTCACTGGACGCAGAGCGTCCCTTGAGGCATTCCCACGCAGAGCGTGGGAACGATCGTGCGGTATCCGCAAAATCAATAGAACTTCTGACTTCGCGCCAACCTCATAGCTAACAAGCCCCTCCATTCTGGTAACGACATGGATCTTGTTATCGCCCGCCCCGAAGGTTTGTACTGCCCTGCCGGGGATTTCTATATTGACCCGTGGCGCCCGGTCGAGCGCTCGGTGATCACCCATGCCCACGGCGATCACGCCCGTAGCGGCAACCAGCACTACCTTGCCAGCAGCGCCAGCGAAGGGATCTTGCGCGCCCGCCTCGGCCAGGACATCCATCTGCAAACCCTCGCCTACGGTCAGCGTCTGACTCATCACGGGGTGACCCTGAGTTTCCACCCTGCCGGGCATGTGCTCGGTTCCGCTCAGGTGCGCCTGGAATACGGCGGTGAAGTCTGGGTCGCGTCCGGCGACTACAAGATCGAACCCGATGGCACCTGCGCGCCGTTTGAACCGGTGCGCTGCCACACCTTCATCACCGAATCGACCTTCGGCCTGCCGATCTACCGCTGGCAGCCGCAGGCGCAGGTGTTCAGCGAGATCAATCAGTGGTGGCAGGCGAACATCGCCGCCGGCAAGGCCAGCGTGCTGTTCTGCTATTCATTCGGCAAAGCCCAGCGGATTCTGCATGGCATTGACCCCAGCCTCGGGCCGATCCTCAGCCATGGCGCGGTCGAACCGCTGAACCGGGTCTACCGCGAGGCTGGGGTGTACCTGCCGCCGACGATCTACGCCGGCGATGTGAAGAAGTCCGACCCGATCATGCGTCAGGCACTGGTCATCGCCCCGCCCTCGGCCGGTGGCAGCACCTGGATGCGCCGTTTTGGTGACTACAGCGACGCTTTCGCCAGCGGCTGGATGCGCCTGCGTGGCACCCGCCGTCGGCGTGGCGTGGATCGCGGCTTCGTGCTGTCGGATCACGCCGACTGGCCCGGCCTGCTCTGGGCCATCAACCAGACTGGCGCCGAGCGGGTGATGGTCACGCACGGCTCGATCGGCGTGCTGGTGCGTCATCTGCGCGAACAAGGTCTGGACGCGCACGGTTTCAACACCGAATACGGCGACGACGAAGAGGAAAACATTGGCGCCGAGCCGGTTATCGCCGAGGTACAAGCATGAAAGCCTTCGCCGAGTTGTACGCCGAACTCGACGCCACCACGTCGAGCAACGCCAAACTGACGGCCATGCAAAACTACTTCGCCCAGGCGGCACCGCAGGACGCGGCGTGGGCGGCGTACTTTCTGTCCGGCGGGCGCCCACGGCAACTGGTGCCGGTGCGTACCCTGCGCGAGTTGGCCGTCGAGGCCTCGGGGCTCGAACCGTGGCTGTTCGAGGAGAGTTACCAGGCGGTCGGCGATCTGGCGGAAACCATTGCGCTGGTGCTACCGGAAAACCCGCACAGCTCCGAGGCGGGCCTGGCCGAATGGATCGAACACAAGCTGCTGCCGTTGCGCGGTGAAACCCCGGAATACCTCGCCCGCCACTTGCCAACGCTGTGGGCGCAACTGGATCGGCCGAGCCTGATGCTGTGCATCAAGTTGATCACCGGCAGCTTTCGCGTCGGGGTATCGAAACTGCTGGTCACCCGCGCCTTGGCGTCGATGGCGGGCCTGGACAGCAAGCGCGTGGCGCAGCGGCTGGTGGGTTACACCGACCTGTCGAACCGACCGAATGCCGCCAGCTACCTGAAACTGATCGCCGCAGAATCTGCCGACGAACACGCCCAGCGCGGCGGCCAGCCCTACCCGTTTTTCCTCGCGCACGCCTTGTCGCAATCGGTGGAAGACTTTGAAGCGCTGCTGGGGCCGGCGAGCAACTGGCAGGTGGAATGGAAGTGGGATGGCATCCGGGCGCAGGTGGTCAAGCGTGACGGGCGTCTGTGGGTCTGGTCGCGGGGTGAAGAGCTGGTCACGGAGCGCTTCCCGGAACTCGACGTTCTGGTACATGGGTTGCCCGACGGTACGGTGATCGACGGCGAAATCGTGGTTTGGAAAAGCACCCACCCGAGCACCGAAGACGCTTTCGATCCGCAATCGACAGCGCCGCCGGCCGTGCAACCGTTCGCCCTGCTGCAGCAACGCATCGGGCGCAAGACTCTCGACAAGAAAATCCTCGAAGAGGTGCCGGTGGTGGTGCTCGCCTACGACTTGCTGGAATGGCAGGGCGAGGATTGGCGCAACCGCCCGCAAGCCGAACGGCGTGCGCAACTGGAACAGGTCATCGCCCGCAGTAACACCCCGGTGTTACTGCCCTCACCGGTTCTGACTGGCAGCGACTGGTTCGACCTCGCCCGCCAGCGTGAAGCGTCGCGGCGATTGGGGGTCGAGGGCATGATGCTCAAGGCCCGCGATGCGCTGTATGGCGTGGGCCGGACCAAGGACATGGGTGTGTGGTGGAAGTGGAAGGTCGACCCGTTCAGCGTCGATGCGGTGTTGATCTACGCGCAGCGCGGTCATGGGCGGCGCGCCAGCCTGTACAGCGATTACACCTTTGCGGTGTGGGATGGCCCGCCCGAGTCCAGCCAACGCGCACTGGTGCCGTTCGCCAAGGCCTATTCGGGGCTGACCGATGAGGAAATGCGCCAGGTCGACAGCATCGTGCGCAAGACCACCGTGGAAAAATTCGGCCCGGTCAGCAGCGTCAAGCCGAGCCTGGTGTTCGAGCTCGGTTTCGAAGGCATCGCCCTGTCGCGCCGGCACAAGAGCGGGATCGCCGTGCGCTTCCCAAGGATGCTGCGCTGGCGGCAGGACAAGCACGTGGATGAAGCGGATAGCCTGGCGACGCTGCAGGATCTGCTGGCCTGACCCGGTTTTCCGGGACAAACCTCCAATCGTCCTGAATGAATTCCCTGTGGTGAGGGGATTTATCCCCGATCGGCTGCGCAGCAGCCGCAAATCCGGTACACGCGGTTTGCTGAAAGAACACTGGGGGCCGCTTCGCAACCCATCGGGGACAAATCCCCTCACCACAGATCCACTCACCACAAATCACCGCCTCACCCCAAGGTCTCTCAACCATAAAGAAATGCCTGCATCGACCCATCTTGGTGCAGTCGTTAACGGACGTCCATTTCCGTGCACCAATCCCTCTCGTCGCCCCCTCCCCCAACCTTTTAAAACACTTGTTCGGGACTCTGGTTCGGAAATTGCTACTTTCTATAGGTCGTACGCGTTCCAGTAACAATAATTCTGCGCCACAAGCGCTCATATTGGTTCTTAGGGATTGAATAATGAAAAAAGCATTGCTGACCCTTTCTGCACTGGCGTTGTGCATGGCTGCCGGCTCCGCGCTGGCCAAGGAATACAAAGAGCTGCGTTTTGGCGTTGATCCTTCCTACGCACCGTTCGAGTCGAAAGCGGCCGACGGCAGCCTGGTGGGCTTCGACATCGACCTGGGCAACGCGATCTGCGCCGAGCTGAAGGTCAAGTGCAAATGGGTTGAAAGCGACTTCGACGGCATGATTCCGGGCCTCAACGCCAACAAATTCGACGGTGTGATCTCGTCGATGACCGTGACCCCGGCCCGCGAAAAGGCTATCGACTTCTCCAGCGAGCTGTTCTCCGGTCCGACTTCCTATGTGTTCAAGAAGGGTTCCGGCCTGAGCGATGACATCGCTTCGCTGAAGGGCAAGTCCGTCGGTTACGAGCAAGGCACCATTCAGGAAGCCTACGCCAAGGCCGTGCTGGAGAAGGCCGGGGTGAAAATCCAGGCTTACGCCAACCAGGATCAGGTTTACGCCGACCTGAAAAATGGCCGTCTCGACGCCTCGATCCAGGACATGCTGCAAGCCGAACTGGGCTTTTTGAAGTCGCCTGATGGTGCCGCTTACGAAGTCAGCAAGCCGGTTGACAGCGAATTGCTGCCAGCCAAAACCGCTGTCGGTATTAAGAAAGGTAACAAAGAGCTGAAGGCGCTTTTAGATAAAGGTATCAAAGCGTTACACGACGACGGCAAATACGCCGAGATTCAAAAGAAACACTTTGGCGATCTGAATCTGTACAGCGGTAAATAATGCCCTGGCGCCCATCCCTCGATGGGCGCCTTTTCTATCCGCTCAGGTTGCTGATTTATGTTCGAAAACCTCTTACAAAATCTGGGGCTCACCGCCTTCAGCCTCAAGGGCTTCGGTCCGTTGCTGTTGGAAGGCACCTGGATGACCATCAAATTGTCGGCGTTGTCGCTGCTGGTGTCCGTGTTGCTCGGCCTCCTGGGCGCCAGTGCCAAACTGTCGAAATCCAGACTGCTGCGCCTGCCTGCCCAGCTCTACACCACGCTGATTCGCGGGGTGCCGGACCTGGTGCTGATGCTGCTGATCTTCTACAGCCTGCAAACCTGGCTGACCGCGCTGACCGACGTCATGGAGTGGGATTACATCGAGATCGACTCGTTCACCGCTGGCGTGATTACGCTGGGCTTCATCTATGGCGCGTATTTCACCGAAACCTTCCGTGGCGCGATCCTCGCCGTGCCTCGCGGTCAGGTTGAAGCGGCGACCGCTTACGGCCTCAAACGCGGTCAGCGCTTTCGCTTCGTGGTGTTCCCGCAAATGATGCGTTTCGCCCTGCCGGGCATCGGCAACAACTGGATGGTGATGCTCAAGGCCACCGCGCTGGTCTCGATCATCGGCCTGGCCGACCTGGTCAAGGCAGCACAGGACGCCGGTAAAAGCACCTATCAACTGTTCTACTTCCTGGTACTTGCCGCCTTGATCTATCTGCTGATCACCAGTGCATCGAACGTCATCCTGCGCTGGCTCGAGCGCCGTTACGCCGCGGGCGCACGGGAGGCCGTACGATGATCGAACTCCTGCAGGAATACTGGAAACCGTTCCTTTATACCGACGGCAACAACATCACCGGTCTGGCGATGACCATGTGGCTGCTCAGTGCGTCGATCTTCATTGGCTTCCTGGTGTCGATCCCGCTGTCGATCGCTCGGGTCTCGTCGCACTTCTATGTGCGCTGGCCGGTGCAGTTCTACACCTACCTGTTCCGTGGCACGCCGCTGTATATCCAGTTGCTGATTTGCTACACCGGCATCTACAGCCTCGCCGCCGTGCGCGCGCAGCCGCTGCTCGACAGTTTCTTTCGCGATGCGATGAACTGCACGATCCTGGCGTTCGCCCTGAACACCTGCGCCTACACCACGGAGATTTTCGCCGGGGCGATCCGCAGCATGAACCACGGTGAAGTCGAAGCCGCCAAGGCTTATGGCATGACCGGCTGGAAGCTGTACGCCTACGTGATCATGCCCTCGGCGCTGCGCCGTTCGTTGCCGTATTACAGCAACGAAGTGATCCTGATGCTGCACTCGACCACCGTGGCCTTCACCGCGACCATCCCCGACATCCTGAAAGTCGCGCGGGACGCCAACTCGGCGACCTACCTGACCTTCCAGTCGTTCGGCATCGCCGCGCTGATCTACCTGACCATTACCTTTGCGCTGGTCGGCCTGTTCCGTCTCGCCGAACGCCGATGGCTGGCCTTCCTCGGGCCGACCCACTAGGAAACCCTGTAATGCGACACCAGATCCATGACCTGTTGGCCCCGGTGCCGGGGACCGCACGACAGATCCACAGCTTTCACTTCGGCCCGGAGCAGGCCAAAGGCAAGATCTACATCCAGTCCTCGCTGCATGCCGACGAAATGCCCGGCATGCTGGTGGCCTGGCACCTCAAGCAGCGCCTGGCGGAGCTGGAAGCCGCAGGGCGCCTGCGCAGCCAGATCGTGCTGGTGCCGGTGGCCAATCCGGTCGGCCTCGAACAGGTGCTGATGGACGTGCCGCTGGGCCGTTACGAGATGGAGAGCGGGCAGAATTTCAATCGCTGGTTTGTCGACCTCAGCGAAGAAATCGGCAATGACATCGAGGGCAAGCTGGGCGATGACCCGCAGCGCAACCTTGAACTGATCCGCGCCAGCCTGCGCCACGCCCTCGCCCGCCAGACCGCCGGCACGCAACTGCAATCCCAGCGCCTGACCCTGCAACGGCTGGCGTGCGATGCCGACATGGTGCTGGACCTGCACTGCGATTTCGAATCCGTGGTTCACCTGTACACCACCCCCGAGGCGTGGCCGCAGGTCGAGCCGCTGGCGCGCTACATCGAAGCCCAGGCCAGCCTGCTGGCTACCGACTCCGGCGGCCAGTCGTTCGACGAATGCTTCACACTGTTGTGGTGGCAACTGCAGGAGCGCTTCGGCGAACACTTCGAGATTCCGTTGGGCAGTTTCTCGGTGACGGTGGAGTTGCGCGGCCAGGGTGACGTCAATCACCCGATGGCCAGCCGTGACTGCCAGGCGTTGATCGATTACCTGATCCAGTTCGATGCGATCGTCGGCGAAACCCGGCCGCAGCCGTCCTTGCCCTTCCCCGCCACGCCACTGGCCGGTGTCGAACCGGTCGCGACAGCGGTCGGCGGGCTGCTGGTTTACACCGCGCAAGCCGGGCAGTACCTGCAAGCCGGGCAACAGATTGCCGAAATCATCGACCCGATCAGTGATCGGGTCACCCCCATTTGCTGCACCGCTGCCGGCGTGATGTACGCCCGCTCGCTGCGACGCATGGCCACTGCCGGCATGGTGATCGCCCACGTGGCGGGCGCCGAAGCCTATCGCAGCGGCTACCTACTTTCGCCTTGAGGATGTCTGTCTCATGTACAAATTGACCGTTGAAGGCCTGCACAAAAGCTATGGCGACCATCAGGTGCTCAAAGGCGTTTCGCTCAAGGCCAAGACTGGCGACGTGATCAGCCTGATCGGTGCCAGCGGCTCGGGCAAAAGCACCTTCCTGCGCTGCATCAACTTCCTCGAACAACCCAACGACGGCGCCATGAGCCTGGACGGCCAGGCGATCCGCATGGTCAGCGACCGCCACGGCATGCACGTCGCCGACCCGAATGAACTGCAACGCCTGCGCACGCGACTGGCGATGGTGTTCCAGCACTTCAATCTGTGGAGCCACATGACTGTGCTGGAAAACATCACCATGGCCCCGCGCCGGGTGCTGGGGTGCAGCAAACAGGAAGCCGACGACCGCGCACGCCGTTATCTGGACAAGGTCGGCCTGCCGGCGCGAGTCGCCGATCAGTACCCGGCGTTTCTCTCCGGCGGCCAGCAACAGCGGGTAGCGATCGCCCGGGCGCTGGCGATGGAGCCGGAAGTGATGCTGTTCGACGAACCGACCTCGGCACTCGACCCGGAGCTGGTGGGCGAAGTGCTGCGGGTGATTCAGGGGCTGGCCGAGGAAGGCCGGACCATGATCATGGTGACGCACGAAATGAGCTTTGCGCACAAAGTCTCCAGCCAGGTGTTGTTCCTGCACCAAGGGCTGGTGGAAGAAGAAGGCGCACCGGAAGACGTGCTGGGCAACCCGAAGAGCGAGCGGCTGAAACAGTTCCTCAGCGGTAACCTGAAATAACTCCCTCCACAATTCCCCTGTGGGAGCGGGCTTGCTCGCGAAGGCGGTATGCCAGTCAAAACAATGTTGACTGACACATCGCCTTCGTCGGAACGCCGCCCGGAGCAAGCCCGCTCCCACAGGAGTGTGCGCGTGCACAAAATTAAACTTGTCCGACAACGTCGTGGTCACTGGAAGAACACCTCCAGAGCGCGCGCAGCAGGCATGGCAACATCCCCCGACCTCGCAAAAACCTGGTTCCGCACACGCAACTGGAAGCCGTTCGCCTTTCAAAAACAGGTGTGGACCGCCGTCAAAAAAGGTCAGTCGGGGTTACTTCACGCCAGCACCGGGGCCGGCAAAACCTACGCGGTGTGGTTCGCCGCGCTCAATCGCTTCGCCCGCGCTCTGCCGCCAGCTGCAACGATCAGCAAACGCAAAGCGCCGGCCGAATCGCTGACCGTGCTGTGGATCACGCCAATGCGCGCCCTCGCCGCCGACACCGCCCGCGCCCTGCAAGCGCCGGTCAGCGATCTGCAGATTGCGTGGAGCATCGGCCTGCGCACCGGCGACACCAGCAGCGCCGAACGCGCTCGTCAGGGTCGGCGCTTGCCGACCACGCTGATCACCACCCCGGAAAGCCTGACCCTGCTGCTCGCCCGCGCCGATGCAAAAGCCGCACTGTCGAGCCTGCGCATGATCGTCGTCGATGAATGGCACGAATTGCTCGGCAACAAGCGCGGCGTGCAACTGCAACTGGCGCTGGCACGCCTGCGCCAATGGCAACCCGATCTGATTGTGTGGGGCGTTTCCGCCACGCTCGGTAATCAATCCCACGCCGAACAGGTGTTGATCCCACAGGGCGGCGGCGTGACGGTGCAGGGTCAAAGCGACAAACCGCTGCAGGTCGACACCTTGATCCCACCGGCCATCGAGCGTTTTCCGTGGGCCGGGCACATCGGTCTGAAGATGCTGCCGCAGGTGGTGACTGAACTGGACGCCTGCGCCAGCAGCCTGGTGTTCACCAACACCCGGGCGCAGTCGGAAATCTGGTATCAGGCGTTGCTCGAAGCACGGCCGGACTGGGCCGGGTTGATTGCGCTGCACCACAGCTCGCTGTCTCGCGAGACCCGCGACTGGGTGGAGCAGGCGTTGAAGGACGGACTCCTGAAAGCCGTGGTCTGCACCTCAAGCCTGGATCTGGGCGTGGACTTCCTGCCAGTGGAACGGGTGCTGCAAATCGGTTCAGCCAAGGGCGTCGCGCGGCTGATGCAACGTGCCGGGCGCTCCGGTCACGCGCCGGGGCGCACCTCGCGGGTGACGCTGGTGCCGACCCACAGCCTGGAGCTGATCGAAGCCGCCGCCGCACGCGACGCCGTGGAGCAACGGCGCATCGAACCGCGCCTGTCGCCACAGCAACCACTGGATGTGTTGGTGCAGCATCTGGTCAGCATGGCCTTGGGCGGTGGTTTTATTCCCGAGGAACTGTACGACGAAGTCCGAGGCGCCTGGGCCTATCGCGACCTGACGCCGGCAGATTGGGCCTGGGCGCTGGCGTTCGTACGCCACGGCGGCCTGTCTCTGACAGCCTATCCGGATTACCGCCGGGTCGATCCGGACGAACACGGCGTCTGGCGCGTCCCCGATGCACGCCTCGCTCGCCGGCATCGCATGAGCATCGGCACCATCGTCAGCGACGCGAGCATCAATCTGAAATTCTGGAGCAAGGGTGGCGGCGGCAAACAATTGGGCAGCGTCGAAGAAGGCTTTATTGCACGGCTGAAACCGGGCGACGGCTTTCTGTTCGCCGGGCGGTTGCTGGAGTTGGTCCGGGTGGAAAACATGACCGCTTACGTCAAACGCAGCACCGCGAAAAAAGCCGCCGTACCACGTTGGAATGGCGGACGAATGCCGCTTTCCAACCAACTGGCCGAGGCCGTGGTCAGCCGCTTCAGTGCAGCGGCGCGGGGTGAGTTCGCCGGGCCGGAAATGCAGGCGCTGCAACCGTTGCTGCAAACCCAGGCGCGCTGGTCGGGCCTGCCCACCTCCGATAGTCTGCTGGCAGAGGTGCTGAAGTCCCGCGAGGGCTGGCACCTTTTCCTCTACCCGTTTGCCGGGCGCCAGGTGCATCTGGGGCTCGCCAGTCTGCTGGCGTGGCGGATCAGTCAGCGTCAGCCGCTGACGTTCTCGATTGCGGTCAACGAATACGGACTGGAATTGCTCAGTGCCACGCCGGTCGATTGGTCTGAGCAACTCGATATAGCGCTGCTCAGTCCGCAGCAGTTGCTGAACGATGTGTTGGCCAGCCTCAATGCCGGAGAACTGGCGTTGCGGCGTTTTCGCGAAATCGCGCGGATCGCCGGGCTGGTGTTTGCCGGCTACCCCGGCGCGCCGAAGAGCATGCGCCAGGTGCAGGCCTCAAGCGGCTTGTTCTTCGAAGTGTTCAAGCAATATGACGCCGACAACCTGTTGCTGGCTCAGGCCGGGGAAGAAGTCCTGCGCGAAGAACTGGATATTCGTCGTCTGGAACAGACATTGGAGCGGATCAACCGGATGCAACTGGACCTGCACCTGATCAAACGTCCCACGCCGCTGGGCTTTCCGCTGCTGGTGGAGCGCATGCGTGAAAGCATGAGCTCGGAAAAACTCGCCGATCGTATCCGGCGCATGGTCGGCGATCTGGAGAAATCAGCCGACAAGGATAAAACCTGATGAGTAGCGGTTATCCGGTGCGTCTGGCCGGCGAAGAACTCTGGCTGCTGCCGGAAAAAGCCCTGTACTGGCCGGCACAACAGGCGCTGCTGATCGCCGATGTGCATTTCGGCAAGGCAGCGGCGTATCGCCGCCTCGGTCAGCCAGTGCCGCAGGGCACCACAGCGACGAACATCGAGGTACTGGACCATTTGCTGGCGAAGCTGCCCTGCCGGCAACTGATTTTCCTCGGTGACTTTCTGCACGGCCCCGGTTCGCATGCGGCGGGCACGCTGAATGCCTTGGCCGAATGGCGCGCACGTCATGCAGATCTGCCGATGACGTTGATTCGCGGCAACCACGACAAACGCGCTGGCGATCCACCGGCATCGCTGAACATCAGAGTAGTGTCGGAACCTTTGCTGCTCGGACCGTTTGCCCTACAACACGAACCAATCCCCCATCCTGAACGGCATGTGCTGGCAGGCCACGTACATCCGGTTTATCGGCTCAATGGGCGGGGAAGACAAAGCTTGCGCCTGGCGTGTTTCAGGCTGGGCGAGCGTTTGAGCCTGTTACCGGCGTTTGGCGCGTTTACCGGCGGTTATCCAGTGCAAATAGACGCCCATTGCAGGATTCTTGTCGTCGGCGATAACGAAATATGGCCAGTCAGCTGAGGTCTTTGGCAAACCTCAGCTGACTGGCCACTCATGGGTGCCGCGGATCAGGCGACGGGCGCGGGTGGTGGCTCGTCCGGCAGGGTCGGCTCGCCCGGCTCGGTCGGCTGCTCGTTGGGGGTATCCGGATCAGGCTGACCGGGAATTCCGCCGGCCATGCTGAGCGACGGGTGTGCCAACAAGGACCAGGCCAAAACGCCAACCTGATTGGGCTCAAGCCTTGCCAGTTCGGCGGTGATATGCGGATCGATCTTCATGGAACCTCCTCGGCGAAGGCCCGCTTTGCCAGAAGCAAAAACGGGCAGTACACCCCATAGAGTGTCTGCCCGCCGAAGAATTCCCGCGAACTGTCGGATGGACGGATCAGGTACGCGGCAGGGTCACGCCGCGCTGGCCCTGATACTTGCCGCCACGGTCCTTGTAGGACACTTCGCATTGCTCGTCGGATTCAAGGAACAGCATCTGCGCCACGCCTTCGTTGGCGTAGATTTTCGCCGGCAGGTTGGTGGTGTTG
Organism: Pseudomonas sp. P8_229; assembly: GCF_034008635.1. Lineage (NCBI taxonomy): Bacteria > Pseudomonadati > Pseudomonadota > Gammaproteobacteria > Pseudomonadales > Pseudomonadaceae > Pseudomonas > Pseudomonas sp. P8_229. Next base: position 4,384,734 of record NZ_CP125378.1, on the reverse strand, counting down.
GAGAATTCCAGGGTCACGTGACCCTCCCACTCAGGCTCGAGCGGGGTGACGTTGACGATGATGCCACAGCGCGCGTAGGTGCTTTTACCCAGGCAGATGGTCAGGACATTGCGCGGAATACGGAAGTATTCGACGGTGCTGGCCAGGGCGAAGGAGTTTGGCGGAATGATGCAGACGTCGCTGTGGATGTCGACAAAGCTGCCCGGGTCGAAGTTTTTCGGGTCGACGATGGACGAGTTGATGTTGGTGAACACCTTGAAGTGGTTGGTGCAACGCACATCGTAGCCGTAGCTCGACACACCATAGGAGATCACACGGCTGTCGTCGTTGCCGCGTACCTGGCGCTCGACGAAAGGCTCGATCATGCCGTGTTCCTGCGCCATGCGGCGAATCCACTTGTCCGATTTGATGCTCATGGCGGGTGTCCTGAATAGCGAGGTGGAAAAAATCTGTCCGGCATCTTACCGGGCGCGCAGCCGGGTTCAAAGTCCGCGCTGCAATTCTCGCCGAACAGCCCGGAAATACGAGCTCTGGCGACGAACCGTCACACCGCCGATCCTTAAAACAGCGAAACCTTCGCAAGAAGCATTGGCACGTTCCGGAAAAAGGGTTAAGGTGGCGCCACTGTGCTGCTTGTGTCACTGAGAATCTCTACACGATATGTTGAATTTCGATCCAACCATCTACAAGAATTTTTCCTGCTCTTTGCACTCAGTCTCGGCCAGGGTTCTTCCTGAGTCGCAGTTATCTTTGTTCAAGGAGTTACACCATGTCTAATCGCCAAACCGGTACCGTTAAGTGGTTCAACGATGAAAAAGGCTTCGGCTTCATCACTCCACAATCCGGTGACGACCTGTTCGTTCACTTCAAAGCTATCCAATCCGACGGCTTCAAAAGCCTGAAAGAAGGCCAACAGGTTTCTTTCATCGCTACCCGCGGTCAGAAAGGCATGCAAGCTGAAGAAGTACAAGTTATCTAACTTGTAGCTTCTTTAGAAAAGAGCCCCGCCCTTAAAAGCGGGGCTTTTTTGTGGGCGTGTGTTTTTCGCGGCCAAAAAAAGCAGCCCTCGCGGCCAATGCCGATCAGCTAAACGCAGATCCTCTGTGGGAGCGGGCTTGCTCGCGAAAGCGCTGGGGCAGTCAACATCAATGTTGGCCGGGCCGACGTCTTCGCGAGCAAGCCCGCTCCCATAATTGATCTTCGTTGCTTTGAGCATTGAGTTCGCTTAACCGAGCGGCTGCTATTTTTTTGACTTCGTCTTACCAGGCCACGCCGAACCCTGCGGTGTAGCGGGTTTTGTTCAGGTCCGCATCCTTGGTACCGCTGATAATGTCGCGTTCGGCCTTGAGGTTGAGCGACGCCCAATCGGTAACCTTGTAGCGCAGGCCCATCTCGGCATCCAGCGCATAATTGGCCACATCGGACAGCGGCTTGCCCAGCTCGCCATTGGTGAAGAACTCGACCTTCTTGCCAATCAGGTAGCGGTTGTAGTCCCACTTCATGGCGACCGAGTAGAAGTTGTCCTTGCCGCCATCGCTGTACTCGTAATCGGTGCGGTTAAGCAGCGAGCCAAGCGAGAATGCCCCCAGTTCGTCATCCCAGAACTGGTAGCCCGGACCGGTACCGACCACACGCTGACGCGACAGTTCTTCAACGTAGTCACGCTTGTAATTCAGACGCCCCTGCCAGAACCATTTGTCGGTCAGGAAGCGGTCGAGTGCGTATTCGGCCCGCCAGTTATTGGTGGTGACCTGATCGTCCTGCACTTCACGGTTGTACTCGCCTTCGGCGGTATGGCGCCAGCGACCATGACGCGCCGAGGTCTTGAAGTCGATGTCGTAATCGTTGGTGTCCTTCTCCGCCCGCTGATAATCCATCGCCAGACCGATATTGCCTTTCCACACCAGATCCTCGACCACCGGCTTGGGCTTGAGGATCTGCTGGATGCTCGCCAGCTCCACGGTTTTCGGCGCCTCGCCATTGGCCAAGGTGACCTTGCCGTCATCGGCAGCGGTCAACGATTTGGCCTTTTCGCCGGTGTAGGCGTCCTGCTTGACCAGCAACTCCTGATCGCTTTCAAGGGTCTTGACCTGTTTCCAGTCAATCGTGACCGCCCCCGCATACTGGGTCTGGATCAGCAATTTGCCGCCATCGAACAGGGAAATTTTACCGCTCAACTTGTCACCGTTCTTCAACCAGACGGTATCGGCAAGCAGGGGTGTGGACGCACTGAAGACAGCAAGGCACAGCAGGGTTCTGGACAACATAAGCGAATCAAAGGCTCAGAATTGCAAAAAAAGGTCGGCATTATCCGTAGGAATAATCCCCTGACAAGGAGTGACCGGACGATTTCCATTGAGTTCATTTCTCATCCGGGCCCGCACGGATTACGCTGAAAGGCATCAACCCGAGATCATTCAGGAGCCCCGTACGTGACAGAGCCCACCGACGAGCGCGAAAGCGAAGCGCAAATCCGACGCACGGCGCTTTATTCCACCCTTGCCCAAGTACCTGAGGGCAAGGTGGTCAGCTATGGTCAGTTGGCCGAACTGGCGGGGTTGGGGCGCGCCGCCCGCTGGGTCGGCCGGACTCTGAGCCAGTTACCCGGTGACACCAGACTGCCATGGCACCGGGTACTCGGCGCCGGTGGTCGGATCAGTCTGCCGGTGGGCAGCCCTTCGGGGGACGAACAACGGGCACGATTGCGCTCTGAAGGCGTCACCATCCTGAACAATCGTGTGGATATTCAGCGTCATGGCTGGCGTCCGGTAGAGCACAGCGGTTAGAGTGCGCGCTTTGTTTTCGCAATCTTGAGGCAGACTTCAGCCCATGCCCCGTAAAACCTGGCGCGCCGCGCTCGCCGCCTATGCCAGTCCTTCGACGCTCGTGCTGTTGTTGCTCGGTTTCGCTGCCGGCCTGCCGTACATGCTGGTATTTTCGACGCTTTCCGTCTGGCTGCGTGAAGCCGGCGTGGCCCGTGAAACCATCGGCTACGCGAGCCTGATCGGCCTGGCCTATGCCTTCAAGTGGGTCTGGTCACCGCTGCTCGACCAATGGCGCCTGCCTTTATTGGGCAAGCTGGGTCGGCGCCGCTCGTGGCTGGTGCTCTCGCAGTCGCTGGTGATCCTGGGCCTGATCGGCATGGGTTTCTGTGATCCACAGAAACACCTGTCCTGGCTGATCGCCATTGCCGTCATTGTCGCCTTCGCCTCCGCCACCCAGGACATCGCGGTCGACGCCTATCGCCTGGAGATTGCCGACGACAGCCGTCAGGCAGCGCTGGCGGCCAGTTACATGTCCGGCTATCGCGTCGCCGCGCTGCTCGCCACGGCAGGCGCACTGTTCTTTGCCGAAGGCTTCGGCTCTACCGGGTTCAACTATCAGCATTCGGCCTGGACCGGCACCTACGCCCTGTTCGGGGTGTTGATGGTCCCAGCCTTATTGACCTCGCTACTGATGCGCGAACCGCCGGTGCCACTGCGCACGCAACTGCAGGCCGGCCGCTACAGCTTCGTGCATCAACTGGCCTCGGTGTTTGTGCTGATCGTGCTGCTGGTGTCCGTTCCGGCGATGTTCACCCAGCTCTACAACACCGATTTCGCCGGCGTGCTGTTCGGCACCATGAGCCCGCTCGACCTGCTGCTGGAAGACCGCGCCTTCCTGCGCGCCATCCTTTACACCCTGCTCACCGGTCTGTGCCTGTCGACCATGGGCCGGCGCGGCCTGGCGCCGGTGCTGACCCCGGTCAACGACTTCATCCTGCGCTACCGCTGGCAGGCCTTGCTGTTGCTCGGGCTGATCGCTACCTATCGGATGTCGGACACGGTAATGGGCGTGATGGCCAACGTGTTCTACATCGACCAGGGCTTTACCAAGGATCAGATCGCCAGTGTCAGCAAGATCTTCGGCCTGATCATGACGCTAGTCGGTGCCGGCATGGGCGGCCTGCTGATCGTGCGTTTCGGCATCCTGCCGATCCTGTTCATCGGCGGCGCAGCGTCGGCCGCCACCAACCTGCTGTTTGTGATGCTGGCCGACATGGGCCCCAACCTGCAGATGCTGGTGGTGACCATTTCTCTGGACAACTTCAGTTCCGGGCTCGCGACCTCGGCGTTCGTCGCCTACCTGTCGAGCCTGACCAACCTGAAGTTCTCGGCCACCCAGTACGCCCTGCTCAGCTCGATCATGCTGTTGCTGCCGCGCCTGATTGGCGGTTACTCCGGGGTGATGGTCGAAAAGTTCGGCTACCACAACTTCTTCATCATCACGGCGCTGCTTGGCGTACCAACCCTGTTGCTGATCGCCTTGCACTGGTTCCAGGAAAGCCGCCGCGAAGGCCCGACACCAACACCCGAACCTTTACCGACCTCCGTCGTGGAAGAGTCGTAAGACATTTCACATACGGCGGGAGGATTCCCGCCGTTGAGCCTCACCGCCGAGCGCAATCCTGTACGTCGGCAAATCTCGCCGGTACACTGCTCCGTCATTTCCAGTCATAGCAACCGACAACGGCCAACCATGCGCACCAGTCAATTTTTGCTCGCCACACAGAAAGAAACGCCTTCCGATGCGGTCGTGATCAGCCACCAGCTGATGCTGCGCGCCGGCATGATCCGCAAACTCGCTTCGGGCCTGTACACCTGGCTGCCGATGGGCTTGCGGGTAATGCGCAAGGTTGAAGCCATCGTTCGCGAAGAAATGAACGCCGCCGGCTCTCTTGAAGTGTTGATGCCGAGCACCCAACCGGCCGAGCTGTGGCAGGAATCGGGGCGCTGGGAAGAATACGGCCCTGAGCTGCTGCGCATCAAAGACCGCCACGGTCGCGACTTCTGCGCGGGCCCGACCCACGAAGAAGTGATCACCGATCTGATGCGCAACGAGTTGAGCAGCTACAAGCAGCTGCCAATCAACCTGTACCAGATCCAGACCAAATTCCGTGACGAAATCCGCCCACGCTTCGGTTTGATGCGCGGCCGCGAATTCATCATGAAGGACGCCTACTCGTTCCACGCCGATCAGGCGTCGCTGCAGGTCACCTACGACCGTATGCATCAGGCGTACTGCAATGTGTTCACCCGTCTGGGCCTGAAGTTCCGTCCGGTTGAAGCCGACAACGGTTCGATCGGTGGCGCCGGCTCCCACGAGTTCCACGTGCTGGCCGAGTCCGGCGAAGACGATATCGCCTTCAGCAACGGTTCCGACTACGCGGCGAACATCGAGAAGGCCGAAGCCGTGCCACGCGAAACCTCGCGCGGCGCTGCGACCGAAGAGCTGCGCCTGGTCGATACCCCAGACACCAAAACCATCGCCGCGCTGGTGGAAAAATTCAATCTGCCGATTGAAAAGACCATCAAGACCCTGATCGTCCACGCCGAAGAAGAAGGCAAGCTGATCGCGCTGGTGATTCGTGGCGACCACGAACTCAACGAAATCAAGGCTGCCCAGCAACCTGGCGTTGCCAGCCCGCTGGTCATGGCTTCCGATGCCGAACTGCGCGACGCCATTGGCGCGGGCGCCGGTTCCCTCGGCCCATTGAACCTGCCACTGCCGATCATCATCGACCGCTCGGTCGAGCTGATGAGCGACTTCGGTATCGGTGCGAACATCGACGACAAGCACTACTTCGGCGTGAACTGGGAGCGTGACCTGCCGGTTCCGACCGTTGCCGACCTGCGTAATGTGGTTGCCGGTGACCCAAGCCCGGACGGCAAAGGCACCCTGGAAATCAAGCGCGGCATCGAAGTCGGGCACATCTTCCAGCTGGGCAACAAGTACAGCAAGGCGATGAAGTGCGAAGTGCTGGGCGAGAACGGCAAGCCGGTGACCCTGGAAATGGGTTGCTACGGCATCGGCGTATCCCGCGTGGTGGCTGCCGCCATCGAACAGAACAACGACGAAAACGGCATCATCTGGAGCGACACCCTGGCGCCGTTCCAGATCGCTCTGGTGCCGCTGCGTTATGAAACCGAGCAGGTGCGCGAAGCCACCGACAAGCTGTACGCCGAACTTACAGCGGCCGGCTTCGAAGTGCTGCTGGACGATCGCGACAAGAAAACCAGCCCGGGCATCAAGTTCGCGGACATGGAGCTGATCGGCATTCCTCACCGGATCGTGGTCAGCGACCGCGGCCTCGCCGAAGGCAACCTGGAATACAAGAGCCGTACCGAGGGTGAGGCGCAAGCCCTGCCTGTGGCCGACGTGCTGTCCTTCCTTCAGGCCCGTATCCGCCGCTGAATCCAGATAGAGACCTCATGTTCAAGCGAAACACCTTGGGCCTCGGTGGCGCCGCCTTGTGCGGCGCCCTGCTGGTCAGCGGCTGTGCCAATCAAATGTCACAACGCAGCGAGCACGAAGAGCGGGTCGAGCGCAAACTGCTCGATCACAGCCTGCAGATCGATGTCGGCGAGCCCAAGGTGCTTGAGCTGCCGCAACGACGCGTGAAAATCAACGAACAGAAGACCTTCGAAGTCACAGAGTTCGAAGTCACCCGTCGTTACGACCGCTACACCCCCTACCAACCCTGGCGCGAAATCTACGAGATTCCGCTGGGCGCAGTGGCCGTGGTGGCCGGCATTGGCGCCAACGTGGTCAACGTTTTTGCTCTGGGCAACCTGCCGGACAGCGTGACCAAGGATTGGCTGAGCTACGGCATTGCCGGGGTCAACCCGTTCATGAACGTGCAGTCTCATGGTCGCGCGCAGCAGAACCTCGCCGGTATCGATGAAGTCCAGCGCGACAAGCGCATGGAGTATTCGAGCCTGCCGTGGAGCGAACGTCCGGTGCGGGTCAAGGCCGGCAAGCAGACCTTCGACATGACCACCGACCGCAACGGCGTGCTGCGCCTGAACTTGCTGGACAGTCCGTTCGCCGAAAATGACCTCAATCACGTCGGCAAACTGCAGATCAGCGTCGAGGACGGCAAGGATGACGTGCACAGCGACACGTCCCTGACGATCAGCAGCCACCTGCGCAGCAAGTTGCTCGAAGCGCACGGGCTGATTTACGACGATCTGGAAGACGACGAAGTGAGCCAGTGGGTACACCGGGTCAAACGCCTGTCGGAACTGGGCCTGGAAGAAGAAGCCAGCGAGCTGGAGCAAAGCCTGATCGAACTGACGCGCAACGATCCTGAGCTGCAGGCCGAGTTTCTCAAGTCTCTGACCAAGGATGCCGGGCGCCTGGTCGCTGATCCGGGACCGAACTAAAAGCCAAAAGCTTCACGAGCAAGCCCGCTCCCACAGTTGATTGCATTCCACTGAAGGAACTCGATCAACTGTGGGAGCGGGCTTGCTCGCAAAAGCGGCACCAGCAACACCACAGCAATTAGCGCTCAAACAACTCCATCTGCTCAAACCCGCCGCGCAAATCCTCAAGCCTTACCCCAACCCCCAGCAAGCGCACCGGTTTACCTCCCCGGTTGAACGCCTGTGTCAGCATCAACTGATAACTGCCCAGATCCCGCCCTGCCCCGGCCTGCTCCAGGGTTGTTTGGGTAAAATCGTGGAACTTCACTTTGACGAATGGTTTGCCCGGTCGATAACTGCTGTCGATCCGCTGCATACGGGTTTTCAGGGTTTCCAGCAGCTCCGGCAGCTTATCCAGACAACTGCGCAGGTCCGGCAGATCGACGTCGTAGGTGTTTTCGACACTGATTGACTGACGGCGGCTGTCGTTGTGTACCAACCGGTCGTCAATCCCACGGGCCAGACTCCACAACCGCTCACCGAAACTGCCGAATTCGCGCACCAGCGCCAGCCTGTCCCACTCACGCAACTGCAAGCAGTCGACGATGCCGAGCTTACCCAGTTTGTCGGCGGTGACTTTACCGACGCCATGCAACTTGCTCACTGGCAAACCGCTGACAAAATCCTCCACCTGATCCGGCGTAATGACGAACAGCCCGTTGGGCTTCTTCCAGTCGCTGGCGATCTTCGCCAGAAATTTGTTCGGGGCGACGCCAGCAGAAACGGTGATGTGCAACTGATTGGACACCCGCCGCCGAATATCCTGCGCGATGCGCGTGGCGCTGCCGCCAAAATGCGCGCTGTCGGAGACGTCGAGGTAGGCTTCGTCCAGCGACAATGGCTCGATCAGGTCGGTGTAATCGCGAAAGATCGTGTGAATTTCCTTCGAGGCTTCGCGATAGGCGTCCATGCGCGGCTTGACGATGGTCAGGTCCGGGCACAGCTTCAACGCATGCCCGGACGACATCGCCGAACGCACGCCATAGGCTCGCGCTTCATAGTTGCACGTGGCAATCACCCCACGCCGATCAGCCGACCCGCCCACCGCCAGCGGTTTGCCGGCCAGGTTCGGGTCGTCGCGCATCTCGATGGCGGCGTAGAAACAGTCACAGTCGACGTGGATGATTTTTCGCTGAGTCATGGCAGAAAAGGAAACATGGGGAGCAGGATCCGCAGTATCTCACTGACACCTGTATATAGCACCAGTAGTCAGAATGTTCTTTTGCGGCCGTAGGAAAAGACCAATGAATTTATTTTCTCAATCGAAAATCGCCAGTCGATAGAGCTGAAAGCCTTGCCCTATCTGCCCTGCGACCCTTTCGCCCTCACTGCGAAAAGCGCTAACCGATTGAACAGGAACAGATTTATCCTGATTCAAGGTTGACAGCCCGGCGATCCTCTGTAGAATGCCGACACACAGACGCGGGATGGAGCAGTCTGGTAGCTCGTCGGGCTCATAACCCGAAGGTCGTCGGTTCAAATCCGGCTCCCGCAACCAAACATCAAAAAAGGCTACTCGAAAGAGTGGCCTTTTTTGTGCGCGTCTGTTTTCCAATTACACGCACCGGAGCGAACAGGAATTCTTTGCATTTCCGAAACTTACCGCTGCGCTGCGACCGTTTGACGCAAATTCACACTTATTTGACCCTTTACGGGATTAGCGGTTGACACCCCGCCGTTCGCCTGTAGAATGCCGCCACACAGACGCGGGATGGAGCAGTCTGGTAGCTCGTCGGGCTCATAACCCGAAGGTCGTCGGTTCAAATCCGGCTCCCGCAACCAAACATCAAAAAAGGCTGCTCGAAAGAGTGGCCTTTTTTGTATCTGTTGAAAAAGTCCTTTCGCAACAATGATCTGTCACGCTGCAGTGAAACGTTCAGGATCGTCAGACCCGCCGAGTTGCGACTATGCTTGAGTCGCAGGCAAGACGTCTGCAGTCCATTACCTGCCCTCGCCCATACCGGATGAGAGGCGTAGTATTTTGTGATTATTTTTTTCTACAGGGATTGGTAACTTGGCTGGATACCTCCATCCTGTCGCGCACAATCCAAGAGGTGATTGATGCGCGCCAACTCGTCTGATCCACAAGACACTGTCACAGCAGAACATCCGATCAAACCCGAGCGCCTGCGCTTGCTGGATCGGTTGAGCAAGTATCGCCAGCCGATCGGTCTGGCGGTGACGTTGCTGCTGTTTGCCATTGCGCTGATTGCCTGTCGCCATCTGCTGAGCGAGCTCGATCTCTATGCGCTGCACGACTCGATTCTGGCCGTGCCGAAACCGGCCCTGCTCGGAGCATTGGGTGCGACGGTCGTCGGCTTCATTATATTGCTGGGCTATGAATGGTCGGCCAGCCGCTATGCCGGCGTGACCTTGCCGCCGCGAACCCTGGCGCTGGGCGGCTTCACCGCGTTTGCGATTGGCAATGCCATCGGCCTGTCGCTGCTGTCCGGCGGCTCGGTACGCTACCGTTTATATGCACGACACGGTCTGGGGGCATCGGAAGTCGCGCACATGACCCTGTTCGCCAGCCTGTCGCTGGGTTGCGCGCTGCCACCGCTGGCCGCCCTCGCGACCCTGAGCAACCTGCCCGCCGCCTCTGCCGCCCTGGGTCTGTCTGAGGGCTTGCTCGGCACGGTTGCCATGGTGGTGCTGGGGCTTGGCGCCATTCTGGCGATCGGCATCTATCGCCGACGCCTGCCGGAGCAACCCTACCGTGACAATCTGCTGGTCAGGGCCGGTCGCCGGACCTTGCGCCTGCCAGGCCGACGTCTGACCTTCCTGCAACTGATCATCACTGCCCTCGACGTCGCCGCAGCGGCCACCGTGCTCTATTTGTTACTGCCGGAAGCTCCGCCATTCGGCGCCTTCCTGCTGGTGTATCTGCTGGCCCTGGCCGCCGGCGTCCTCAGCCATGTGCCGGGCGGTGTCGGGGTTTTCGAAGCGATCCTGCTGGCCGCGTTCGCCGACACGCTCGGCGCCGCGCCACTGGCCGCTGCTCTGTTGCTCTATCGCCTGATCTATGTGGTGCTGCCGCTACTGGTGGCCTGCGTGTTTTTGCTGATCAACGAAGGCCAACGCCTGTTCCAGACCCAGACCATGCGCGCGGCCTCCGGTCTGGCGGCGCCGATTCTGGCGGTGCTGGTGTTCCTGTCCGGCGTGGTGTTGCTGTTTTCCGGTGCTACGCCGGAGATCGATACTCGCCTGGAGCACATCGGTTTTCTGATCCCGCATCGTCTGGTCGACGCTTCGCACTTCGGTGCCAGCCTGATCGGCGTGCTGTGCCTGCTGCTCGCCCAAGGCCTGCGCCGTCGCCTGTCGGCGGCGTGGATGCTGACCACCATTCTGTTGCTGGTCGGCGCCCTGCTCTCGCTGCTCAAAGGCTTCGACTGGGAAGAAGCCACGCTGATGACGCTCACCGCCGCACTGCTGGGGGTGTTCCGTCGCTCGTTCTATCGCCCGAGCCGCCTGACCGAACTGCCGTTCTCGCCGCTGTATCTGGTGGCCAGCCTCTGCGTATTGGGCGCTTCGACCTGGCTGCTGCTGTTCGCCTACCAGGACGTACCGTACAGCCATCAACTGTGGTGGCAGTTCACCCTCGACGCTGACGCCCCACGTGGTCTGCGCTCGCTGCTCGGTGCCGCCGTGCTGCTGCTGGTGATCGCCCTGACCTGGCTGCTGCGTACCGCCCGCCCGGTGATCCATCTGCCGACCCCGGACGAACTGGATCGCGCCGCGAAAATTCTGATGGCCTCCTCGCAACCCGATGGCGGCCTCGCCCTGACCGGTGACAAGGCGCTGCTGTTTCACCCCAACGACGAGGCGTTCCTGATGTACGCCCGCCGTGGCCGCAGCCTGGTGGCGCTGTACGACCCGATCGGCCCCGGCCAGCAGCGCGCCGAGATGATCTGGCAGTTCCGCGACCTGTGCGACATCCATCACACCCGTCCCGTGTTCTATCAGGTACGGGCCGAAAACCTGCCGTACTACATGGACATCGGCCTGACCGCGATCAAGCTCGGCGAAGAAGCCCGGGTCGATCTGCATCGCTTTGACCTGGAAGCCAAGGGCAAAGAGATGAAGGATCTGCGCTACACCTGGAACCGTGGCACCCGCGACGGCTTGTCGCTGGAGATCCACGAGCCGGGACAAGCGCCGATGGATGAGTTGAAAGTGATTTCCGATGCGTGGCTGACCGGCAAGAACGTGCGTGAGAAAGGTTTCTCCCTCGGCCGTTTCAGCGACGATTACCTGAAGCACTTCCGCATTGCGGTGATTCGCTTCGAAGGCCGCCCGGTGGCGTTCGCCAATCTGCTCGAGACCTACGGCCATGACCTGGCCAGTCTCGACCTGATGCGCTCGCACCCGGACGCCCCCAAGCTGACCATGGAGTACCTGATGGTCGGCCTGATTCAACACTATAAGAGTCACGGATACGCGCGCTTCAGCCTGGGCATGGTGCCATTGTCGGGGTTGCAACCCCGGCGCGGTGCACCGCTGACCCAGCGTCTGGGCTCGATGGTCTTCCGCCGTGGTGAGCAGTTGTACAACTTCCAAGGCTTGCGCCGCTTCAAAGACAAGTTCCAGCCTGACTGGGAACCCCGTTATATGGCCGTGCCCGCCGGACTCGATCCGCTGGTGGCGCTGGCCGATACTGCTGCCCTGATCGCGGGCGGCTTGACTGGATTGGTGAAACGCTGATGATTCAACGCTCCCTGAAGTACATCCTGGCCGCATTGATTGTGCTGGCCCTGATTGCCGGCGGCGGTTACTGGTACCTCAAACGTCCGGCACCCCAACCGACGCTGCAACCGCTGACTGCCGCTGATGGCACGGTCATGACCCGCGTCATCCCGGGCACCCAGCCCAAGGCGCAGGTGCTGGTGGCGGTCAATGACGACCAGAAGCTGACCGACAATCAACTGAGCACCCTGAGCCGCAGTGCTTCGGCGCAGATCGTTCAGGTGATTCTGCCCAAGGACTGCCTGCAACAGAGCCGCGCCCTGCAAACCGGCCTGCGCGAACTCAATGGCCCGGCCACGCTGGTCAGCGGTATCGGCCCAGGCGCCGTGCTCGCCTGGCGCTGGTTGTCCGAGCAAAAAGACGACAAGGCCCAGGCGATCTCGGTTGACCTCGCCCTGGAAAAACCCGGCTGCACCCACCTGCTGCCGAAATCCGCGGCTCACGGCCACTGGCTGGTGGCGTGGAACGACAACCCGGACGACACCAGCGCCGGCTTCGTGCGCGACCAACCGAACGCCGAAACCAGCATCAGTGACTACGACATCAACCTGCCACAAGTGCTGAACAACGAACTGCGCAAGATCCTCGTCGGCGGCGACAAGGCCAACGGTGGTCTGGCGATCCCGGTGGTGGAAGTACCGGCCGGTCAGGCGAAAGACACCGTGACCCTGTTCCTCTCCGGTGACGGCGGCTGGCGCGACCTCGACCGCGACGTAGCGGGCGAGATGGCCAAGATCGGCTACCCGGTGGTCGGCATCGACACCCTGCGCTACTACTGGCAGCACAAGAGCCCTGAGCAAAGCGCGCTGGACCTGACCGAGCTGATGCAGCACTACCGCCAGAAGTGGGGCACCAAGCGCTTCATCCTGACCGGTTACTCGTTCGGTGCCGACGTCCTGCCGGCGATCTACAACCGCCTGCCGGACACCGAGCAGCAGCGCATCGACGCAATCATCCTGCTGGCCTTCGCCCGCACCGGCAGCTTCGAAATCGAAGTCGAAGGCTGGCTCGGCAACGCCGGCAAAGAAGCCGCCACCGGCCCGGAAATGGCCAAGCTGCCACCGGCGAAGGTGGTGTGCATCTACGGCGCCGAAGAAACCGACGAAAGCGGCTGCACCGACAAGACGGCAGTCGGCGAAGCAGTGAAACTGCCCGGCGGCCACCACTTCGACGAGAACTACCCGGCGCTGGCCAAGCGCTTGGTGGATTTGATCGAGAAGCGCCAGAGCAAGGACTCGGTCGCCGAAGAGTGATCTGAGCCTCCACAAAAAGCCCCCGCAACTTCGCAGTTTCGGGGGCTTTTTACATTCCAGCAGCCACAAAAAAACGTGTGGGAGCGAGCCTGCTCGCGAAAGCGGTGGGTCAGCTTGCAGATTCGTCGACTGACACTACGCCTTCGCGAGCAGGCTCGCTCCTACAAGGGATGGCGCTGGATTCAGACAGCTCGTCAGTCTCGCCGGCCAAGCTGAACATCTATCCACGTGACATCATCGTCGCCAACGCTAAAGTCGCTATTCGGCGCCGCCAACAAACTGCTTTGCTGGGCTTGCGTCAAGTCCGCCCAAAATCCATCAGTGACAAATACCAAGCGCTCAACAGTATCCAGAGCACAACAAACAAAGTCAGGGTTCGGGACCCGATTGATCTTCAAGCATCGCGTTACCAAATTTCGCGCGGGGTCTTGCGCCAACTCACAGTGCGAACGGTCGCGCCGCCAATTGGCCTTGCAGTGAGGTGGCGTAATCCAATCGATGGCACCCGCCAACGTCACAATCCCGCATGAACAGTCTCCCTCGTATGCAACGGTAAGTCGGCCATGAGCGACCAAGCCAATCAGGTAACAGATGGCTCCCGTCTGATCAGCAGGCAACGACGCATGAAAATCCGCCAGTATTGAACCCAATAGGCGCTCAACAGCTGCGGGTTCTGCAGGATAGCTCCCCTGCTCCATCTGTGTGGAATGAGCCGCCAACATGCCGCTCACGAAGCTTTCAGCCAGATGTCCACTGCCGCGCTTGGAAGTGCCATCCGCGACAACAAAAAAACCACCGTCACCCTCACAGGTCGCTCCGGCATAGTCATTATTTCCTCTGCTGGCTTGCCCAGTGATTGATCGGGAGTGGTATCTCATGCGTTGGCCAGCGCTTTCATACGCCTGTGAATAATCTGCCCTCTACCTGGATTCGCCTGCACCGAGCCTGAACTTTCGATCACGTAGCCAACCCCATCCAACGCCATCAGCTTGTGGATTCCCTTTGTGATGAACGCCTTGAGGTCCTTGTCAGCCTGGCGCACCTCCTCCAACAGCTCAGGCCGACCATCGATCAAGATGATCATGTCCTCGACATCCTTATGATAAGGATCACCATTTCCCCGACCACTGAAAGCTTCCAGTTTCGTCGCGAGAAAATACGCGGGCTGGAATATCTGGATGGCAGTGCCGCTGGGCAGGGTGAATTTATCCGCCCTCGCCAGCCCCTCAACGAACCAGCGGTTGGCATAGCCGAGCACTGCAGGGTCGGAAGGCATGACATCCACGACAACGTCATTGAAGCGAAAACGACAATTGACCTCGTCCTCACCGGTGATCTTGAATCCCTTAGCCGCCAGCCGTTCGGTGAGTTGGTTCCAGGCGCTGATACCGGCCAACTCGATCACTAGATCAACGTCATCAGTGAAACGAATGTCGTCCAGCACGGCTGTATCTGTAACCAGCATGGCGGTTGTACAACCGCCAACAAAAGCAACTTCGGCGAGAAACGCCTCGCCCAAGCCTTCAGCCACGAACTCAATGAGTTCGTAGTTGTGATCCGCGTTTGACGACATGTTATTTCAGCCCCATCCCTGCCTTCAGAATACTGATTGCCACACCACACTCACGCGGACCACCCAGACGGATTGCATCAGCGAGCGCCAGATAGTGGTAAAGAATCCGGTCTTTTTTCACCGCTGCTGGCACTGTTTTGTAAAGCGGCTCTATCGCTTGGCCTCGCTCGGTTCCCTGCGCATCCGGCCAGACCGGAATCAAACCACCCGCACTCTTGATACTTTTGGACAGCGCAGGCGCCGCAAAACCCGTGGGTATGCCACGAACAATCGCGCCAGGCTTGACCGGGAAGAAGTACTTCAGCGCGTGCTCGGTAATTTTCAGCAGTTCCCGGCGGTGCACTTTGGCAAGCCCGGTGTCGTAGTCATGGATGAGCAATCCGGATTCCCGGCATCGGGCGAGAGCATTTGAGACTTCGCTTTTGCTCAGTCCGAGAGAGGCAGACAGTGCACGCAGAGAGTACCGATCGCTCCAACTTGTCAGCGGTGGATCAGATGCTGGTTCCGCCCATCCTTCCCACCCTGGCCCATCAGCGAAAGGCGAGTCGAATTCGCGGCGCTGGAAGATTGTGTCTTCGCCATCAGTGGAGTAGGTGACCAATGGCTTCCCCACACTCTCCCCTGCGGTCATTCGGCTGACGACATAAGGCCTGAGCAGCTCTTCAACCCTGTCCGAATTCGATTCGGCCTCCATCTCCCCCAGGAGGTTCTCTTCCTGAGCGTGGAGACTGGCAATTTTGAACAAAAGTAAAATGTCTTGACTCTTCATTTAAATCAAAACCTCAAGTGTCCACATTCCATAAAACGTGGACACTTGTCTCACTGCCGAGGCCGGGTCGTCAAGCCCTTGGGTCGATCACTAACCGCTGCATACCTTGCCCGCATATCGTCATGGCTGATTGCTTGGGCCAGATCAAAGATAAGCAATCGCTCACTGGCCTTCTTTTCGATACGAGGGCACCTCGGTTCATCCTGTGCTTCTTGTTGCGCTGATGCTGTCATACGTACCTGAATGCTTTGCACACGTCGGTTCGTGCGTGACGTTTAGTATCGTTTACTTCCAGTCTCGCAATATCAGATGACGCCCACAGACCTTGTAGGCAAACTCCGAAACTCGTGTTCGGGCGCCTTGCCGCTCTATTGCGCTGTTTTTCGACGGGCTACTCTCCGGACGTCGCTGACCCATTCAGCGATCGGGCTTGGTAACCCGGTGGAATAAGGCGCAACAGCGCACCCGACACGACTCAGGCGAAACCCGTCCGAGCCCCTGTGTTATGGCAGCTGTGCGTGGGACGCTTTCGGGCGTGCCGGTTTCCTTGATTCCCCGGTTTACCAACCTGCGCACAGCTGCCACCCATTCGCTTGGTATCGGATGCGGCAGCTCTCGAAATCAAGGGAACTGACAATGAACAATCCATCTGATCTTAAAACCATCGGCTTCACCCCCTTCCTCTACAACTCGGATCAAGCGTTCTTCAACGTCCGCTCCGGCATCCCGATCATCGATGCCTTGTCGCAATCCTCCGACCTGCTATCCCTCGCCAAATCCTTCGCAGAAGACGCTGCCTTCATCAGAGACACCGACCGCCATGCCTGGGCCGCGCATTACCTGACGGTGATGGGCAAAGCCTTGATTGATGATGTGATTCAGGCGTTGATCCCACGACCTGCGCGCACGAAGACCGAGCCTGAAGCAGAGATACCTGAAAGCTTGTAGAGGTTTGAAGATCAAAAGATCGCAGCCTTCGGCAGCTCCTACATTGGAATGCGAAACCTGTAGGAGCTGCCGAAGGCTGCGATCTTTTGATCTGAAGTTGCCGCCCACAAAAAAGCCCCCGCCAGCCACAAGGCTGACGGGGGCTTCTGCTATAACGCGAAGTTACATTTCTACCTGCGTCCCCAACTCAATCACCCGGTTCAGCGGCAGATTGAAGAACCTCAGGTTGCCGTTGGCGTTCTTCAACATGAACGCAAACAGCGCCTCACGCCAACGGGCCATGCCTTCGAGTTTCGAGGCGATCACCGTTTCGCGGCTGAGGAAGTAGGTGGTACGCATCGGGCTGAAGTCCAGGTCATCCAGATGGCACAGCTTCAGCGCCTGCGGCACGTCCGGCTCGTCGGTGAAGCCGAAGTGCAGGATCACCCGGAAGAAGCCTTCGCCGTAGGAGTCCACTTCAAAGCGCCGCGCTGGCGGTACACGCGGGATGTCTTCGTAGACCACCGTCAGCAACACCACTTGCTCATGCAGCACCTGGTTATGCAGCAGGTTGTGCAACAGCGCGTGCGGCACGGCGTCGGAGCGCGCGGTGAGGAACACGGCGGTGCCCTGCACTCGGTGCGGCGGTTGCACGCGGATACTGCTGATGAAGATCGGCAGCGGCAACGCACCTTCGTCGAGGCGCTCGACCAGCAATTGCTTGCCGCGTTTCCAGGTGGTCATCAGCACGAACAGCGCAATACCGGCGATCACCGGGAACGCACCACCCTGGACGATCTTCGGTACGTTGGCGGCGAAGTACAGACCGTCCACCAGCAGGAAGCCGATCAGCACAGGCACCGCAAGGATCGGTGGCCATTTCCACAGCAGCAGCATCACCGCCGACACCAGAATGGTGGTCATCAGCATGGTGCCGGTCACCGCCACGCCGTAGGCCGAAGCCAGAGCGCCTGAGGATTCGAAGCCGAGCACCAGCAGCACAACGCCGACCATCAGCGACCAGTTCACCGCGCCGATGTAGATCTGGCCCTGCTCATCGCTGGAGGTGTGCTGGATGTACATGCGCGGGATGTAGCCGAGCTGGATCGCTTGACGCGTCAGGGAGAACGCGCCGGAAATCACCGCTTGCGAGGCGATAACAGTGGCCAGAGTCGACAGCCCCACCAGCGGAATCAGCGCCCAGCTTGGCGCCAGCAGGTAGAACGGGTTACGCGCCGCTTCCGGATTGTCCAGCAACAGAGCGCCCTGACCGAAGTAGTTCAGTACCAGCGCCGGCAGCACCAGCAGAAACCACGCACGGGCAATCGGCTTGCGGCCGAAGTGGCCCATGTCGGCGTACAGCGCTTCGGCACCGGTCAGCGCCAGCACGACCGCGCCGAGGATCGCCACCCCCATGCCGGCATGCACCATGAAGAAGCGCACCGCCCACACTGGGTTCAGCGCATGCAGCACTTCCGGGGTGTGGCTGATGCCATACACACCGAGGGCACCGAGGACGAGGAACCAAGTGACCATGATCGGCCCGAACAGAATGCCGATCCGGGCCGTACCGTGACGCTGAATCAGAAACAGCGCCACCAGCACCACCAACGACAGCGGGACTACCCAGTGATCGATGCCATCAAACGCCAGGCCCAGACCTTCGATCGCCGACAACACGGAAATCGCCGGGGTGATCATGCTGTCGCCATAAAACAGCGCCGCACCGATCAGCCCGCAGACCACCAGCAATGAACGCAGCTTCTTGCGCCCGCCCGCCGCGCGACGCGCCAGCGCGGTGAGTGCCATGATCCCGCCCTCACCCTGGTTGTCGGCGCGCAGGACGAACATCATGTATTTGATCGACACGACCCAGATCAGCGACCAGAAGATCAACGACAGAATGCCCAGCACCCCATCGTGATTGACGGGCACGCCATAGCCGCCGGAAAACACTTCTTTGAGGGTGTACAACGGGCTCGTGCCGATGTCGCCGTAAACCACCCCGACTGCCGCAACCAGCATGCTCAGCGGTTTTGCAGCCGAATGCTCGGCGCCCGCCGCCTGACTACTTGCCTGACCCATCCAACACTCCTACTTCTCAGAACCGGCTTCTTTGAATGAAGCACTATGCTTTGTGGTGCAGCATGCGCTGTTTTACCTGTTGTTACAGACGTTTTGTTGACTGTAAAAAATTGGTAAAGCTCAACGGCGCGAAGCATAGCGCAGCACTCGTCGTATTTCCCTGCATAAAGCTGGTCAAGTGCGTTGCTCATCGCTAGAATTGCGCACTTTTTGATCAGAGGCGCACCCTAAGCGCCCATCCGTCGGCTTTCCCACACGGCAAGCGACGTCACAAGATACCGAGGTTAGACATGTCCACCACTCCTGCGCCGGCCAATCCAAAGGTTGGCTTTGTATCTCTGGGTTGCCCGAAAGCACTGGTCGACTCCGAGCGCATCCTGACCCAGCTGCGCATGGAAGGCTATGACGTGGTGTCCACCTACCAGGACGCCGACGTGGTTGTGGTCAACACCTGCGGCTTCATCGACTCGGCCAAGGCTGAGTCGCTGGAAGTGATCGGTGAAGCGATCAAGGAAAACGGCAAGGTGATCGTCACCGGTTGCATGGGCGTGGAAGAAGGCAACATCCGCGACGTGCACCCGAGCGTGCTGGCCGTGACCGGCCCGCAGCAGTACGAGCAAGTGGTCAATGCCGTGCACGAAGTCGTGCCGCCGCGTAAAGATCACAACCCGCTGATCGACCTGGTGCCGCCGCAAGGCATCAAGCTGACCCCGCGCCACTACGCGTACCTGAAAATTTCCGAAGGCTGCAACCACAGCTGCAGCTTCTGCATCATCCCGTCGATGCGCGGCAAACTGGTCAGCCGTCCGGTCGGTGACGTGCTCGACGAAGCCCAGCGTCTGGTCAAATCCGGCGTTAAAGAGTTGTTGGTTATTTCGCAAGACACCAGCGCTTATGGCGTTGACGTGAAATACCGCACCGGTTTCTGGAACGGCGCGCCGGTGAAAACCCGCATGACCGAACTCTGCGAAGCGCTGAGCACCCTCGGTGTCTGGGTGCGTCTGCACTACGTTTACCCGTACCCGCACGTTGACGAACTGATCCCGCTGATGGCCGCCGGCAAGATCCTGCCGTACCTGGACATCCCGTTCCAGCACGCCAGCCCGAAAGTCCTGAAGTCGATGAAACGCCCGGCGTTCGAAGACAAGACCCTGGCGCGGATCAAGAACTGGCGCGAAATCTGCCCGGACCTGATCATCCGTTCGACCTTCATCGTCGGCTTCCCGGGCGAAACCGAAGAAGACTTCCAGTACCTGCTGAACTGGCTGACCGAAGCCCAGCTCGACCGCGTCGGCTGCTTCCAGTACTCGCCAGTGGACGGCGCTCCGGCCAATGATCTGGATCTGGAGATCGTTCCGGACGACGTCAAGCAAGACCGTTGGGATCGCTTCATGGCGCACCAGCAGGCGATCAGCTCGGCCCGTCTGCAGATGCGCATCGGCCGCGAGATCGAAGTGCTGGTGGACGAAGTCGACGAACAAGGCGCGGTCGGCCGCTGCTTCTTCGACGCTCCGGAAATCGACGGCAACGTGTTTATCGATAACGGCAGTAATTTGAAGCCGGGCGACAAGGTCTGGTGCAAAGTGACTGACGCCGACGAATATGACCTGTGGGCTGAGCAGATCTGATCTGAACGTCAAAAGCCCCTCACCCTAACCCTCTCCCAGAGGGAGAGGGAACTGATCGAGGTGTTCTTTCGAATTGCAGCGACTAGAAATATCCAGTCGAACTCAGGTTTTGAACAGCATGAAGATCAGCTCCCTTCTCCCTCGCGCTCTCCCAGAGGGAGCGGGGACTGATCGAGGTGTTCTTTCGAATTGCGGCGACCTGAAATATCGAGTCGAACTCAGGTTTTGAACAGCACGAAGATCAGCTCCCTTCCCCCTCGCCCCCTCTGGGGGAGAGGGTTGGGGTGAGGGGGAGAGTTCTTGCTGGCGACAGAGATAGCCAGCCAGACACCGCAACAAATACAGAAAGCCCCGCTCTTTTTACAAGATGCGGGGCTTTTTTACGGCTATCGTTTAGCGGGGGACGGACTCCCTTGAAACGGACAAGAGGCAGACGGGCATGCGTCACCATTCGGTCATCCATACGCCGAAACTCAGCGATTATCAGGAACTGACCCGGGTCTGGGAGGCCTCGGTTCGCGCCACCCATGATTTTCTGCCGGACAGCTATATCGAACTGCTGCGTAATTTGGTGCTCACGCGTTATCTGGATGCGGTGATGTTGATCTGCACCAAGGACGCCAATCAGCGCATTACCGGGTTTGCCGGTGTTGCGGCGGGCAAAATTGAAATGCTGTTCATCGATCCGGATTATCGGGGGCAGGGCTTGGGCAAGAAACTGCTCAACTACGCGATGCAGCACCTGAATGCCGATGAACTCGACGTCAACGAACAGAATCCGCAAGCGCTGGGCTTCTATTTCAAGCAGGGGTTCGAAGTGATCGGCCGCTCGGAGGTCGATGGCATGGGCCAGCCGTATCCGTTGCTGCACATGCGCCTGCGACAAAACCAGCAACGCTCAGGCAACGGCTGACACAACACAACCCCATGTAGGAGTGAGCCTGCTCGCGATGCAGGCGCCGCGGTCAGTCAGATACACCGCGGTGATGCAATCGCCAGCAGGCTGGCTCCCACAGGGAATTGCGAACAGCCTGTAAATGGAACCGGGCTTAACCGGCGCCAGGCAGGTACAATGCCCACCCCTTTTTTGTTACGGCCCTGTCATGACTGACCCGATTCGCCTCTCCAAACG
Source organism: Pseudomonas sp. P8_229 (assembly GCF_034008635.1). Taxonomy (NCBI): domain Bacteria; kingdom Pseudomonadati; phylum Pseudomonadota; class Gammaproteobacteria; order Pseudomonadales; family Pseudomonadaceae; genus Pseudomonas; species Pseudomonas sp. P8_229. The sequence goes on along the minus strand of NZ_CP125378.1, from coordinate 4,363,380 downwards.
CCTCATCGAACTGGTCGGTTGCTCCCGCCGGGAGGCCGAGCTGTTCATCGAGGGCGGCTGGGTCACCGTGGACGGCGAAGTGATCGACGAACCGCAGTTCAAGGTCGGCGACCAGAAGGTCGAGCTCGACAAGGACGCCAAGGCCACCGCACCAGAGCCGGTGACCATCCTGCTCAACGCGCCGGCCGGCATGGGCATCGAGGCCGCCATGCAGTCACTCAGCGCCGAGACCCTCAGCGAAGAGCACCGCTACGGCAAACGTCCGTTGCGCGGGCACTTCCTGCGCCTGACCGCCAGTGCCGATCTGCAGGCCAAGGCCAGCGGCCTGCTGGTGTTCACCCAGGACTGGAAAATCCTGCGCAAGCTCACCGCCGACGCCGCCAAGATCGAGCAGGAATACGTGGTCGAAGTTGAAGGTGACATGGTCGCCCACGGCCTCAATCGCCTGCAGCACGGCCTCACCCACAAGGGCAAGGAGCTGCCGCCGGTCAAAGCCAGTTGGCAGAACGAAAACCGCCTGCGCTTCGCCATGAAAAACCCGCAGCCGGGAATCATCGCGCAGTTCTGCGAAGCGGTCGGCCTGAAAGTCATCGGTATTCGCCGGATCCGCATCGGCGGTGTGTCGATCGGCAAGGTCCCGGTCGGCCAATGGCGCTACCTGTCCGGCAAAGAGAAGTTCTAAGACTTCCCCTGCCGCCACACATTCCGGCAGCGCGCCTGCGCGTTGCCCACAACGAAATATCAGGATTGCCCATATGGTTCATAACGACGTACTGCGCAGCGTGCGCTACATGCTCGACATCAGCGACAAGAAAGTTGTCGAGATCATCAAACTCGGCGGCATGGAAGTAGCGCTCGCTGACGTGGTGACCTGGCTCGACAAGAAAGAAGAAGACGAAGAAGGCTTCGTGCGTTGCCCGGACGAAGTCATCGCGCACTTCCTCGACGGCCTGGTGGTCTTCAAGCGCGGCAAGGACGAAAGCCGTCCGCCACAGCCGATCGAAGTGCCGGTGACCAACAACATCATCCTGAAAAAGCTGCGCGTGGCGTTCGAGCTGAAAGAAGACGACATGCACGCGATCCTCAAGGCTGCCGAGTTCCCGGTGTCCAAGCCTGAGCTGAGTGCGCTGTTCCGCAAGGTCGGCCACACCAACTACCGCCCGTGCGGCGACCAGTTGCTGCGCAACTTCCTCAAGGGCCTGACCCTGCGCGTTCGCGGCTGATCACGAATCCAGCTTTAAACCAGCGGTGCGGCTTTCGCGAGCAGGCTCGCTCCCACAAGGGCTTTGTGTACACCACCAATCCATTGTGGGAGCGAGCCTGCTCGCGAAGGCGGACTGACAGCCAACACCGCACTTGAAGCCCTGCGGGTTATCATCCCCACCTCGCTCCTGCCTCGACTCCAGACCATGACTTACAGCGTCTCCCCCATCGGTTTCGTGCGCTCCTGCTTCAAGGAGAAGTTCGCCATCCCACGCCAACCGCAACTGGCCCCCGCCGCCCGTGGCGTGCTGGAACTGGTAGCACCGTTCGATCAGGGTGACGCCGTGCAAGGTCTGGATCAGGTCAGCCATGTCTGGCTGCTGTTCCTGTTTCATCAGGCGCTGGAAGATAAACCACGGCTGAAAGTGCGCCCACCACGCCTGGGCGGCAACAAGTCGATGGGCGTGTTCGCCACCCGCGCCACCCACCGCCCCAATGGCATCGGCCAGTCAGTGGTGAAGCTGGACAAGGTTGAGGTCAATCGGCTGTTCATCTCGGGGATCGACTTGCTCGACGGCACGCCGATTCTCGACATCAAACCCTATGTGCCTTACGCCGACATCATCGCTGACGCCGCCAACAGCATCGCCAGCGCGGCGCCACAACTAATCGACGTGCAGTGGACCGACGCCGCGCTGCAACAGGCGCACGGACATGCACAGCGCCTTGGCGAGCCTTTGGTCGAGTTGATCGAGCAGTGCCTGGCTCAAGATCCGCGTCCGGCGTATCAGACGCCGGCGCCGGAGCGTGAATATGGCGCGCAGTTCTGGGACCTGGACGTGCGTTGGCATTACCCGACGCCCGAGCAGATCCGGGTGCTGGAAGTGATTCCCGCCACGGCGTAAACCCCGGAAACGAAAAAGCCCGCGTTGCCTTCTCAGGCAACGCGGGCTTTTTAATGCAATACAAATCAATGTGGGAGCGAACCTGCTCGCGAAAGCGGTCTGTCATTCACATGTGCATTGAATGACACAATGCCTTCGCGAGCAGGCTCGCTCCCACAGGTATTTCGTTTTACTTCTCGACGAACGCACGCTCGATCAGATAGTCACCCGGCTCGCGCATACGCGCCGAGATCTTCAGGCCGAAGCTGTCGAGCACTTCGCTGGTCTCGTCGAGCATGCTCGGGCTGCCGCAGATCATCGCGCGGTCGTCCTGTGGGTTGATCGGTGGCAGACCGATGTCGCTGAACAGCTTGCCGCTGCGCATCAGGTCGGTCAAACGGCCCTGGTTCTCGAACGGCTCGCGGGTCACGGTCGGGTAGTAGATCAACTTGTCACGCAACGCTTCACCGAAGAACTCGTTCTGCGGCAGGTGCTCGGTGATGAATTCGCGGTAGGCGACTTCGTTGACGTAACGCACACCGTGAACCAGGATCACTTTTTCAAAGCGCTCGTAGGTTTCCGGGTCCTGAATCACGCTCATGAACGGCGCCAGGCCAGTGCCGGTGCTCAGCAGGTACAAGTGCTTGCCCGGGTTCAGGTCGTCGAGAACCAGGGTGCCGGTAGGCTTCTTCGAGATGATGATCTCGTCGCCCTCCTTCAAATGCTGCAGCTGCGAGGTCAGCGGGCCGTCCTGCACCTTGATGCTGAAGAACTCCAGATGCTCTTCCCAGTTCGGGCTGGCGATCGAGTAAGCGCGCATAAGCGGGCGGCCGTTGGGCTGTTGCAGGCCGATCATCACGAACTGACCGTTCTCGAAGCGCAGGCCCGGATCGCGGGTGCACTTGAAGCTGAACAGAGTGTCGTTCCAGTGATGAACACTGAGGACACGCTCGTGGTTCATGTTGCTCATGTACGTTTGACTCCTGGAGATTGGGTCTGCGCTGGCTTTTGAAGGCGACGGTGCGCAATTGCATCGCATTCTAATAGCGACGACAATATCTGTTAACTGGATTATTAAGATAAGGGTTATCGGTTATATCGATATGCGATTTACTCTCCGTCAACTGCAAGTCTTCGTCGCCGTCGCCCAGCAGGAAAGCGTATCCCGTGCTGCGGGTCTGCTCAACCTCTCGCAATCGGCAGCAAGCACCTCAATCACCGAACTGGAGCGCCAGTCCAGCTGCCAGCTGTTCGATCGCGCCGGCAAACGCCTGAGCCTCAACGCCCTCGGCAAACAGTTGTTGCCACAAGCGGTGGCCCTCCTCGACCAGTCCAAGGAAATAGAAGACCTGCTCAACGGCAAATCCGGTTTCGGCTCGCTGTCGGTGGGCGCCACCCTGACCATCGGCAATTACCTGGCGACCCTGTTGATCGGCGGCTTCATGCAGCGCCATCCGGAAAGCCAGGTAAAACTGCACGTACAGAACACTGCCAATATCGTGCATCAGGTCGCTCACTACGAAATTGATCTGGGTCTGATCGAAGGCGATTGCAGCCACCCGGACATCGAAGTGCAGAGCTGGGTCGAAGATGAGCTGGTGGTGTTCTGCGCGCCGCAACATCCGCTGGCCAAACGTGGCAGCGCGACCATGGAGGAGCTGACCCATGAGGCGTGGATTCTGCGTGAACAAGGCTCTGGCACGCGACTGACCTTCGATCAGGCCATGCGGCACCATCGCAGTGCGCTGAATATCCGTCTGGAGCTGGAGCACACCGAAGCGATAAAGCGCGCGGTGGAATCAGGGCTGGGGATTGGCTGCATCTCGCGGCTGGCGCTGCGCGATGCGTTCCGGCGCGGCAGTCTGGTGGCGGTGGAAACGCCGGACCTGGATCTGTCCCGGCAGTTCTACTTCATCTGGCACAAGCAGAAATACCAGACCTCGGCCATGCGTGAGTTTCTCGATCTGTGCCGCGCTTTCACCGCCGGGGTCCAGCGCAGCGACGAGATCGTTTTGCCGAGTATCGCTTAAAGCAGAATCACCGCCCACACCAGCGCGATCATGCTCAGGGCCACGAATTGCGCGGCGCTGCCCATGTCCTTGGCGTTCTTCGACAGCGGGTGCAGCTCCAGGGAGATGCGGTCGATGGCCGCTTCTACCGCCGAGTTCAGCAACTCGACGATCAGCGCCAGCAGGCAGACGGCGATGAGCAAGGCCTGTTCGACGCGGCTGACATTGAGGAAGAACGTCAGCGGAATCAGCACCACATTGAGCAGCACCAGTTGGCGGAACGCCGCTTCGCCGGTGAAGGCTGCGCGCAGGCCGTCCAGCGAGTAACCGGAAGCGTTGAGGATGCGTTTCAGGCCGGTCTGGCCCTTGAAAGGTGACATAAAGTAAAAACCAACCAAAAAGGAGTGGGAAAGCTAGATCAACAAAAGTCAAAAAAGCGTGAAGACGCCAGCCATTATTGGCTCGGAATTGACTCAAGTTGTTGCAGAAGTAATGCCGCTTGTGTCCGGGTACGCACATTCAGCTTGCGAAAGATCGCCGTGACGTGGGCCTTGATGGTCGCTTCGGACACGCTCAGCTCATAGGCAATCTGCTTGTTCAGCAAGCCTTCACAGACCATGGTCAATACGCGGAACTGCTGCGGGGTGAGGCTGGCCAGGCCATCGCTGGCGGCTTTGGCTTCGTCGGAAACGCTGACCGCTTCGAACGCCTGCGGTGGCCAGAACACGTCGCCATCGAGCACTTTGCGCACCGCTTCCTGAATCACGCTCAGGTCGCTGGACTTGGGAATGAAGCCGCTGGCGCCGAACTCCCGGGACTTGACCATGACCGAGGCTTCTTCCTGGGCCGAGACCATCACCACCGGGATCTGCGGGTATTGTCCGCGCAGCATGACCAACCCGGAAAAACCGAAAGCACCGGGCATGTTCAGGTCCAGCAGGACCAGATCCCAGTCAGCCTTTTCGGTCAGGCGCGCTTCCAGTTCGGCGATGCTCGCCACCTCCACCAGCCGTACATCCGGGCCAAGGCCCAGCGTCACCGCTTGATGCAGTGCGCTACGAAATAGAGGGTGATCATCGGCAATCAGGATGTCGTATGTGGCCATTTTTCAAATGATCCTGTTTTTGATGGCAGACCCGACGCATTCGGGCCTCACCAAAGCAACTCAAGAGACCAGCGTAAAGCGGTCTCCACAGGGGCACGTTCAACGCCAATCACTTGCAAACACGGCGTTTCAAACCTTGGCCGCACCCTAATCGGCGCCAAGCATGCCCAGCGAAGCCGGGGTGGTCAAGCAGCACGGCCGCCGCGGTGTGAAGTATGGGCCACTATGGGGCCAACACCGCTTGCGGCTTTCGTATATAAGGCAACAACTCGGCGTGGGCCGGGGTCGACTCGTTCATGTCCAACTGTTGTTTGGCGCCCAGATAATGCTGGCTGAACACATCGAAATAAGCGTCCAGTGCTGAAGCGGCATCGCTGTCCCCCGCCAACTCCAGGCACAACGCTGCGACTTCGGCGGTGCACAGGTGCTCGCTGCGGGTGGAACGGCGCAGGCGATAGCGCGAGAGTTTGTCGGGCAGCAGGCTGAGTATCGGCAAGCGATCGAAATACGGACTCTTGCGGAAGATTTTGCGCGCCTCGGTCCAGGTCGCGTCCAGCAGGATGAACAGCGGACGCTTGCTGCTATCGGCAGCGACGGTGTTGGTCACCCGCGACGGCTCGACGTATTCGCCGGGAAACACCAGGTACGGCTGCCATTGCGGGTCATTGAGCAGTGCCAGCATCTGCGGGTCAGGCTCGGTGCGCGACCAGATGAACGCGTGGTTGTCGCGCACCACATCGGCAATCAGCCAGCCGGTGTTACTCGGTTTGAACACTTCCTTGCCGGTCATGATCAGGCACACGCCGGAACGGGTTTCGACCGTCGGTCGCCAGGCGCACAGGCAATGGCTGATGATCACCCGGCAATCGCGGCAACGCTCGGAGCGAAAACCACGGGCCTGAATCGGCTTGATACCCTCGTCCTCGCGCTGATCGCGCAAGCGGGCTACGGCGTTGGGGGCATGATGGGTCACGGGCAACGCCCCACAGCAGGGAAACTCGACACGCACAGCACTCGGCAAGGCAATAAAGGCCGGCAGTTTAACAGAGCGGCGAGCGCAAACCTGTACCCTCCCGACCGGCTCCCCTATAATCCGGCGCCACTGAACGCACAGCCACGGGGCTGGTCGAACCACCAGTCACTGAATCAGGAGAGTTTCATGCTGCGCCTTATCGTTCCTACCGCGGCCATCGCACTGGCTTTGTCCTTCAGCGCACAAGCGGCGTCCCTGAAAGAGCAGAATCTGAACAAAGAACTGCGCAACATCGCCGAACAAAGCAGCGTCGGCACGCCACGGGCGATCAACGAAGACATTCTCGATCAAGGCTACACCGTTGAGGGCGTTACCCTGATCAACCACCTGAGTGTGCAGGCAAGCCACGCCGAAAAGATGCGCTCTGATCCAAAAGCCGTGTATTTCCAGCTGGGAGCTTCGGTGTGCAATAACCCGTCGTACCGCAAGCTGATGGCCAAGGGCGCGATCATGCGTTACGACTTCTCTGAATATAAAACCAACAAGGCCATCGGCTCGGCCAGTTATCAGGATTCCGACTGCCCGAAAGCGGCCCCGGCGAAGAAGAAGTAATCACCCGGTATTGGCGCGCCGCTGTTCATCCTCGGCGCGCAATTCGGCCACCAGGGCCTGCAAGTAGCGAGAACGTCGCTCTCCACCTGCCAACCGACGGCAGCACTCCTCTTCGAGACTCACTTGATTGGTCTCGGCTGACGCTTTCAGCATCCGATACAACTGCGTATCGATTTCCAGAATCACTCTGGCCATCTATCCCGCCTCCTTGCCACCCACGAATCCTTGAAAAGCGCGCACCTTGTGAACGGTTGCTGACCTAAAGCTGTCGTACGGTGCCTGTAAGTTAGTAAATCAGAGCGATTGCTCTACGGCGTACGTTCGGACGAGCGGTGAACTTCCTTTGCCAATCGACAAGCAACGGTTGCCAGAAAAGACGTCGCGGCGTAATGATCAACTCAGCGCAATGGCTCGCGAGGGTCTAGATTCAAAGTATTCCCGATCACCTGTTCACGGCAGAAAAAGGAGCTGCCGAGTGTGTGTTATTTGCAGCGCGGCACTGACGCCGCACGTCAGGGCCACAAGCTCTGTGCAGAAGGAGACGTTGAATGCCTTACCAACCGAATGACCTGCTCAGCCGTCATTTTCAGGAAAGCGGCCCCGACCTCATCAGCAAGGTCGAAGAACAACTCAACCAGGTTTCCCCCAATAGCCCGAACCTGCCGATTTATCGCGACATGATCCTGACCGTGCTGCGCATGGCTCAGGAAGATCACAACCGCTGGAACGCCAAGATCACCCTGCAAGCCCTGCGCGAACTGGAGCAGGCGTTCCGGGTGCTGGAACAATTCAAGGGACGACGCAAAGTCACCGTGTTCGGCTCGGCGCGCACGCCGATCGAGCATCCGCTGTATGCAATGGCCCGGGAACTTGGCGCGGCCCTGACGCGCTCGGACATGATGGTCATCACCGGTGCCGGTGGCGGGATCATGGCCGCCGCACACGAAGGCGCCGGTCGCGATCACAGCCTCGGGTTCAATATCACCCTGCCCTTCGAGCAACATGCCAACCCGACAGTGGACGGCACCGGTAACCTGCTGCCGTTCCATTTCTTCTTCACCCGCAAGCTGTTCTTCGTCAAGGAAGCCGATGCACTGGTGCTCTGCCCCGGCGGGTTCGGGACCCTGGACGAGGCACTGGAAGTACTGACCCTGATCCAGACCGGAAAAAGCCCATTAGTGCCGGTGGTGTTGCTGGATACACCCGGCGGAACGTTCTGGCAGGGCGCACTGGACTTCATTCGCCAGCAACTCGAAGACAATCGCTACATCCTGCCCACCGACCTGAAACTGATGCGGCTGGTCTACAACGTCGATGAGGCCGTGGAGCAGATCAATCAGTTCTACAGCAACTTCCACTCCAGTCGCTGGCTCAAGCGCCAGTTCGTGATTCGCATGAATCACAAACTCAGCGACCAGGCGCTGGAGCATATGCAGGAAGCTTTCGCCGACCTGTGCCTGAGTGACCAGTTCCATCAACACGCCTACAGCGGCGAGGAACACGACGAAGCGCAGTACAGCCATCTGGTGCGGTTGGCCTTCGCGTTCAATGCCCGGGATCACGGCCGACTCAGGGAGCTGGTGGATTACATCAATCTCCCGGAGAACTGGGCCCACACCAAACCGCAGACCACACAACGTACACGTGAGCCATCCAAGGTAATTTGAAGGCAAAAAAAAACGGCCCGCTATTTTCATAGCGGGCCGTTTTTAGTGAAGCGTCTTAATCGTCCATCCCTCTGCCGCTGAACAAGCGGTTGATCATCTCCATCGAAAAGCCCCGATACGCGAGGAACCGGCCTTGTCTGGCCCGCGCCTTGGCATCAATGGGCAACTGCCCGGAGAATTTTCGCTGCCACGTATCCCGAAGCTGCCCCTGCCAGTCGATACCGCTTTCGCGCAGGGCGAGTTCGATATCGGCGCGCTGCAAACCGCGCTGGCCCAACTCTTCGCGAATACGCAAAGGGCCGTAGCCGGAACGGGCACGGTAGGAAACAAAACTTTCAAGATAACGGGCTTCGGAAAGCAGCCCCTCTTCCGTCAAACGGTCGAGGGCTGTTTCGATCATCTGCGCCTCAGCGCCACGCTGACGCAGTTTGCGCGTCAGTTCGACTCGACCGTGCTCGCGTCGAGCGAGCAGGTCCATGGCGGTTCGCCGCACCGCGACGAGGGTATCGAGTACGGCGGTGGTCATCGCTGCGATCAGATATCAGCGTCAGCCAGGTCGTCTTCGGTCTCTTTGACCGCAGAAGCCTTGGAGTCGGCGATCACTGCTGGTGTCAGCAGTTTGTCACGCAGTTGCTTCTCAAGCTTCGCTGCGACTTCCGGGTTGTCTGCCAGGAACTTGGCCGAGTTGGCCTTGCCCTGACCGATCTTGGTGCCTTCATAGGCATACCAGGCGCCGGACTTCTCAACGAAACCGTGCAGCACACCCAGGTCGATCATCTCGCCATTGAGGTAGATGCCTTTGCCGTAAAGAATCTGGAACTCGGCCTGACGGAACGGCGAAGCCACCTTGTTCTTCACAACCTTGACGCGGGTTTCGCTACCAACCACTTCGTCGCCTTCCTTCACCGCGCCGGTACGGCGGATGTCGAGACGGACCGAAGCATAGAACTTCAGCGCGTTACCACCAGTGGTGGTTTCCGGGCTGCCGAACATCACGCCGATCTTCATGCGGATCTGGTTGATGAAGATCACCAGGCAGTTGGCGTTCTTGATGTTACCGGTGATTTTACGCAGCGCCTGGGACATCAGACGAGCCTGCAGGCCCACGTGCATGTCACCCATTTCGCCTTCGATTTCAGCCTTCGGTACCAGAGCGGCCACGGAGTCGACGATGATCACGTCTACGGCGTTGGAGCGCACCAGCATGTCGGTGATTTCCAGTGCCTGCTCGCCGGTGTCCGGCTGGGAAACCAGCAGGTCGTCGACATTGACGCCCAGTTTGCCGGCGTACTCAGGGTCGAGGGCGTGTTCGGCGTCGACGAATGCGCAGGTCGCGCCGGCTTTTTGAGCCTGGGCGATCACGGACAGTGTCAGCGTGGTTTTACCGGAGGATTCAGGACCGTAGATTTCAACAATACGGCCTTTTGGCAGACCGCCGATGCCGAGTGCGATGTCCAGCCCCAGAGAGCCAGTGGAAATGGCCGGGATCGCCTGACGGTCCTGATCGCCCATACGCATTACGGCACCCTTGCCGAATTGACGTTCGATCTGACCCAGGGCCGCAGCCAAGGCTTTCTTCTTGTTGTCGTCCATTAAAGTCCTCACGTAATCAATAAGGCCTGACGGCCAACACCTGTATAAGTAGCCAGTATTATTCCACAGCGTTCGCGGATCGCCTACCCCTGATTTTCGATTTCTCGTGCCGCTAGTCGCAACAGCCCCTCTAGCGCGGCCTTCACCGTTTGTCGGCGGACTTCGTCGCGGCCACCTGAGAAGTGCTGGACCTCGCTGGAAAGCGCATCGCCCACGCCCCAGGCCAGCCACACGGTGCCCACCGGTTTGTTCGGTGTGCCGCCGTCAGGGCCGGCCACGCCGCTGACCGCCACGGCAAACCGCGCCAGGCTGTGCTTCTGCGCGCCACGCACCATCGACTCGACCACCTCGCGACTGACCGCCCCCACCGTGCCGAACAATTCGGCAGGGACATTCAGTTGCTGGGTTTTCTGGCGGTTGGAGTAGGTCACGTAACCGGCCTCGAACCAGGCCGAACTCCCCGGAATCCGCGTGATCGCTTCCGCAATCCCGCCACCGGTGCAGGATTCGGCGGTGGTGACGTGGGCATTGAGCAATTGCAGACGTCGGCCAAGCTCGGCGGCCAGTTGAGTGATCTCTTTCACGGTGCGCTCCGGATCGGGTGGAATGACTCCCACCGTACACGAGCCGGTTGCGCTTTCAATACACAGACTCATTCAAAATGTTCAGGCGCCAGCGCTCTGACATAGGCCTGACACGCCTGCAGGGCAATCAGTCCACGGTCGCCGGTGTCGGTGATGGCGATAATTCGTTGAGCATGCGCCGGGTCAAGTCGGGCGCGTACGGTTGCATGATCCACGCCGCCGGGGCCGGTGGTGGCTGGCACCCCGCAGCCTTGGGCAGCGTCGCCTGCGTCGATAAGGACTGACAGGCGCAGATCAGCAGTGGCAAGACGATCGCGCAGGCGATCCTGATCACGTTGGGCATCGCTCATGGCTCGATAGTGGGTTTGTTCACTGGCGGCGAGGCGTTGCTCGAGGGCCAGACGCTTGTCCTGCTCAGCCTGCTGCGCGGTGGCGGCGGCCGAGGTCAGTTGATTGAGGGTGTCGGCCTGCAGTCGCGCCTGCTCGGCCAGTTGGCGGCCATAGCGCCAGTCCTGAACGTGCCAGGCCAGCGCGGCCGCAATCACAGCCAACGACAGAACGCCGATTACGCGCCAGGAGATGGACATAGCACTGCCCTCGCCCGCGCCCAGATGTCGAGGCGATCCTGCAAGCCATTCAACCCGCCGTTGATCCGGCGGGTGATGCTGTTGAACTGCTCGCGATCCGCCAGTTCGTTCAAGCCGTTCAGCTCCCAGAACCATGCGGCGGATTCCGCCGCCCATTGCGGCTGCTCCAGCAACTCCGGCAGCGACAGCAAGCGTTCGTCACCGAACAGGCCGAGGCTGCACTGACGATAATTGCTGCGACCGGTGATCTGGATCAGCCCGCGACCGCGATACTTCTGGCCGTCGCCGTCCGCCTCCGGGGTGTTGCCCAATCGAAGCGCCAACGTGCCAGTGTCGTATTTGCTCAGATACTGGTTGTTGCCCAGCTCCCGCACGTACTGCAATTGGCCTGACTCGTGGCCGATTTGCGCGAGAAATGCAGCGACACGCTTGGGCGTATCAATGCAATGGCTGGCCATGGCGCTGTTGAGCGCAGAAACAAAAACGCCCGCTTGGCTGCGGGCGTTGGGCATGATGGTTTTAAGGTTGTCTTCTGTAATTTGCATAATGCGTAATCCTCCCTGGATGTTGCGATTGAATCATGGTTGAGGGCTTATGCCTGTCAGCCATTTTTTTGCCAGAGTTTTCAGGGTGCTGTCAGGGACCTTTTCCTCAGTTGATACGAATACCCAGCCGAGGGTGCCGAAGTTGGCTGTCCAATCGATTTGCGGTGTCGGGGTAATGTCGGTGATATCGACCCAGAGCAGGTCCGGGTGAAACATCTCGGCCATATTGCCTTCGGTGGAGAACAACTCGACCACCGTGTTATTGACGATGCGTGCGTAGGTTTTCATCAGGCGTACTCGTAGACGATCACTGCACCGGGTGCACCGGCTGAGCCTGACCGTCCGGGTTGGTTTGGAGCATTGGCGACTCCGCCGCCACCAGAACCGTATCCGGATCCGATGCTGGCAGGGCCACCAAAGCTGTTCCCTGTTCCCCCCGCCCCCAAAGGCGAACTGGCGCCATGTCCGGCGAGCGTAGGCCCGGCTATCGAGATCCCGGGGGAACCGGAAGTACCAGCAAAATTGACGATATTTCCTCCAGAAGCGACAACACCTGGTGAACCGCCTGCGTAAAGGCCATTACCGTTCGGTGCAACCAGCTCGATCCACCGCGATCCCCCGCCTCCCGGAGCCGTCACGAAGGCGCCAAACGAGCTCGTTCCACCGGTTCCTCCAGCGCTCGCTGGAGCGCCTGCCGCCCCTGCGGCACCGACGGTGACAATTTGGCTGCTGCCAAGCGTCTTCGCATCCAGCCATGCCTGCGCATAACTCCCGGAAGAGCCGCCACCACAAACGCCATATTGAGTGCCGCTGGTTGCGCCAACGCCTGCGCTGCCACCACCACCGCCCACCACCTTGACCAGCACATTTTTCATCCCGACCGTTGGCACATAGGTTCCAGATGCGGTAAATGTTTTCACCTCAAGCAGCCGGCCACTCGCAGCATTGCCGCCGCTCGCATACACCAGCACCCAACTGTCCAGTGCGGCGCTGTACACCACCGAACACACGCTGCCACCAACAATCTCGGCAGGCCGCAACGCACTCAGTCCCAGACTCAAAAGCGGCTTGGGCAACAACCCGTTCGGTGCAAAGGTACTGGCTCCGTTATTGGCGTTACCGGCAGTAAAGCGCAATGCCAATCCATCCTTTAGCGTTGAGATGGCAGGCACATAGTTGGCCATGTAAAGATTGGCTGCGCCGATATCTGCGGCATGTTTATCTTCACCTGCCTGACTGAGTTTTTTAACGGCTCGTAGAAGTTGAGTTGTATCGTCTTCACTCGGTTCGAAACCAGCGGACCTGACGACATTCAACAGCTCATCGGTAACACTATTGCCCCAAGTTGCCGGGATCAACGATCCCGGCAACCCAGCAACAACATCTTCATTGACGAACTTGCCATTCACCAGCCCGACGCTGGGAACACTTTTTGGGTAATCCATTTCAACATCCTTGAAGACTTAGACCACAGCAGCCAACCACTGCGGCGCTACCGGCCGATGCTCGCTGAACGGAAAGAAGGAGCCTTGCGGCCAGTCACGCAACTCACGGCGATAGGTTTGCAATTGCGCGTATTGCTCGGTGGTCAGCGTGGTACCGCCGCCGTCCTCCAGCTCATCGCGGTCACGGGCCACCAGACCGTCGGTGGCGGCCAGTTGCGCCGTGCGCCAGGAACGCTCGGCGTCAGCGGCTTCATCCGGCGAGGGTGGCGGCGGATCGACCAGAATCGGATAGCCGTTATCGGCACTCACGCCAATCATTTTTGGAGTGACCGCCAATTGCTGCAGCAGCGAGATCCAATAGCCCTGAGGAATTTCAATAACGTCGTCGGGAATATCCGTCGAGTTGATACCCGGCACATACGCGCTCCGGGTGCTGGCGCTGAACAAAACATTGAACGGGTTCATTCAATACCCCTTTGCAAAATAGTTCACAGACCAACCTGCGCTCACTTGAGCGGCAGCATTGCGAATTCTCAGCGTGCAGCCCTGCTGGTTGTATGCGATCACAGCAACCATCGCCGCATCGCCTCCCGAATGGGTTGCCACCAGCGAGAAATAGCCCCTTGGGAACGGGATCGGAAATGTCACGTACACATTGCCCTCGGCATTCGACATTCCCGAGCCCCACTGATCGATATTGCCGCTGGCATGTTTCTGATATCCGGGGTTGCTCACCAGTCCGGAAAACAGCGCGGCATACTTCAGACTGGCCGTGCCATGAACCGTCCAGATGCCGTTCTCTTTGACAACGTTGGCACTCTCGCCGCTGTTCATCACAATCGAGGTCAAATAGGCGCCTTGCGGGCTTATTTGTGTGCCACTCATGCAAGCGACGGTGATCACGGCATTACTGCGACAGTGAAAGCCGATCGTCGCACCGTTAGGGACCGTGGTGATATCCGGCAAGGTTACGGTGTACGCCGAGTTTCCCCCCAGACCAATCGCCCAGCCCACATCCGCTGCCGTCAGTTGCGTCGCGGCAGACACACCACGCGCCCCGGCGTAATTGCCCAGCGCGCGCTGGACAAACTCAGACGTTGCTGCCGAACGGCTGGCATCGAATGGTGCAGCCGTCTGGAACAATTGGTTGCTGCGCAGAGCGCCGAGCAATTGAGTATTCGACGCCTCACTTGGCGTCAGCCCCCCGGCCCGCACCACCCCGAGGATTTCCTGGGTAACACCGTTGCCCCAACTGGCAGGAATCAAAGAGCCCGGCGAGCCTTTGATCGGGTCTTCATCAACAAACTTTCCGTTCACCAGACCAGCGCTGGGAACACTATTGGGATAATCCATTACTTTTCTCCTGCTCTGAAAGCGAGCCATGACGGGGTCGAGGGTCGGGAAACTGTCGAAGGAAAATGACTTGAATCAGGCCAGTCGCGCAGCGCCTGGCGGTACTCCAGCAGTTCCAGATACTGCGCAGCCTTGAGCGTCGTCCCGCGCCCCAGTTCCTGCTCATCGCGATGCCGTGTCACCCACCATTCGGTGGCTGCCAGGCTGGACTGGCGCCAAGTGCGCGCGGCCGCCAGAGGCTCTTGCTCCGCGACAACGGTTTCATGGGTAACGGCCGGACTTTCCATTGCCGGCAACGTTGCAATCTCAGGGCGCAGTTCACCGATGGGCGCGCCGATTTCGATCTGCATGTCGCCCGGCACCTGCACCATCGTCTCGACGAAAGCGGGAGCAAACAGTTGGGTGATCGCGTAGTCACCGGTGTCGATCACCTCGACCGCGACACCGTTTTCCACTCGTGCATAACGGGCCATTACTCGTACTCCCAGATTTCACAGAAGGCGTTGCCGCCAGCACCGCTAACCACTGAAGCTGAAGCGTTGACCGAGCAAGAACCGCTGCCGCCTGAGCCTCGAACGCCGGCGACGCCGTTGCCGTTCACGCCCACCAGTGGGCCACCACCATCAAACGGACTCGGGCCGCCGCCTCCGCAAAGCACTCCCCAATTGGAGTTGTACATCGCATAAGTACCGGGGATACCTCGCGCACTGCAGAGGTTGCCCCCCATCACCGTCTGGCCTCCCGCTCCGCCTTGTACAAAACCGGACGCACCCGCTCCGGTCAGGACCGAAATCGTCTGTCCGCCCATACCGCCAGAAACACTCACGTATGAACCAAAGGAAGCGCCGCCGCCCGCTTGGCCGACCGCATTGCGGGCGGCACCACCGGCGCCCAGCGAAACAGGCACACCGGCGAGCATTTCCGGCGTGACGTCATACAGGCTCTCGCCATAAGCGCCCGCCCCACCACCGCCACCGATGCCTTGATACGTCGCAGCGATGGGCGCACAGCCGCCACCCGAACCACCTGCCCCTACCAGCCGCACACGAATTCGTTTGGCTCTCGGGTTGGGTTTGTAAACCGTGATCCTGACCGCCTCGATCTGCCGGACCGCCAACAACCGGCCCACCGCATCGGTGATGCCGTACCCGGCCAACGTGGTCGGGGTATTTTTCAGTTTGCTGAAGTCGACCAGCGCACCGATGGCCGTTGCCAACTGATCCGTCCTGGCTTCATCAGGTGTCAGCCCGGCAGCTTTGATCGCGTTGAGAATTTCCTGCGTGACGCTGTTGCCCCACGCGGCGGGGATCAACGATCCCGGGGAACCGGCGAGCGGGTTTTCATCGACAAAACCGCCGTTGACCAGGCCGACGCCGGGAATACTTTTTGGATAATCCATTGCATTGCTCCCTGTGCTGCAATCAGCTGGCTACGCCTGCGCCGGGGGCGACCGGCCAAGTGATTTCATCGGGGAACCCGGCCTGTTTTTCGATACGGTTCAGCTCGACGCTGTAGAGCTTCCATTCGATCAGCAGCAGTAGTTCGTCATGGTTGGCATCGCCGATGTCTTCGGCGTATTGCAGCGGCGCGATGCGCAGGACGGCGTCGCGAAGGAGAACGTCGCGCTGGTCGAGACATTGTTGTCTGACGCTCGCCAAGCGAGCCTGCTCATCCAGCACCCAGACGCTGTCGCGCCAGATGTGGAACTCACCTGGCCATGGCTGTGCGGTCAGGGTTTCTGGCAATTCACCCAGCTCGGTCCAGATCTGTTGAGCACCGCCATCCTTGCGATAAACCATGCCCCGGCGGTCAATCACTTCACGTGGTACACCGTTGATCAGCGCCCAGCTGCGACCGGCTTCCGGCTCAGGCAACTCGTACGCCAGCTCAACGGCATTGCCCGGCAACTGGACACCGATGCCCGGCGTGGCGATGAACTCGACAGGCCCGGACAGAGCGCCCGAACCATCAAATAGATAATTGAACATAGAGTGCCTCAGATGAGTTTGATGCGGCCGGGATAGGCCATGTTGCGAGGGCGGGATTTGAAGGCGTACAGCAGAGTCGCTGCCGGATCCATTTGGTAACTTGTATTCACTGGATAAATCGGGCCGCCATTACTCAGCCCCGAAATATATTGAGGTTCCTCTCGAGTATCCGCCCCGACCGCTGTCAGGCTGTCCGTCCAGCGTGATCCGACGGCGCCGCCGCCATTCGCCCCCATTGCATACGAGTGCGTCGACCCAGGCTGAAACGTACCCATCGCACGCCCGGAATCCACACCCCGACCTTCGTCCAGAACCCGCAGGAACTCCCCTCGCCCATCGGGGCCGCGAAACGTCGTCGCACCGTCACCAGTGGTCCATTTGCCCTCGGTGCTCGCCCGAAAGGCTTCTGCACCCAACATCCCTGATTGTTGGGCGTGATCCCACAGCCATGGCCACTCGGCGCGCTTCATGACGGTGCCATTGAGTGCACCGTATCCGCCGGGGCTGAGCATGATGGTCGTCTCGAAAAACGGCCGGCCCAGTGGAGTGTTATCAAAGCGCCCGACCGGCCACCAACTGCCGGCGCCATCGCTGCGCAAATGCCACCAGTCGCCGCCGCCCATCAATACGAAAAATGGATAGCCGCTGGCCGCCAGATGCGTATGAAAGCGGATGCGATCCGTGCCCGATGCCTGGATGACCATGCGATTGCCGCTGTTGTCCACTCGCCGAACAATCACGTCGCGCACACCGAGTGCGGCGCTGGCCGGCGGTAGCAGCAAGGTCACAGGACCCGGGCTGCCATCGATCAGGACGAGGCCGAGTTCGACGTCGCTCAGCGTTTTCGACGCAGCCAGTCGAGTGATGACCGAACGCATCGGACTTGTGCTGCCGATAATCGACTGAATCGCCTTGAACAACTGCCCGGTATCCGCCTCGGCAGCCACCAGACCGCCGCCGGTAATCACACTCAGGATCTCCTGAGTCACGCTGTTGCCCCACACCGCTGGAATCAACGAACCCGGGGTTCCTGCCACCGGGTTTTCATCGACGAAGCGGCCATCGACCAGGCCGACGCTGGGGACGCTTTTTGGATAATCCATAGGTCTTTCGTTCCTTTGAAATAACAAATGAACCGCGTCGCGGCGATCGCTGATGCGAGCCAGTGGCGGTCTGTTTTCTGAAAATAAAAAGCCCACGTTGAAGTGGGCTTGGGTGATGCAGAACGAAGGCGTTGCTGCTAGAGAGTCTGTCTGCTGACCAGTTCGCGAATCGCCGCCAGCGCTTCATCGCTTGCACTGCGCGCCAGATCGAGATTGCCTTTGGCCGCATGCCCGCGGATCTGGTTTTTGGCCTTCAGGCGCAAGGTGCGCAGGGTCAATAGATGGTCGGTGAGATGGTCGGCTTTGCTCAGGATCTGTTCGGCAGCCTGTTTGGCAGTTCGACCTTTGACTACCCACGCAGCGACCGACAACGGCACCTCTTTTTTCGGATAACCAGCGTCCTGATAGGCCTGGGCGTCGGCGGCGGCCTGTGCGTACTCCATGGCTTTGAGCGGGTCGCCCGCCAAGACGGTGCGAGTACTGTCGGCCGCCGCGTCGACCTTGGAACACAGCTGCTCGGCTTCCTGAAGTTCCAGCTCCGCGACTCTGGACGCATTCAACTGCCATTTTTCTCCATCCCAGTCATGGGCACTGGACGGCTGTGCCGGACGCAAGCCTTCCTCGAACTGATGCAGTTCTTGAATGATGATCATCGGATCAACTCCCAGGAAAAACTGATATTGACCGCTGCCGAGAAATTGACCGCGATACCTGTAGCGTAGTCAGCAATCGGATGGGATTTGAGTCCCATACTGAACAGCAACTCGTCGCTGGATGCATTGTTCGCGCCCCATGTGTGTTCGGCCTGATAGGTCTGCCAAAGAGAACGTAATTCCGCGTGGTCAAAGCTGGCAGTCAGTGTCGAAACTGTGGTGTCGTTCACCACGTTGCTTGAAAAAATCAGGACGGGTGCATTGGCAGTTGCCCAGCCATCCCAGTTGCTGGAGGTTCCAATCGTCGGGTTCAACGAACAGTAGTTGCCACCGAGCCACCCAGCAGAGGCAAACCCAACCGAACTGATGGCTGTCGGATGCGGGGTTGGATTCCCCACCACCAGCCGCGCCGCACGGGCGTGCGGATCAAGTGGCAGATAAACCACACCATTGCCATTGACCGTTTGCGTCCACGACAATCGGCTGCGGTTGTAGATGGCTCTGACAGTGGGTATCGAACCCGGCCCCGCCGTGACGACCCACGCCAGGCAAAGGTCCAGTGGCGTCGACTGGAAGCCGCCACCCGCCGCACCATTGACCGTGCCCTTCAATCCTTCCGGGGTCGCGTCATAGACCGTGCCGCGCTGCATGTAAAAAGTCAGCACGCCACCGATGACTTGCGCCCGCAAAAAGTAACCGGAACTTGGCAGCAGATCGGGGCTGCTCCACACCTGGGTGGTGAACGTACGCGCACGCCCCAACTGCCCGGCCACCACCTCCTGACCAAGGCTGATCAGCACACCGGCCGGTATCGATACCCGCCCGCCACCCGTGGAAACCGCTGCCGGAGTGATCGCCAGACGACCGTCCGGCGTCGCCACCGTCGCGGTCGGCAAAGAGCCGATCGGCAACGCCGAATCCAGATTCCAACCCTTGGCCGAAACGCTCTGAATCGCCTGCAGCAACTGATCGTATTTCTTCTCGTCCGGGGTCATATCCCCGGCCTTGATCACATTGAGAATTTCCTGCGTAACTCCGTTGCCCCAGTCCGCCGGGATTAACGACCCCGGCGTCCCGGTCAGCGGGTTTTCATCGACAAACTTGCCATTCACCAGACCGGCGCTGGGCACACTGTTCGGATAATCCATGGCTTATTCCTCCCTAGTCATAATTGATATGCACCTTGGTATGCGCCGGCGCACTGCGGTGAATCAAACATTCCAGCGCTGACCCTGGATTAACGCCGAAGCGCTCGCCCCAGTAGCTCGCGCCGAAACGCCGGCCGAGCAGCAAGCGGCCGCCGGTGTTGAGCGTCCACATAAATTGGGCTTCCCAGGTGCCCCAGTGCGCCGCGCCGAAACGCGAGCGGCCCATGCGCGGGGCTTCGTGTTCGGTGATGGTCGCGTTGGGGTAGCCCTGGCTTTTGGCGATGTCGAGGTAATAACCGACCGCCTGACTGCCCACCGCGAGCAAACGACGGCGCACGGCGAGGCGGCGGTCGTCGAACAGCGGTGTGGCGCCCAGGCAGGGATCGGGCAACTCCATCACCCGTTCCCAGTCCGGCACCAGTTCACTGACGCCCGCCGGGTCCATCTCGTTGAGCAGGTCGGCGGCGCGGGCGTCGAGGCGCGCCAGTTCGACGGCGACGCCTTGCAGCACTTCCTCGAGCTCCGGCACGCGCTCCGGATCCCACGCCGGACCGCTCGGCAGCAGCGCGCGCAGTTGCGTCTGGTATTGCGCGGCGGTTCTTATGCCCCCCATACGCAACCTCCGAAGGTGAGCAGTTCGCTTTGCCCGGCAGGCACGTCAGCGGCCGGCGCGGTCAGCGTGTGATCGTACTCACCGCCGGCGCTGCTGATGGCTTCGCGGATATGGCTGATCAGCAGCGGCACACCCAGATCGGCCTCGCGGTTGTGCAGGTCGCGCAACTGCGCTTCGACGGCGGCGCGCACGGCAGTGGTGTCCGGATTGACGCTCTTGAAGCGATACACCACCGGCACCTGAATCGGCCGCTGCACATGCACTTCCGCCGTCACCGGGCGCAGCGGTTCGATGTAGTCCTGAACTTCCGCCAGTTGCTCATCGTTAGGCACCGGTTGCGGGTCTTCGTCACGCATGATGAACACCGTCACCGTGCCCGGCCCGAGCAAACCGCCACGGCACCAGGCCCGCGTCACGCCCGGCACTTCCAGCGCCCAGGTCTCGTAGTCGCTGGACGAACCGCCGTGGGGGATCACGCGATAGGAACGGATCACCCGCGAGCGCAGCGACTCCAGACTTTCCCGCGCTACGCCACCGCTGAGGCCGGGGGCGAGCACCACAAAACTGTTGCCGACGACACCGGTAATCGGCTGCACCGGGGTCAGTGCCAGGCCGGCGTCGGCATTGCCCAGGCTGCCGGCATCCAGCGCCGCGATGGTGGTGCTGTTGCTGCCATTGACGGTGGTACGCGCGGTGGTGACTTTGTAGGTGCGGCCATCGCTCGCTTGCAGCAGCGTGTCGACGTCGAGCACGGCGCCCGCGGTCGCGGTGAAGCTGACGCTGCCGGTCGCCACTTGCGCCGGTTTGCGTGGCTGGTTCAGGCGCAGGGCAGCGATGCGCTCCAGAGTCGACTCGTCGGCCTTGTCCGGCAGGATCTGCTCGGCGATCCAGTCGAGATAACCGTACAGGCCAAAAGCGGCGCCACCGAGGGTACGGGCCAGCACTTGCGCATCGGACTGGCGCAGCGAATCGCCGGCCAGGTCGCTTTGGGTGCGCTTGATCAGCACCGGCAGCGAAGGGGTTTCAAACGGCATAGATCACCTGCCAACTGTTATCGGGGTTGATGTCCAGACGTTCGCCGTCGGCCAGGGTCAGGACCGTGCGCAGGTTCAGGCGCTGGGCGTCGAGGCGTTCGCTGATGATGTCGATGGCGCTGCAGTGGCCGTCGTCGATCAGCCATTGCAGGGCTTCGCGGGCATAGAACTCGGCGTCCATCTGGGTCTGTCGGGTCAGCTTGACCCGGCGCAGCAGCCACAGCCGCGAGCCGATGCGGTCGTCGGCAACGGTGGGAAACGTGTCGCCCCACCAGCCGAAGCGCTCCTCGTCGTCGAGGGCGTCGTCGTCAGCGGCGCGGCGCCAGGTGAACAGGCTGATCAGTACGGAGCGGGTCAGTGCCGCGTGGAGATTCGGGCTGATCAGCATCACTTGCCTCCTGCCGGCGCGCCGGTCTGGCCGCTACCGGCCTGCACGCCCACATGCACGTGTTTGATCTGGCTGATGCCACCGGCGAGCTGATCGCCGGTGGAGACGATCTTGCCGGTCTGGTTGATCACCGGCGTATCGAAGTTCACCGCGCTGCTGGCGCGGATGTTCAGCGTGGCGGTTTCGATATCGATGATCCGCCCGCGCTTGAAGTGAATCCTGTCGCCCTCGTCGGTGTAGATCGCCACTTCACCGGCGGCCAGCGACTGCAGGCGATAGCGGCGGTCGGCGACTACCAGGGCGATGGCGTGGGAGCGATCGCCGCCGAGAAACGTGACGATGCCCTCGGCGCCAGCCAGCGGGTTGCTGGTGAAACCGTAGGGTTCGAAATGCTCCATGTCGTCGTTCACCTCGCCGGCGGTGAGGCGCATTTGCAGCGATTGCAGCTTGGATGCCGAGTTGGCGAGCACGACAGTGCCGCGCGCCAGCAGGCGTGTCAGTAGGCTCATGATTTGTCCTCAAGGAGCAGCCCCGACACGGACAAAATGTGGGTTCGGAGTCAGGCTCAGGTTTTTTTCGGGGGTGTTGGATCTGGATCGAAGGTATGCGGCGGCGCCACTTGCAGCGTGGTCACCGAGCCTTGTGCCGACAGCGAATAAGTGACCTTGGAGATCAGCATGTCGCCATCAAACCCAAGCACCGGATCCGTGACTTTGACCAGCGTGTTGTGCCGCCACAGATCGCCGTTGGACTGACGCCAGCCCTGCACCTGATAGGTGGTGGTCTGCGCCCGGCCCATGCGGGTGACGCTTTCCCACTGGGCGCGCTGCTGGGCCAGTTCGAACGTCAGCGCAGTGCCCTCGTTGATGATGGTGGTGCGTCGACGTTTGAAGCTCAGGTCGGCCGCGCTGGACTCAACCTCGCTGACCGCCGCCCCGCTCTTCTTGTCCGAACCTTTCTGCTGGCCGATCACCCGGTATTCGGAGAACACCTGGCTCTGATCCATCGGCGCGTTGGCCGACAGAATGTTCTTGCCCAGCTCCAACGCATCACTGGCCCGACCACCGCTGCCGGGTTTGGCCAATACCAGCCGGCCCTGCGCGTCATCGGTGGAAAACACCCGGAACAGCGAGAGCAACCGGTCGATCGACTGGAACACCGTTTCGCCCGGCACGATGGTGTGCTTGGCGAGCCGCGCGGTCTCGGGAATTTCATTGACCACCATCAGCGAGTAGTCCATGGCCAGTGCCTGAACGATGCTCAGCAACGGTTGGTCCTGCCATTGATTGGGCCGGTTGGTGGCCGCGCAATCGACCAGATCCTGAGTCTTGGAACTGCCTTCGATGCTCAGGCTGATCTGACGTCCGTCATAGCTGATCGGGGCTTTGAACACGTAGCCGGTGAGCACCAGGTCCTGGCCGATTTTCACTTCGCAGGGGTCACCCGGCTTGATCCGCTGATCCACCGTCTGCCCCGGCCATTGCCAGGTGATATCGAGCTTGAAAGTGCGGAACTGGCGCTCCAGATCAGCAGTGATTTCCACGCTTTTCCAGCCGCCGTATTCCATGTTGTTGACGGTCAGCGTGACGCGGTTATCCATCTCGCTCATGGCTCACTCTCCCGACACTTTCACATCGTTGGGCGAAAACCCCGGATGGGTGATGCCATTGCGTTGAGTCACTTCGTTCACCCGCGTCGCATCGCCAAATTGCTTGTAGGCCACCACCAGTGCCGGAAAACTTTCCTGGAACGATTTGCTGACTTGTCGCACACCGGACGACGCCACTGCCTTGAGGTGCGCAATCAACGCTTCTTTCACGTCGCTGATCGCCTGGAAGTGTGCAGGGTCGGCCTTGTCCAGCATCGGATTGATCGCCACCGCCACAGCGTCACGCAATGCCTGCATGTCGTCACTGACCGGGACTTCCTGACGGGTCACCGGGCTTGTCGCCTGCTGCCCTACGGTGGGTGTCGATTGCAGCTTCACCGGCGTTGTCGCCACCGGCATCGACGCCACCCACTGCGCCACTTTGACCAGCATCGTGTCCTGCACCAGATCGGCCATGGCTTGCGCCGCCGCATTGGTGTCCTTGCCGGTGGTGATCTTCGGTGCATCAGCCTTGCGAATGGCTTCGAGTTGTTGGGATACGTCGGCAATCACGCCACGGTAGCCCTCCTTCGCGAACGCCTTCAGCTCCTTGATATCGCCGAGCAAGCCCTTGAACTCCGCGGCGACTTCCTTGGGCAATTCCTTCACGGCTTTGACCAGTTCGGTGATCTGCCGGTATTGCTCGATCAGCGGTTTGAGTTGCTCTTTGATCACCTCATAAACGCCAGTCAGGCTGTTGCGCAGATTGGCAATGCCGATCCGCGCAGCCTTGATCAGCGTCATTGCCTGTTCGAAGCGCGCCACCGCCGAACCCAGCAGCGTGTCAGCCTTGGCCAACAGGACTTTTTGCGTACTGACAGTGGCGGTCGGAAACGGCAACGGCCGGTCGGGGTAGAACTTCAGACTGAAGGTCACCAGCCCGCCGTCCTGGCGGGTGTGGGTCATGTCGCATTCGCCGACCTTGACTTGCAGGCGTCCCAACCAAGGGTGCACCAGCTCGCCACTGCCCTGCTCCAACGCCTTGAGCAGCTTGTCGCGCTGCTCCAGGCAATCGGCGCCGATGATGAAGGCCGTCAGGTCGTGGGTCTTGGCCTGCTGGCCAAGATCCTCGAAATACGGCAGGTCGCGTTGCGGATATTCATGCAACTGACCTTTGCGACCGACCGGGGTTTTCGCCTGATCGATCCAGAACCCGACACCGCGAAACGATGCCGGCAACAAACGGTCACGCCAGTTCATTGGAACCTCCTGCCGACAGCGAGCGATAGCCGATGCGCGATGACAGCGCCAGGCCCGGTTGATTGCTTTGCGGTTGATCGGTGCGCATCCCGGGCGGAGCATTGACGAAGCTCACCGTGAGGCCGCCTTCGAGTTGCGTACGGTTGTTGGCGGCGCTTTGCTGGATCAGCGCGCTGGAGGTTTGTGGCAACGTGCTGCTCAGTGCCGCGCCACCCGCAGGTGCCGCTGCGCTGGTGCCCGTGAGGGTCGCGAAGACGCCGGAGAAGTTGCCGCCGAGCAGTTCTTTTACCTGCCCGAAGATGCCTTGAAGCTTGGTCCACATCTCACCGAACCAGGTCAGCACCGGCTGCCATTTCTGCTGGATCGACTCCAGCGGCGACTGGCTGAACAGATCGCCAAACACGCCTTTTACCGCTTGTGCATCCGTGGTCAACGATGCCCACAAGCCGGAAAAGTATCCCGTTACGCCGTTCCAGGCCGCCGTTGCCGATGCCACCGGCAACACGTCGAACACGCTGCGCAGGTTGTCCTGCAGCGCGGCCATCGAAGCCCGCAGGACATCCCACAGCGCCGAGAAAACTCCGGCCACGGGTTGCCACGCAGATTCAATCATCGCCACGGGCGATTGCGTGAAGATCGATTTGACTTGTTCCCACTGCGCCGCTGCGTTGCCCGCAACACCAGCAACAAGATCGCCAAACAGATTGTTCAGCAAGCCCCAGGCGCCAGTGATCGTCTGCACCGGCGACCAGCTGAACTTCGCCTTGAGCGCTTCCACACCGGCAGACGCTTTAGCCTGTACGCCAGTGAAGAAATCACTGACGACACTGCTCGCGGTTGCCAGTGCCTTGTTCCACACCTCACGCGGTGAGAAATCGAACTTCGCCTTGAGCTTGTCGATCCCCGCTTGCGCATCCGCCATCGTGCTGGCAAAGAAATCACTGACAACACTGCTGGCTTTCGCCAGTGCCTTGTTCCACACCTCACGCGGTGAGAAATCGAACTTCGCCTTGAGCTTGTCGATCCCCGCTTGCGCATCCGCCATTGTGCTGGCAAAGAAATCACTGACAACACTGCTGGCTTTCGCCAGTGCCTTGTTCCACACCTCACGCGGTGAGAAATCGAACTTCGCCTTGAGCTTGTCGATCCCCGCTTGCGCATCCGCCATCGTGCTGGCGAAGAAATCAATGACGACGCTGCTGGCTTTCGCCAGTGCCTTGTTCCACACCTCACTCGGCGAGAAGTCGAAGGCCGCCGCGAGCTTGTCGATGCCCACTTGCGCCTTCGCAGCCAAGCCGTTGTAGACGTTGACGACGCTGTCGACCCCGGCAAAAAAGTCCGCGCGGATTTCTCCCCATGTTTTGCTGATCGATGCGCCCATCGAATCGATTGCCTGTGTGGTCGCCGCAACTCCAGCCTTGAATTTCGTCGAGACGTAGTCCCACATCCCACCGAAGAATCCGGAAATCGACGCCCAGTTATTGGTGATCAACCGTGCGCCGATCACGATCACGGCCACAGCTGCCGCAATACCCGCAGCAATCAAACCGATCGGCGATGCCAGAATCCCCAGCACACCGACCAGCCCCATCGCTCCGACCGTCACCACCGTGAACGCCACGGCAGCGGCCGCCAGCCCTTCGACCAGATAAGGATTGTTCGCGACGAACTGACCAATCGAAGTGATCACCGGCGTCAGCGCGGTGACGATACTGTTGACCGCCGGCAGCAGCGCCTGACCGATATTCAGCGAGATCTTGTCCAGTGCCTCGTTGAATTTTGCCAGGTTGGCCGAGGTTTCCCCCTGCACTACCTTCGGCACCTTAAGACCCTTGAGAGCCCTGGCTTTCTTCGCCAGCGCATCCTGCGCTTCGATGGCCTTTTTGATGCCGTCCTGAAACGGCTTGAGCAGACCACCTTCGGCAATGAAGCCGGCCACGTCCAGCGGCTCGAGGCCGCTGTCTTCCATGCTTTTCTTGAATGCTGCGACCTTGCCGCGCAGCCCCTTCATCTCGGTCTCCATCTTCTCGGCGCCCTTGAGCACCACGAGCATGTTGACCGTGACGGGAAAGTTCTGCGGGATCAGGCTCAAATTTGTATTCGCCATCACTGCACCTGCTGCATCGCATTGATCCGTTGCGCGTGCTCCAGCGATTCGCGGAGCACATCCAGTGGCCTGGCCATCATCTGTTCGGGGTCAACCTTCCAGAACCAGGCCAGGTCATAGGCGACTGCGATCAGGTCGGTGATGGCTCCGACGCCGCACTCATGAAAAAACTCGCAACGGCCCAGCTCAGCGCGTTGAGGTCAGCCAGATCGAGCTGGTTGACCGACGACGGTGGAATACCGGCGCACACGGCGATGTATTTGGCCGCCACGTCCATGTCGAGGCTGACTTCTTCGCTCTTGTCGATCTTGTACGGCAGCGCCTTGATCGCTCGCACTTCCTGCACCGTCGGACGGCGCAGGACGAGTTCGGTCAGGGGCTCGCCGTGAGCTTCGATCGCAACCTGAAGCTTCACGGCGCCGCTCATTGCCAGGTCCCCTTGATGCCTTCGAACTTCAGCTCGATGGTGGCGTCATCGCCTTTGGAAACAGGTTCTTCAACCAGGTAAGCGCCGGCCAGCACGTAGACTTTGCCGTTGCTGAATTCGCAGGTGACAGTGATGTCGGTGCCTTCGATCAGCTTCTTCAGCGGGAAGTCGGCGGTGTGCAGCGCGGTCACTTTGAACGATGGCGCGACGTCGGTTTCCTTGTAGAAACCCGGTACGACGGTTTCGCGTTTGACGGCCATCAGCGGGGCTTCGCAGCCGCCGTTGATAGTCAGTTGTGCACCGTCCACTTTGACGTAGCAGGTGCCTGCAATCACTTGACCCATGGTGTTACTCCCTTCAAATAAAAAGCCCACGCGAGGTGGGCTGAATGCTTACGGCCAAACGCGGTTATCAAGCCGCGTCGTCGTACTGCAGGCGGAATTGGTTGAGCAGTGCGAACACGCGCAGACCGTTGATGTAATCCGGCGGGAACAGCACGTTCACGCGGCTCGGGTCCTGCACGTCGCGCTCGACGATCAGGTGCTCGGCGAACAGCTCGGCGTTCTCCACGTGGCCTTCCAACTCCAGCTTGGCGTACTGCGCGATCAGCTCTCCGCGAATGGTCGCCGGGGTGACGATCGGCTGGCCGGCGCCGAAACGGGTGCCGTCGGAGGCCAGTTTGTGGCGACCGTATTTGCTGGTGATCACGCTTTGCAGACGACGCACGATGAACGCCGACTGGTGCATGGTTTCGCTGTCCAGGTAGGAGTTATCGGCCTGGCCATAAGCGTTCTTCTGGTAGGTGGTGATCGAACGCTGGATGCGCACGTAACCGCCTTCGTAGTACGCAGTGGCGATGCCGTAGTTGAGCAGCGACTGACGCTCGGTCAGGGTGAAACGCTCACTCGCCGGTGCGGGGTCAACGCCCGGCAGGCTGCCGCTCTGGGTCGGACGGCTGGCATCGGCGGAGATGAACACCGCGGTGCGCGCAGCCAGTGCTGCAGCTTGTACCCAGAACGGTTGCGGTACGCCCGGCTCCAGCGCCTGAATGGTCATGTGCTGATCGTTACGCGCCTGGCCTGCGGCGACCAGCGTGCCGACGGTGCCGCGCTTGGCGCTGTAGACATGACCGAACAGTTGCTTGGCCCACGACCAGCGGCCGGTGCTGTCATCCATGACCGCTTGCCAGGTGTTGAGGGTCGACAGATCCGACCACGGCAGTGCGATGAACTCGAAGGGCTCGTCGCCCAGTGCGGCAACCGCAGCCACCTGATCCGGCACGCCGGCGCCACCAGTCATGGCGGTGATGGCGGTGGTCAGGCCGGCCGGGGTTTCTTCGCCGTTGCTCTTGCCCAGGCGATTGAACTGCAGGCTGATGTCGTTACCGCTGTCGCCAGTCCATTTGGCGTTCAGGGTCACCACACCTTCGGCAGCGGCAGCGCTCACCGGCAGATCGGCCGTGGCGTTGATTTTCTGCGCCAGTGCAGTGGCCGCTTGAGCCGCGGTGGCACCGTTGACCACAGTGGCCTGCACACGCACACCACCGACGTACAGGTTAAGCACGCCAGCCTGAGTCGCCGTACCGGTCAGGGTCAGCACGCCTTTGGCGATCGCGCCTTCGGTGTTGTGCAGCGGCAGGCACCAGATCTCGCCGATCGGGTCAGCCTTGCGGAAGGTCTCGTACATCGAGGCGAGCATCGAGCCCTGACCACCGATGCTTTTTGCCAGCGCAACACTGGAGACCAGCACCAGTTTGCCAACCTCGGTCGGCGCGATGTTGTCGTTGACCTGAGCGACGATCAAACGACGCAGGGTCGAGCTCGCGCTATTGGCGGCCGAGTTGTCCATTTCGGCATAGAACAGCGGTACACGAATGTCCGCGGGGATGTTGCTGAATCCGATCGCCATTATTTGGCTCCCTGTGGTTTAGCCGCTTTTGCGGTTTTGAGTGTGATATCGCCGTCGGCCAGACGCCGGCGCCACCAGGCGCTGTCCAGCACTTCACGGCCTTCGAGGGGCAGCAGATCGCCCGCTTCCGGGTCAGGCACGGCACGGCCAGCGGCCGGCAGTACGGTGATGCGATTGCTCATGGGGTTACGTCTCCAGAGAAAGTCAGTTCCACGCGCCCGTCAGGGCCCGGGTGTTTCAGGTTGGGGTCGGCCGGGTCGATCGCGTCGACCCGCACGGTGACCCCGGTAAAGGACGACAAACCGTCCAGTTCACGTTCGTGCCAGCTTTCCGCAGGCTGACTGGGCAGATTGCGGCCGAGCTGGAACTCGGCAAAAAAGCGCAGCCGATAGAAGGCGCGGCTGCTGTTGATCGAGACCATTTCGCCGCCGTCATAAACGATGGCGCTGTAGTCGGTGCCCGGCTTGAACCCCACCAGCGCGCGCCACAATTCGGCGCGCAGGTCGTGCAACAGATCCAGCGCTTTTGTGCCGTCGCTGGCGTCAAGCGCCAGGACGATTTCGAAGCGGTCGCGGATCGGTTGGCTGGTGAGGTTTTGCGCCGTGCTTTCACCCGCCAGATCGGCCAGTGGCAAAACGTGGGCCGAAGGTGTTGGCAGATCAGGATTGCCTTGCAGCAACGCCAGATCGACGCCCACCGAAATGTGATTGGCAAGGCCAGGGCATTGCCCACGCAGCTGCGTGAGGATCGGAGTGATCTTCATGGTGGTGTTCCAGAGTTGAGTGAAATGGAGGAAAACACCGCAGATCCACTGTGGGAGCGGGCTTGCTCGCGAAGGCGCTGTGTCAGGCGCCATCAATGTTGAATGTGCCGGCCCTTTCGCGAGCAAGCCCGCTCCCACAGGGATTTGTGTCGCTTTGAGAGAGAATGAATCAGTCTTTGGACTCGGCCTTGGGGTCAAGGCACGATGCATCGATCACGCAGCGATAGCTGTTCTCGCGATTGCCACTGGCCGTGACCTTGTCGATCGACCAGCGTCCGCGCATGAAGTCCGGCCAGGTCTCATCGAGCCGCACCAGGCCTTCGGCCGACAGCCGTGGATCGCCGGGACAGGTGATCTTCACCTTGTACTTCTGGCGCAGCATCTTGCGCACTTCGCCTTCGCCGACAGCGATGGCATCGGCTTCGTTGGGTTGCTTCTGGCGGATGGTCTTGAACGGCGCAAGCCCGGTTTCGATCCAGCGCAAGACGCCTGCCGCACCATCCCAGAAACAGGTCTTGCAACCCTTGGTCTGCTCGCGGGCAGATTCCTCCAGCGTGGCGCTGATGAACGCGTGATCGCCAGGGCGATTGTTACTGGTCACCGATAAAGTCACGTCCGCCAGCACCTGGCCCGACAACGACTTGGTCTGGCCGGGACGGGCCAGCACGTACACGTTGTCGTAGGGTTTGGTCACCGCGTTGTACTTTTTCGCGAGGCGCGTCAGAAAGCTCATGTCAGTTTCGTTGGACTGGTCGATGTGCTCGATCCTGATCATCGCCACCTCGGGAGCGACGCGCGGTGAGAAGCCATGGAGCGATACCAGTTCGTGAAACAGCGCACCCAATGTGGTCGGGCCATGACTGGCCGTGCGGCGTTGCTTGAAGCCCGTCTCATCATCCTTGCTGAACGGCGCTGCAGTGGCCACCAGAGTCAGGCGAAACGGGAACAGCGTCGGCGTCAGGCGCGTCACTTTGAACTGGCCCTTGTCGACCAGTCCCGATTCCAGATAACCGACCTCCAGGCCGATTTTCCCGCCCAGGTTCGGCAGCCCCTCAAGGCCTTCGAGATCAATCGTCAAGGTCAACTGATCGGACTCGAAACCGGCAGCATCGATGTGCTCCCAACTGATCAGGCGTTGATTGAGCAGGGCCGAATGGGCCCCGTAGAGTCTTATCGCCGGGGTAAAACCCAGTGCCATGC
Source organism: Pseudomonas sp. P8_229 (assembly GCF_034008635.1). Taxonomy (NCBI): domain Bacteria; kingdom Pseudomonadati; phylum Pseudomonadota; class Gammaproteobacteria; order Pseudomonadales; family Pseudomonadaceae; genus Pseudomonas; species Pseudomonas sp. P8_229. Next base: position 4,332,640 of record NZ_CP125378.1, on the reverse strand, counting down.
GTCCTCCTTAATCCCAGGCCGTCAGCGGCTTGATCGTGGCCGGTTTCGAATCGAGTTCCGGCAACGTGACCCAAACGCCCGCAGGCAGGATCGGGCCGTGCTCGGCCAGGGTCGGGTTGAGTTTCCACAGGGCTTCTTCGGCGGCGTCATCACTGCGCCCGGTTTCGCGGTAGAGCAGCAGATTCACCGAATCACCGGCCATGCTTCGGACCTTACGCATTGTTGAACTCCGTCAATCCGACCACCCACTTGATCACCATCGCGGTGCCGTCATCGATGACCTCGCTCTGGTTCTCGTCGATGCTGTTGATCCGCCACAGGCCCCAGTTGCGACCGATACCGTCAATCAACGGCAGCGGCACACGCAGTGCCTGTAGTGCGCGTAATTCATCGAGTCGATCCATAGCCACGGCATACATCGAGGTACCGCTGATGGTCAGCGATTCCGCTTTCTGCCCGGTCTGACTGGACTTGGGTTTGCTGGTCAGGATCTGGATGTCGCTCCAGCCACCGTCGGACTTTCGCGCCAGCGTGCTGTAAGCGAAGTTGCGCGAGAGGCCGAAGATGAAACTGCCTAGAGCCATTTGTTGTTTCATCAGTCGACTCCATCGGTCAGGGCTGCGTCACGGCGGGTGGCGAGCGGGTTGTTGGTCAACAGCGGCAGGAACTGGCCGTGGAATTGCCCGCTCAGTTGTTGGCCGATGATCGTACGAATCTGCTCGGCAGTATCTGGCGCCGGGCAGGTGACCTGGATCAGTGGGGAGAAGGTGACTTGCTGGTTTTGCGTCTGCGCGCTCGGCAGTTCTTTGGCAACCTCTACCGGCGGGGCGAGTTGGTTCGGTGCAGGCGTCGCGAGTTTTTCACCCAATGCGCTTCCCCACTGATTGCCATAGTAGGTGCCAGCTGCTCCGCCAACCCCTCCACCGACAAGTGCCCCGGCAGGACCGGCGAAAGCCCCCAGGAAGGCACCAACGCGCGCCCCCAGGTAATTTCCAGCAACCCCACCCACCAGGCCGCCCGCTCCTCTAGCTGTTTGTTTGCCATCGGCATCGAGCAAGCCGTTGACCACGTCCATACCGGAGTTGAGCATCATCAACGGCATACTCAGAGGGCCAGCTACACGACCGATACGGGCACCTTGACTGACCAGACTTCGGCCTGGACCGGATGTCAGGTATTTAGCTCGGTCAAGCGCAACGGATCCCAGAGTCTTGGCATTGTTAAGCCCAGCGGAACCCCAAGTCTTGGCATTGTTCAGCGCAACGCCCCCCCAAGCCTTCGCACCGTTAAGCGCTGCGGAACCCCAGGATATGGCAGTTGTGCTGACGAACTTGAGGTTGTCGATAGTGGATGTCGTTCCTCTAATGCCCTTGGCCAGCATCGACCCAGCGACCTGCACGCCCTTAATACCGGCAATACTCAAAATCAACGTACGCGCGAGCTCCGGTGATTCTTCAGCCATGCTGCTCAAGCCATCAGTCGCCCAAGCCATCACCCCGGTGAGCCTGTCAAAATCAGCCAGCACAGCAGCGCCAGCGGAGCTAAAGAGACGATCTTTCTGAGCGGTGAAAATGTTCCAGCCCGTTTGCGACGTATCAGACAGTGCCCGCGCAGCCTGATTGACTGCCCCGCCCTCCTCGCCTCGCGCCGAAGATGCGTACTGCTGTTTATCTTTGACGAGATCAAATGCACCTCGCACATCAGCGCTGCGCTCGAGCATTTTCACAACCGGCTGGTCGATCGAAAAAAGCGTCATCGCCAGGCTGGCTTGCTGCTCGGGGGATTTTGTCTTCAGCGCCTCAAGCACCTTGAGAATCGCGCCGGGGGCATCCCCTTGCATTTGCGCAGCGAGGGACTTTGGATCGAGGTCGAGTTGAGCGATCACCGCTTTCTGACTAACTGATGCGTTGTCGCCCAACGCCAGCGTCGTGGTGATCTTCTCCAGTGCCACTCCGGCGTCAGCCCTGTTGACGTTGACATTGAGCATTGCCGCAGCAAAAGCCGCAGTCTGTTCGGGACTCAGCCCCGCACCTTTTGCCGAAGCGCCGTAGTTGCTGAGGATCGAACCAATGTCAGCCACCGTGGCACTCAATCGGCTTCCCAGCACGCTGGTGGCATCGGCGAGGTCGAGGGTCTTTGCTCGGTCGAGCCCCATTGAGGTGCGCCAGCCGATCAGCAGATCCGCAACATCCGGCGCCTTCATCTCAAAGGCTGTGGCCGTGATGCCAGTGTCTCGAGTGAAATCACTGAGGTCTTTTTGCCGAGCGGCTTCATTCTTCTGTTCGCTGCCAACTCCACCCTTGACACCGGCATACATCACGCCTGCCAGATCCAGCACCGTGGTACCGCCGGCTGCCACTTTGCGCTCGGCGGCCATTTTCTCCAACGACACCCGCAACGCATCGCGTTGATCGCCCTCAACGCCTGCAACCCGTCCCAGTCGCGCCATCGCGCTATCAAGGTTGATCGCTGGCTGCAGGTATTTGAAAGGTTGCGTTGCGCCATTGGCGCCTGACGGTTTCGACTCAGCTCCCACGGCCGCGCTGCCCGCTAGTGCTGGCCGGTCATTGAGAGACTGTTGCAGCGAGCGCTGTGAAATCAGCACAGCGTGTATCGACCCCAACACATCCCTGAGCGGAACCTGCTCGGCGGTCAGATTTCGCAATTCGCTGGTGGCATCGGCCAGCGCCAGGCTTAGCCCGGCGATCCCACCGTCAAGGTTCGACGCAGGTGCTGCTGCAGACATCGTCGGGACCATTAAGGCGGCTGTCTTGCTGGCCGTGCTCAATTCCCTGGTCTCTTGATTGATCTCAGCGAAGGTCAACGCATAGTTATCATCTGCCATGCCGCTCTACTCCTGTTTCACGCCAAGGCGAGTGATCGCTATGTCGTAGCGGCGCAACGCCTTTTCGGCGTCCCATTCCAGAATCTCCGCCTCACTTACCGGGTAAATGAGCGGGACGATATCGAGGATTACTTCGATGTCGCGTTCCGAAAGTAGGCCGCCGGCTGGTTTAAAAAATCGTCGATGCGCACCTGCAATTGGGTCCAGTCAGGGACGCTCATCTGGGCAAGATCGGGGATCATCAGACCGGTGCAATGGGCAGTGATGAATTCGGCGCGTTCCTTGGCCGTTTTCAGCTTCTTCATCACCTTGGTGGCGCGCAGTGCGGGCATTTCCAGCGACAGCGAGGTCACGGTGCGGCCGGTCACGGCGAGCGGTTGCAGCAGTTGCACCTGGTCGGGATCAGCGGATTTTTCCGCGTCCTCGACCTGCTCCAGAAAGTACGACGCCGGACGGGTCGACATCTCGTGCACGTACTGGGCGATGCTCACGTAGTCCGGGCGTTTGAGCTGGTCGAGTTCCTTGACCGACAGGCCGGTGGCGAGCAGTGCCAGTTCGAAGAACTGGTCGTCTTCGTCATCGCCGGCGCGTTCCAGCGCTTCTTTCTGTGCGGCGTAGAACAGCGGCTTGAGCTGGATCTGCTCGATTTGCGCGCCGTCGTCACCGGTGATCGGCGACAGCAGGTCATGCTTGGGTGGCATCCACGACATGTATGAATTCCTTGGTGATTCTTTTTTAGGAGGTATCGCTATTCCCTTGTAGGAGTGAGCCTGCTCGCGATAGCGGTCTTTCAAGCACATTGATGTTGCATGTGCTGACCTCATCGCGAGCAGGCTCACTCCTACAGGATTTGTGCTGTGCCGTGGGTTACGGCATCAACACCGCACGACGCGCATCACCGAGGATGTCGACGCCGTTGAGCACGAACTTCTGGGTACGCACGTCGATGTCGATCACCGGGATGCCGTTTTCCAGGCGGTTGTAGGTGCGGCAGGAGAAGTCCAGTGTCGTCAGGGCTTTGCCACCCATTTTGATTGCGTCTTCACCCATGGTTTTGAGCTTGCCGCCGATGGTGTGGTAGGTGAACCAGGTGTTGCCGTCCTGATCCTGACCGGCTTCACGCACGTTCAGCAGGATGTCGTCGCCCAGTTTCACGCCCATCGCCAGCAACACTTCAGCACCGGTGCCTTGCAGCTTGAGCGTGGCATTCAGCGCCTTGGCGCTCTTGGCCATTTCCTCAACGATAAAGCGCCCGCCCGTCATGCTTTCCATGTCGAAATCAATCTTCGGCGGTGTGAATTCCTCAACGGTCGCCGACAACGGCAAACCTTGCAGGGTGGCCGCGATGGCCTGTCTTACGCGGTTGGTAAACATTAGAGAACGTCCTCCAGGAACTGCTCGATGATTTCATCGCGGGCGTTGAGTTGATAAACCATGTGTTCGTTCGGCGCGTAGCGGCCGTAGTCGATGACCACGTACCAGGTGCCGTTCTTGTACTTCTCGACGCTGTTGAGTTCCGGGTGCAGATAGACGCTGCCGCCAGGAATGGTTTCGTCGGCGACCAGGGTCTGCAGCCAGTCGTTGATGCGCTTGACCTCTTGATCCATGAAGGATTTGGTGAGGTTCTTGGCCATGGCTTTCTGGCCGGCCTTGACCAGCTTGCGGCTGATCGCATCTTCCAGACCGACGTAGCTGATGAACTTGCCGGTGATCGAGCGGTTACCCAGCAGCGAGAACCCGCCGAGCACGGTGCGGGCGTAGTAGCTGACGCCGTAGCGGTTGAGCAGATCGCCTTCGGTGGAGGTGTCGAGGATGTTGTACTCAACGACGCGGGACACGTCTTCGGCGTAGGTCACCTGGTTGCCCGGGCTCTCCCACTGCTTGACCTTGGCCAGCGCGGCAATCGCCAGACTGGAAGGCGACAGGAAGACGTTTTTCTTCGCCGCTTTCGAGTACACGGCCGGCATGTTGTGCACTACCAGGCAACGGTCGAAACCCAGGTCAGCGCCGCCCAGTTCCTGGCTGTAAAGCACCTGATCGGCAACGGATACGTCCTTGCCGTCCAGCACCACGCGGGCCTTGATGCGCTTGCCGAACGAGGCGAACTCGCTGGCCACCGCTTTGGTGCCGGTGAAGCCCGGCGCGCCGATGATGGTCAGGTCTTCCGGGACACTGCCCAACGCGGCCAGACCGAGCTTGCGGCCGGTCAGCGGATCAACACCGCCGATCACATTGTTGACGGTGTCGGCCGGGGTCGCGCCCGCTTCGACGATGACCACGTAGACCGGCACCTTGACCACTTTGAGGATCTGGTAAACCGCGTGATACAGGGTGCCCTCTTCGGAACCGGTCGGATCGAGCAGCGCGTGAGTGGTGAAGCTGTTGATGCGGAATGGTGCGTTACGCGGAATCAGCGGATCGGCTTTCGGCGCAGTGCCGACCAGACCGATGACGTTGTCACCCAGGCCACCCATGGCCTCGGGGGATTCGGTGGCATTGACGGTAATGCCGTTGTGCTCGAAGTTCAAAACCTCAGCCATGGTTAGTCAGCCTTCTTGGCAGCGGCCTTTTTGGCCTGGGTGATAGGTGTTTTCAGTTCCAGTCGACCGGCGAAGTGCAATGCACTGGCCTCGACGTCGAGCAGATCAAGGTCTTGACCGATGCTCGACCAGTGCCCACCGCCGGTGGGGAATGGAACGAGCACGGTGTAGGTTTGGCGGGTTGCCATTTGGGTTTCTCCAGAGACGAAAAAGCCCCTTGCTTGCAGGAAGGGGCCAGATTGCTGATCAGCAGATAAGAAAACGCCCCGACAGCGCGGGGCGTTTTTATTCGGGCAGGCTGGCGAGCCACTCCGGCGCAGCTGGCCGGTGCTCGTTCAAAGGCAACTCACCGCCCAGCGGCCAGATACGCAGCGCGCGACGATAGGTCTGCAACTCGATATATTGCGCTGGTGTCAGCAGTGTCGGCCAACGCTCCACCTCATCACGGTAATGCGCCACTACGCTATCAGTGGCGGCAATTTGAGCGTTGCGCCATAGACGTTCCAACCTCTCAAGTTCAGCAGCCGGTGGTGGCGGCGGATCAACCAGCACCGGATAGCCTTCATCATTCCCGACAATAATTTTGCCGCTGGACTGTCCGTCCAATAACTCAACGTAATACTCCTGCGAGATTTCTACGGCATCGCTTGGTATGTCCTTATGAATGGCAGGAACGTAAAAAAAACCAGTGGATTTTGAATAAAGCATAGGTACTTCCTTGTTTGATAATCAACGACTCTAAAGCCACCCGCTTGGGTGGATAGATATGAAAACGCCCCACGGTGTGGGGCGTTTATTGGAGAGGGTCGATGACCCAGGCCGGAGCAACAGGACGCAAGTCCCTCGAAGGAAAGCTCGGTGACTGTGGCCAGTCACGCAGGTCTCGAATGTAGGTCAGTAATTCATTGAACTGGTCTGCCGAGAGTGTCTGTAACTGAGCGGAATCGTGTTGGTCGCGATGACGATCGCGCAGCCACAACACCGCTTTGATCTGCTCGTTTCGCCAGCTCCGTTCCTGCTCGGCACTCTCGGCAGGGCTCAATGCAGGGCGGTCAATCAGCACCGGCAGCCCCTCCTCATCATGAGCGCAAATTTTCCCCAAAGGACGGTTGGCAAAGACCTCAAGATAACGAGCTTCCGGAATGGGCCGGACATCATCGGGCATAGAACTGTGCACAGTATCGAGATACGTACTGCCGGTTGTTTTGCTGTAATAGCGCATCATCAAGCACCTATCGCGAAATAACGAAAGTTTGTCGTCGCCTTATCGCCGTAGGCGGTGTACGCGGAAAGTGAAACAGCACTCGATCCCACCGAATGGGCACCACTGCCTCCATCCGTGGCGACCATCTGGAAGACCTGTGACCGAAAGGCCATCGGAAAATTGAAGGTTCCAGTGGTTCCCACCATGCTTTCCTGCCCCCATTGCAAGATGAGACCACCCAGCCAGGATGGGAAGATAATGTATCCGTTAGCGAAGAGACTGGCCGTGAAGCCCAGGCGCAGTTTTTTCGGAGTAACGATCGCACTGTCATCCGAACCCGCATTTACCTGATTTGGGGTAGCAACCTTGGCGGTACCTTGATTCGTCTCCGTAGCTTGCTGAGCCAGACTGGCTAATCCGGCAACATCAATAACGCCCTCGTTGACCGGTGCGTTCCAGGCTTTGATGCACCACATGACGGAGAGGTTGCGGGGGCGCACCGTTTTCCAGAACACGTTGGTAAAGTTCTGCACCGTGACATTGGTAGTGCTGTAATAAATATCGCCACTGAAGCCAGGAGCAGGATCTGCATCAATCAAATTGGAGTTGCCAATACCTTGAACAGCCGGCGCCGTGCCGTCATCGCCCTGCGTCTTCGTACCCGCCTGATAGCTGCCAACACTACGACCGATATCGATACCCCGCCCATGGTCCCAACCACGCAAGAACTCACCGCGTGATTCCGGCAAACGGAAGTTGCCCGCGCCCTCATTCCCCTTGTTGTAAGTCGTACCGAGAAACGCCGCCAGATCTGGGTAAGCCGCAATGCTCTGCACACTGCCATCCAGCTCCAGATAACCCGGCGCAACGATGCCCGTCGGGAAGGCCAGCACAGCACCCACCGGAACAGCGGATTTGAGTCGTTCGACTTCCTTGGCCAGTGCGGCTACATCGATGGTTCCCTGATTGACCGGTGCGTTCCAGGCTTTAATGCACCACATGACGGCGACGTTGCGCGGACGTGTTTCCGTAGCAGCACCAAAGTTGTAGGTCCTGACGCGACCAATAGTCAGTTCGGCGTTATCACCTTCCGTACGCAAAACCCAGTCTGCGGCCGTATCTTTCAGCACAACCGTTGGAGTCTCCCCATTTGGGTCGACAGCCTGACCACCTCCCGAGCCCGTCGGAATGGAATGGTAATGCGCCTTGAGACTGTCCGACTGAAAGCTACCGGCGGCACGCCCCGGATCCACCCCTCGCCCATGATCCCAACCGCGCAAGAACTCCCCACGCGCCTCGGGCAAACGGAAGTTCCCAACACCCTCATCCCCCTTGTTGAACTTGCCGCCCAAGTAGGCGCTCAAGTCCGGGTAAGTCGCACTGCTCTTGACGCTGTTATCCAGCTCCAGAAAACCCGGCGGCGGTGCATCCACCGGGAACGCGACAATCGAACCCACCGGCAACGCCGATGCCTTCGCAATCAACGCTTCAACTTCAGCCTTGGTGTACGAATCCTTGATCCCGAAACCAGCCAAGGTTTCAGGATTCGCGCCAGCAGTCGCCCGACCATATTCGTCTACCGTCACGCTCTTGTAAGTGCCAGCGGCGATCCCCGTACGCCCGGCCAGCATCTTGAAGGTCAGCGCCGTGGTGCCGAGGGTGATCGGCGCATTGGTGGTCAGGTGCCACAGCGAATCGCCGTTGGCCGTGCCCTCCTCCACCATCACCGTCAGGCCCGGCGTGACCTTGGCGTTGCTGTTGGCATCGGTCGCCCGCACCCAATCGCCATTGGCGGCGAGCCACAGGCCGTTGTCCTTGGCCAAGGTTTGATTAGCCACCAACACACGGTCGCCGGCAATCACGGCCACGCCGTCAATCTGCTGCGCACCGTTCAACACGATGTTGCTGGATGCCGCGACGCGTACCGATTGCTTGCCATCGAGTTTGCCGAGTTCTTCGGCGAGATAACTCATGACCCAGGCACGCGTGGCCTTGACCACGGTGTCATCGATCAGCAACGTCACCAGCGACGCATTGCTGGTCTCGAAAATCGAGCGAATGTAGAACTCTTTGCCCGAACCCGAGGTGGCCAGAACCGGTTTGAACGACTCCGGGTATTTGACGATGGCGTAGAGAATCCCGGTGTCGGTCCACAGCCCGGCTTCACGCACGTACCAGCCGCCAACATCGGGCGGAATGGTCACTTCGGCAAGCAGCCAGCTCGGGTTTTTCTCGTCTTGGAACAGCGCGTTGAGCGGCCCGCGCCAGACTTCGCGCTTCAGCGCCGTGGCAGTCGCGGCCGGGTTGTAGACCGAGCCGCCGCCGTCGCCGACGGAAATCTGCGTCAACTTGATCGGCACGCCCGCGGCTTTGCACGCCGTTTCGTAGGCAATCCCTGCGTTGGTGAGCAGGGTGTAATAGTCAGCCATTCAGGCCCCCTGGGGATAAATAGTGGATGTTTCGACGGTGTACAAAGCTGCGGCCATGAACGCCTCGCCAGAGGTCTCAAGCCCTTCGATGAACACCGGATAGATCGTCGTCAGCTCACCGCAAAAGGTCGCAGCGGCGATGGAGTGACTGCCGAACGCGCTCAAGCCAACTGTTACCGAGAGAATGTCCCGTTCACTCTTGGCATCCGCCAAACGGCGGTCGAGTCGGGCGTCGATTTCTTCGCTGTAGGGTTGGTCGCTGAAGGCGCGCACGGTGAAGCTGTAAGGCATACCGGGCGGCGTCTGTTCGTACCAGGCGCGGATGTCGGGGCGCAGTTGCAAACCCTTGGCCGCGTTTTCCAGTGCCTTGCGAGTACCGGCTTGGCGCGCAGTGGGCCAGGCGAGTTCGACGGTCAGGCGTTTTTCCGCTTCCGGTGCGGCGGTGCTCCACTCCGCGACGCCGCGATCCGCCGCCAGATACGGCAGAAACGCCACCGGCGTTTCGTTCGGATTCATCAGTTCGGGGAACGGCGGCGCGATGCGATCAAGCAGTGCGCCGAAGCCCAGATCCAGTCCACGTTCGAGTGCCGAGCTGTTGGCCGGCAACAAGGTCGGGCGTTGCGTTGGCTCACTCATAGCGTCAGCACCTCGACCTCGACTGCCGTGCAGTAAGGCGCCTGAAACGCAGTGGTCACGATCGGCTCCAGCGGTTCAAGAATCTGCAGTTGCACGGCGCCAGCGCTGTGCAGCGTGTAGTCGATCCAGCTCGGGTCGACCCGGCCTTCGAGGCGATGACAACTGTCGGCGTAGGATTGCAATTGCTGCTGCGCGGCGACTTTGGTCAGGCCTGAATCCGGGCCGGAATTGATCTTCGCCACCACGCGAATCTTGTAGCGTTGAATGTCCGCAGCCTTGACCGTGACCAGGTCGGTTTCCGGTCGCACATCAGGGCGGGCGAAGTGCTGACGCACGCCATCGAGCAATGCGGCGGATGGCGTGCCATCGCCGTCTCGCGACAACACCGTGACCTGCACTTCGCCGGGCGCGGTACGCCGACCATTACCGTCCTTGACCTGTGCCGCGAGGCCGTCCGGGTTGAAGGTGTAGGTGACATTCACCACACCGGCATCGGTGGATTCGACCTTCACCGTTGGCCGTTCGCCGAGGGTGAACACCTCGCGGCGATACTGCATCCGCGAACCCGCAGCCGGCGCATGCGGCGCCAGGTAATAGCGCAGCCGGGCGTCGTCGTCGCTTTCATGAATCGGTGGTACCGGCGGGAATGCCGCCGGGTCGCCCGGGTCGAGCAACTGCCGTTCCAGACCCATGTCCGCCAGCCGTGCGTCGAGGTTGCTGCCGGTCGCCCACCACGCCAGCATCTGCTTGATGCGGGCGTTGTATTTGCGTTCGTGGGTTTGCAGGCGCACACAGAAGGCTTCGAGCGCCAGGGTCAGCAGTTCGCTCTCGTTATCGAGGCTGGTCTTGAGTTTCGCCGCGCTGTCCGGCGCCCGGGCGCCGACGTATTCGACAACGAAGGTCTTGAACTCGGCGAGCAAGTCTTCGAAGGCGTCGACGGTGATCAGCGCCGGTTCGGCCAATTGGTTCTGGCCGGGGATCAACATGCTCATGTCACTACCTCGAAGGTCTGTTGACGGTTTTTCCAAGTGCCGGCGAAACGCAGCAGCAGACCGGCGCCCTGACGGCTGGCGACGATCACGCTCGGCTGAAAATCGCTGATCCCGTTCTGCGCGTTGTAAAACGCCTGAGCCGCGTGGCTCTGGGCCAGGAGCAGAACGTCGTCACCGAGGTTCTGTCCCAGCAGCGTGGGGATCAACGAGCCATAAAGGGGCCTTTTTTGCCGGGTGCCCAGCGGCGTGGTCAGGGCCCGGGTCGCGCGCTGCACAAATTGCAGCCAGTCGTCGACCGTGGCCCCGCTGTCTCTATCGATTCCGATCATGGGAAGCTCTTGATTCAGGGACTGATGACACGGCCCTGGTGATCCACCAACGGGCCGCTGAAGTGCACGCCCGAGGCGTCAATGGTCAGGCCGACCGCGCCCAGTTGCAGGCTGATGACCTGCGGCGTCATCACCAGCCGTGCCGGGCCGATGCTCAGTTCCAGCGATTCTCGGGAACCGGTGAAAGCCGCCGGCCCGTTCTGCCAGTGCAAGGTGTGGCTGGCGTCGTCGTAGCCGCTTTCGCTGCCGTCGACATGCACCCGTCGCGTCAGCGTCGGTACCGTCGCCGCCGGCGGAAAGCGCTCGCTGTTCAAGCCAAACAACGCCACGCTCTGCGCCCCGCTTTCACCACTGCCGTAGTTGAACAGCAGGCACTGCTCGCCCACGGAGGGAATCCGCGATTCGCTCTGGGCGCCGGCACTCGGGTTGAAGAACTTGATGGCCGGCGTGAGCAGCCCACCGTGGCTGACCTGACAGGTGTTGCTCGCCGCATCGATTGACTGACAAATGCCGATGCGACAGAAACTCTCGGCGCGTCGGTGCAGGTCGTCGATTTCCGCTTCCATCTCCGCCAGCCGCTCGATGATCGGCCCCAGTTGCATGCGCAGTAATGCGTCGAACATCAATCAGGCCTCCAGCGCGGTGTATTGATCCGGATCGTCGATGTTGCTGACTTCCCAGGTACGGGCGAATTTCGGCGTACCGAGCGGGTCGTCGAGCAGGGTCGGGCCGAGGTAAAGGGTCTGGGTGAAGGTCAGGGTCCACGCCTTGATTTGCTGATCAGCGCGAATAAGCACTGACGGCAAACCATCAATGTTCATCGGCAAATCACATTGATCGCCGGGCAGGCCCCAACGGTTGTCGGTGATCAGGTTTTTCAGCACGGCGATCAGATCACAGGCGGCAAAAGCGCTGGCGGAAACGGCCGGGATGACTTGCATTGAGACCGTCAGGACATGCGCGATGCGTCCGTCAGCGGCACGTGCGCCGGGCGCATTGCGGTCGAAGTCGATCAACACCCAGGCCTGAGCGCCAGGCGCGGTGAAGTCGTCGTGATTGCCAACCTGTACATTCAGGTCGGCAGCGTTGCGCAAAGTTGTCGCCATCGCCGTGAACAGCTGCGAAGGCTGCTGGATCGGAGCGGGCATGCATGACCTCCTTTTCATTTGTCCACGCACAGCCCCGCCGCAATGAAAGCAGCGCGGCTGGAAAGTGGTGGGTTACTGTGGATCGCGAGGCGGCGGTACTTCGCAAACGCCAATGCGCTTGGCAGCCCAGCGTTCGTACAGGCCGATAGCCACGTCGGCCCCGGCCATCGCCGTCAAGCAGCCGAACGCGCCAGCGGCCCAGATCGACATGCCGGCGGCATACAGCAACATGATTGCCGACACGCCGCAGATCATGCAGGCGCCGGAGCGCAGGGCCAGGCGCCGCAGCAATGGCCAGCCGCGGGCGCCCTCCTTGTCGGCACGCCACATTTCGCCGGACACCCCGCCCACGACGGCGAGGAGGATGACCAGCCAGATCGGCATGTCCGCCAACGCTTGTTGCTCGTTTGTCATGTCACGCCTCCTGGTTCCAGTTGATGAGTGTTATGTGTTGGGTTCAAGCGATGTCTCTTCAGGTAGGCATTCCAAAAAGCCCGGCAAAGACGCCGGGCTTTTCAGTAATGCGCTCCCGGTGACGGGTTTGACGCACGTGCCAGCATCAAAAAGGCGCTACCGGCCAGTTGATGGTGTATGGATAACCGGACTGTTTTTCTACACGGGCGACACCCACGTAGAACTGCTTGTACGCCAGCAACAGCGTTTCCTCTTCAGGCGTGGCAACGCCAAGATCGATGCTGTATTGCAGTGGATTCAACTTCAGCCAGTTGACAGCAGCGCTCAGCAACTCCAGTTTCTTCGCAGTTGCCTCATCGGCATGGTCTTGATAGGTCAATTCACTGAAGACCCAGTCAACAAAGTTTACAGTGCTGGCCTTCCAGCCCACCTGGACGGCGGTATTGTTTGTGATATCAACCCAGTGACCATTCACACCATTCGGGTAATAGGTGGGTTTTTCATCGGCTTCCACGATTTCCAGAACTTTGTGGACGACATCCGAATAATAGTATTGAACAAAAGCGAAACGGCTCATTTACTTCTCCTGATAACAACTGATAGCGAGTGTTTTTCTTGCGTTCTGCGCGCCTGCAAAACCACGTAACTTGTTTGACGGGTGTAAGCCAGGAAGGCATTCCAGAAGCCCGGCACAGAGCAGGTCTTTCCAGTAATGCCGTTGCAATTTTTTTTGCGGAAATACCCGTTAGAAGGGAGCCACCGGCCAGTTGATTGCGGCTGGATAACCGGATTGATCTTTGACTTCGCTAAGAGCGATGAAGTACTGCTTATAAGAAAGCAGGGCTGCCTCTTCGGCAGGCGTGGCGATCTCAAGATCCTTCTTGTATTGCAACGGGTTGGAAACCAGCCACTGGATGGCATCTTCCTGCTGCATTCGAATACGAACGGGGGCAATGACCAGATAGTCTTCGTAGGTCAGTTCCACGAAGTTGAACACACTGAAGCCATTATCCCAGGACTCCACCGCCTTCCACCCGACTTGAACGGTCGTGTTACCTGTTGCATCGATCCAGGTACCCGACACCCCTTCAACCGGCGTGGTTGGCAGGCCTTGCTCCGTATCCAGAATCTGGATAACGACTGGAAAACTTGTGGTGTAGCGGTAGCCGATATAAACGTAACGATTCATTGTTGATTCACCTGTACATATTGTTTGTGTTTGTCTGCCTTTGGATCAGCGTGAGGATCTTCGCGTCATCAGTACGGAACGACTGGCCAGTCAATTGCCACTGGGTAGCCCGCCTGCTTGTCGATATCGCTGACAGCGATGCAGTAGTTCTTGTGTGCAACCAGCAACGCCTGCTCTTGAGGGGTGGCGACGGCGACATCCACTTTGAATTGCAGCGAGTTAAGCAGCAGCCAGCCAGCAGCCACATTCAGCAACTGCCACTTCTGCTGTTCGGCCGCGTTGCGCAGGTCTTCGTCGGATGGCGGCGTAAACGTCCAGACTTCATTGAACGTTGCCCCCCAGCCAACACGGATTTCAGTATTACCCGTGACATCAACCCAGGAGGAAGATGGCGAAGCAGGTGCATCCGGAACGACTTCACTTTCCTTGAGTTGAGTAACTCTGTTGTATTCAACCAGTGCATAGAGATTCATTTCGCACTCCTCGCTTTTGTTGTTTCTTGAATGTCGTGATGAAATCTGGCAGGCATTCCAAAAAGCCCGGCAAAGACGCCGGGCTTTTCAGTAATGCGCTCCTTCGCCTTCCTTCAAATCCTGTGTTCAAGAAGGAAGCTGACTTTTCGGCGCTACTGGCGCGGTACGAGTCCGTTCAAATTGTTTTTCCGACCGCGGTCCCTGCCCGCCGGATAACTGCTCTTGGTGCTTTACGCTGCACACCCGGGTCAGTTGCCAACCCTCTGAACCGTTGAGGCCGGTTCATCGCTGCCTGTTCTTGTGGAACTAAAGAGCTGTCTTGCCAGCCGCTTTGTCGAGCGGCTTGGTGGCAAGAATATGCATGAATGCATATTCAGTCAATGCGTAAATGCATTTATTTATGCACAAGAAATGCGCAGATGCATGGAGGCCCCGCCGTTCAAGGATTTGAGGTTTTGCGCGGACGAAAAAAAACCCGCCAAGGGCGGGTTCTATCTGAAGGGGTTCAGGCTAGCGGGCGTACATGCCCCACCAGAAGACGTGACCGAGGATGACGATCTGCTCTTCCTGCATATCCTGGAAGCTGTAGTCCTCGTCAGGATGCTCATCGCGATTGAAGCTGCGCAGACGAATGCCGGTTGGCAGGCGGTAAAGCTGTTTTACCCGCAGTTGACCGTTGTGATTGATCGCGTACAGGTCACCATCGATGATGTCACCGATGCCACACTTGCCCGCATTCACACCGACAGTGGCGCCGTCACGCAGCACCGGCAACATGCTGTTGCCGCGCACCGTCACGCATTTGGCCTGATCGAACTGCACACCGTTATGGCGCAGGCTGCGCTTGCCGAAGCGCAGGCTAGAGCGCTCGCTCTCTTCGATGACGAATCTTCCTGATCCAGCAGCCAATTCAACCTCGCGAAGAAAGGGCACCGATACCTCATCGTCATCGACAGGGGTATCGTCGTCCCACAGGCTTATGTCCTTGAGTTCCGCATGCACGTCATCGCGCGCGCCGCCGGTCGCGGTCGCGACATCTGCACGGCCGCGCAATTGATCGGTGCTCACATTGAAGTATTCGGCAATCTTCGAAATGTGTTTATCCGAAGGATCGACGATCTTCCCGCTGAGAATCCGCGAGAGCGTTGATTGAGGCACGCCGGTGCGACGGTGGAGCTCCGTGGGGGAGATCCCGTGCTGGTCGAGCAGTGCTCTTAAGACGGAGGATACGTTGCGTTTTTGCATAACGCGCATAGTGCTTGAAGTTTTTGATGATGACAAATGCCGATTTGCATAAAATGTGCATAATTCACAATTAAACGCAGAAAAGTGTCAGCGGGCCGTCATGCCTGCGTCGAGCAGACTGCCCATGGTAACCTTGCGCCCATCACGGAAAAGCCCGGCCGTTGCCCCCGCTTTTGCCCTACATCTTTTAACGAGTTGCCTGACAATCCGATGAATAAAGCCGTCTCCGACCTGTCCTCCCACACCCCAATGATGCAGCAGTATGGGCTTGAAATATCTGCAAGCCTTACAGGTAAAGGGTTACAGAGATTTGCTGTCTAAAACTATTGGTTCAGATAGCGCGTGTTCAGGCCAATGAAACCGACATAGGATGAGGTAGTTTTAGACAGCCTGAAGCCGATAGGAAGTGGAGTTGTTTATGGCTAGTGGTACGGTTCCCGCGAGACAAGAAATGACACCCGAAGAACACGAGATTTCGGCTCAAGCGGTCAGCTTTGCTCGCGCCAACAAAAAATCAATCGCCAGGCGTCGTACGGATAGGGCTATTTATCCGTCAGAGGAAGCTCCCGTAACCGTGTTTATGGCTGGGTCTCCCGGAGCGGGTAAAACTGAAGCCTCGATCGCTCTTGTGAACCTTTTCGCTGACACGAAGATCCTAAGGGTTGATCCAGACGAGCTTAGAAATGAGTTTTCTGAATACTCGGGTGGGAACTCTTGGCTTTTTCAGGGGGGTGTTTCGATTCTTGTCGAGAAAATTCTCGACTTCGCGATTGATCAGAGACAGTCCTTCTTACTAGACGGGACGTTCTCAAACATTGATGTAGCCAGAAGAAATGTCGAGCGGTCCTTGAAAAAGGGCAGGTTTGTGCAAATCTTGTACGTCTATCAGAACCCTCTCCTTGCTTGGGGCTTCGTCAAAGCTAGAGAGGCGGCTGAGGGTAGACGGATCCGCAAGGAGCATTTCATCGATCAGTATTTCGCGGCGCGTGACGTTGTTAACGCACTTAAGCTAGAGTACGGCGGCGATGTCCACGTGGATCTACTGCTCAAGCATATCGATAACTCGGGACGACTTTACAAAGCTGGTGTCGATAAAATTGACTACCATATACCTGAGCGCCACACGCGGGCCGATCTAGAGGCCCAGCTCGGGTTACCATAGGAGCGCATTCATGATTTCGTTTAAGATAGGTGCTACCAAGGGCGCAAAAAGCGAATTTGCCGACTTTATTCGTAACGCCAAGTCAGAGCAAAAAAAGCGTGTCTACAGCGAGGTTTTGACTGAGGCCACCAAGCAGCAAAACCTCGTGATGATGCAGGCCGAGACCAAGCAAGGCTGATAGGCCTGCACAGAATTAATGAGAAGCCTGGCTAAATGCCCGGCTTTTTATTTGCCGCTCACTCCTCCCTAGCAGGCCGCCACACACCCCCATCGTGATCCCCTTACAAATCAAGGATTGCAGACCTCAAAGTACGATTTTCGGGCCTGGGCGACTGCCACCGGCAGGCTCGCTGGCTTGAGCGGAAGGGTGGCCTATTCCGTTTTTTCTAGCTGGACCGAGGTCATGCTAATTTTTCCGACCAGAAATATAGGTCAGCGAACCACTTCCCGGACGAATGCCTGGCACGCCTGCAGCGCGATCAGCCCCCGGTCGCCTTCGTCGGTGATGGCGAGAATTCGATGGGCATGCGCCGGGTCAAGTCGGGCGCGTACGGCTGCATAATGCACGCCGCCGGCGGTGGCTGGCACTCCACAGCCTTTGGCAGCGTCGGTTGCGCCGAGGAGGACTGACAACCGCAGATCAGAAGTGGCAAGGCGATCTTGGTCACGTTGGGCATCGGTCATTTTCCTTAAGTGGGCTTGCTCACTGGCCGACAGCCGCTGCTCGAGCGCCAGACGCTTGTCCTGCTCGACCTGCTGGGCGGTGGCGGCCGCTAGGGTCAGTTGATTGATGGCTTCGGCGTGCTGCTGGGCCTGCTCGGCAAGCTGCTTACCGTAGCACCAGTCCTGAAACTGCCAGGCGCTGCCGGCGCCGATCAGCACCAGCGCTATCGCACCCAACGCTTTCCACGGCACGACCATCAAGGCACATCCCTGAAGAAGACGTGCCCGCCCAGCTTGAGCGTCTGCTCGGCCTTCGCCGCCCAGGCCGGCGCCTTGATGCTGGTGGCGTAGTAATGCGTGGCGCCGCTGGTGGGATCCGGCACCTTGCCGTCGATCACTTGGTCTGCAGCGATTCGGCATTGCGCCAGCTAGCGGAACGGGATTTCCTTCACGCCGATCAGGAGCTGATAGTTCGGGTCGGTCTTGTTCCAGCAGTTGAACTGATACGGCTTCTGGCACGAGCCAGCGTAGCCCTCGCCTCACCACGAATTGGTCTTGCCGTCATTCACGCGGTTGCGGATCGTCACGCCACGGCGATCTGACCGGCCGTATCTTCGCCGCGGGCCTCGCCCCCAAGGTGCGGGCAAGGATGTCGCGATCTTTATCTGTTGCAGTCATCACTTTTCTCCAGACGAAAAAAAGCCCGCTTCTTAGCGGGCCGAGATAAAAAGCAATATTTACAATTCCTCTTCGATCACATTACGAATGCTGAACACAATTAACTAACCGCTTGAATTTTCGGTGAGCGAGATGAGATTTTTTTGTGCGCATAACTTATGATTGGCTTCTCCACTAAGTACCAAGAAATAGAAGTAATCAAAAGCGTGCCCAAAAAAATCGTACCGACTAAAAATGGAATTGGATAGGCCAGCGACCCATAGAAACCCAAGATCGGATCATGCCCTCCATACATAATAACTTGTATCAACGGGTAGTGCCAAAGATAGAAACCATATGAAACCATCCCAAGCCAAACTAATGGCTTAATACTCAAAACTCTTACGAGGATGGAGTTTTGATCCGAAACAACTTTAGCGATAACCATAGCTGACGCCACTGCTACGATACCGAAGCCATGTCTACTAAGCGTGAAGTCGGTCATTTCCTGACTAAATAGAACAGCTAGAAGAAATACCAGAGCAGGAATCCAGAGGAGACCTACTCGACGCAGCACATCGGTAGACACTAGAGCCAACAATGATCCTACCAACAAAGCATCAGCATGCGTATCAAACCCATTGTATATTCGAGCCAAATTCGCATTACCAAGAAACAGGTACGTTCTCCAAGCCACGATGCTCAATATTAATGCGAAAATGAAAAGCGGAAGCTTTCGAGGCGAAAGCCATATTAGCAACGATAACAGCAGTGGCCATACCAAATAAAACTGCTCTTCGATTGCTAGCGACCAGGTATGACCTGTCAGCACGGCATCGTACCACTCAAAAGCCCGATACCAATTCATCACGTAAAGCAGAGACGGAATAGTCTCGAGCGTCAAATTATATTTATTATAGACAGCGCAGTAAGCTGCTACGGCAATTAGTAGGAGAATCAATGCGGGATACAAGCGTCTGGCACGACGAATATAAAACCCGATGAAATCAATAGAGCCAGTTTTACTTTTCTCTCTACATAAGATACTTGTAATCAAGTAGCCACTTAATACAAAGAAGACCTCAACACCAATGTAGCCTCCCTTCATCAAGGTTCCACCGGTATGGTGGAAAAATACCGCAATGACAGATAGCGCCCTAAGCCCATCAAGCCCTAAAATTCTTTTTGCTTCACTTTTTTGGTCCGCAAGCATGTCACATAAACCTGAAAAATTACCGACAGTGGCAAATTGTATCCAATGTATCTCTAGAATGATAAACGGAACCGCCTAACTATACGAGTCTTTCGGCAGGACAAGGTCGGTGGCGTAGCTCTTGACTGAATCAACCATGAGCTTGGGCATTTCACGGGTAGGTTTGACATCAGTTAGTTTCGATGGCGCTGAAAACTGGGGTGGCAATAATTTCTGGGGTGGGAGGCTCAGGCGGCCAGATAGGCGCCTGATACCAGATTGCCTGAGCTGTGACCTTGCCGAGCGCGAACTTGTACACCTTCCAGGCCTTCAGAGTTACGAGCAACGAGGCCTGTTCGGTAACATCGTCATCGGCTGCCTCTCCCACTTCAATCCCGAAGCCGATCGTGTCGACTCGATCCAGAATGCGAGAAATCTGTGACACTGCCATGCTGTTTCGGCCCGCAAGCTCGACTTTTGCCAAAGCAAGCGCCTAAGCAGCTAGAACAGCATCCTTCATCGCTTTGGTGATCAATTTGCTCCAATCGACATTCATTTGGCAGCCTCCAAGGCAACAATGGATCTGCCAATGGCTGGGGCAGGCTCACAACACCGTCAGGAACATTGAATAGCGGCTCCGGATATGCCTGCTTCGGGCTGAAATTGATCGGTAGCGGCAAGAATATAGTCAGTGCCAGTTGGCCATCGACGCGATCGACTTGGCCCGCAAACCACTGCGAGTTGATCGCGGTGGCAGGAAGCGTGTCACCGTCAGCCAGTGGCGAAAAGTCAAATACCTCACCATTAACCACCAAGGCATTGCCGCTACGCAAGATGCTCGGCGTGCTATCGCTCCGTATTGGACGCAAATCAATTCTCATCAGAGCCACCTCCCAACTGCAAAAATATTAAACGACAAGAAAGAAGCGATGGTTGATGCAGTAAGAGAAGCTAGGTACAGGCTAAATGTAATGGCCAGCACGCCGAACATGTCGAACCGGGTGATTTCGTTTGTGAGGACGGTCTTCATGTACGCCTTGGAAAGCCAGGTGGTGGAATCCAATCCCTGCACAGGAATCCGGCGACATGCGGAGAAGCGGCGCGACCGGTATATCACCGATGCTGAGTTTGAAAAGATCTGCGAAAAGGCGAGCCCGAACATGCGGGTTACCTATGAGGTGTGCTACCTGACCGGGCAGCGCATCAGCGACGTGATATCCATTCACCTGTCAGATATCTGTGAGGAAGGAAGGTATTGCGTTCAAACAGCAGAAGATAGGCGCTCGCCTGATCGTGCGGATGAGCCCGGACCTTGAGGCGTTGGCGGACAGAACCAAGGCACTGCCGCGCACGATCAGGGGCTTGACGCTGTTCTGCTCGCCGCGAGGCGGAAAACCTGTTCATCACAGCTCGGTGAAGGATGCGTTCAAGCGCAACCGTGACGCGGCTGGGGTCGTCGGGGCAACGCTGCACGACCTCCGCGCGAAGTCCCTGACCGACACCGACAAGCAGGGCAACAATGCCCACAAACTCGGCGGCCACACAGACGCGAAAATGACGGCGCGCTATCCGCGCCTGCGCGATACGGACATCGCAGAGCCGCCGACAATGCCGAAAAAATCCCTGTAGTATTAGACAATTACCCAGTGTCAAATAGACAGATAGAGTCAAAGCCTTTGAAAACCGACGTTTCCAGCCACACCCCGATGATGCAGCAATACTGGCGCCTGAAGAATCAGCACCCGGATCAGCTGATGTTCTATCGCATGGGCGACTTCTACGAGATCTTCTATGAAGATGCGAAGAAGGCTGCCAAGTTGCTCGACATCACCCTGACCGCGCGCGGTCAGTCGGCGGGGCAGGCGATTCCGATGTGTGGGATTCCTTACCACGCGGCGGAAGGCTACCTGGCGAAACTGGTCAAGCTCGGCGAGTCGGTGGTGATCTGCGAGCAGGTCGGTGACCCGGCAACCAGCAAAGGCCCGGTTGAGCGTCAGGTGGTGCGGATCCTCACGCCGGGTACAGTCAGTGATGAGGCGCTGCTCGATGAGCGCCGCGACAACCTGATCGCCGCGTTGCTGGGTGACGAACGTCTGTTCGGTCTGGCCGTGCTGGACATCACCAGCGGCAACTTCAGCGTGTCGGAAATCAAAGGCTGGGAAAATCTGTTGGCGGAACTGGAGCGGGTCAACCCGGTCGAGTTGCTGATCCCGGATGACTGGCCAAGAGACCTGCCGGCGGAAAAACGCCGTGGCGTCAGTCGTCGCGCACCGTGGGATTTCGAGCGTGATTCGGCGCTGAAAAGCCTCTGCCAGCAGTTCTCCACCCAGGACCTGAAAGGTTTTGGCTGCGAAAACCTGACCCTGGCCATCGGCGCTGCTGGCTGCCTCTTGGCCTACGCCAAGGAAACCCAGCGTACCGCCCTGCCCCATCTGCGCAGCCTGCGCCATGAGCGTCTGGATGACACCGTGGTGCTCGACGGCGCGAGCCGCCGCAACCTGGAACTCGACACCAACCTGGCCGGTGGCCGCGACAACACCCTGCAATCAGTGGTCGATCGCTGCCAGACCGCGATGGGCAGCCGTTTGCTGACCCGTTGGCTAAACCGTCCGCTGCGCGATCTGACCGTGCTGCTGGCGCGCCAGACGTCGATCACCTGTCTGCTCGACGGCTATCGCTTCGAAAAGCTCCAACCGCAGCTCAAGGAGATCGGCGACATCGAGCGGATTCTGGCGCGGATCGGTCTGCGCAATGCGCGGCCCCGTGACCTCGCCCGCCTGCGCGATGCCCTCGGCGCCCTGCCGCAACTGCAAGTGGCGATGACCGACCTGGAAGCGCCGCACCTGCAGCGCCTGGCGACCACCACCAGCACCTACCCGGAGCTGGCAGCGCTGCTGGAAAAAGCCATTATCGACAACCCGCCAGCGGTGATCCGCGACGGCGGCGTGCTGAAAACCGGTTACGACAGTGAACTCGACGAACTGCAATCGCTGAGCGAAAACGCCGGCCAGTTCCTGATCGATCTGGAAGCCCGGGAAAAGGCCCGCACCGGCCTGGCCAACCTGAAAGTCGGGTACAACCGCATTCACGGCTACTTTATCGAACTGCCGAGCAAGCAGGCGGAATCCGCTCCGGCAGACTACATCCGTCGCCAGACGCTCAAAGGCGCCGAGCGTTTCATCACGCCGGAGTTGAAAGAGTTCGAAGACAAGGCACTCTCGGCCAAGAGCCGTGCGCTTGCGCGCGAGAAGATGCTCTACGAGGCGCTGCTGGAAGATCTGATCAGCCAGTTGCCGCCGCTGCAGGACACTGCCGGTGCGCTGGCGGAACTGGATGTGCTGAGCAACCTCGCCGAGCGTGCGCTGAATCTTGATCTGAATTGCCCGCGTTTCGTCAGCGAGCCGTGCATGCGCATCACCCAAGGTCGTCACCCGGTGGTCGAGCAGGTGCTGACCACGCCGTTTGTGGCCAACGACCTGAGCCTGGATGACAACACCCGGATGCTGGTGATCACCGGCCCGAACATGGGCGGTAAATCCACCTACATGCGCCAAACCGCTTTGATCGTGCTGTTGGCGCATATCGGCAGCTTCGTGCCGGCAGCCAGTTGCGAACTGTCGCTGGTGGACCGGATCTTCACCCGGATCGGCTCCAGCGACGACCTGGCCGGCGGCCGCTCGACCTTCATGGTCGAGATGAGCGAAACCGCCAACATCCTGCACAACGCCACCGAGCGCAGCCTGGTGTTGATGGATGAAGTCGGACGCGGCACCAGTACATTCGACGGCTTGTCCCTGGCTTGGGCTGCGGCCGAGCGTCTGGCGCATCTGCGTGCCTATACTCTATTTGCGACGCACTATTTTGAACTCACCGTGTTGCCGGAAGCCGAGCCGCTGGTAGCCAACGTGCACCTCAACGCCACCGAGCACAACGAACGCATCGTGTTCCTGCACCACGTGTTGCCGGGGCCTGCCAGCCAGAGCTACGGCCTGGCCGTGGCGCAACTGGCCGGCGTGCCGAGCGAAGTGATCGTGCGTGCCCGTGAGCACCTGAGCCGACTGGAAGACACCGCATTGCCGCATGAAGCGCCCAAGCCTGCCATCAAAGGCAAGCCGGCCGCCCCGCAGCAGAGCGACATGTTTGCCAGCCTGCCGCATCCGGTGCTGGATGAGTTGGCGAAAGTGGATCTCGATGACCTGACCCCGCGTCGAGCGCTCGAATTGTTATATGCACTTAAGAACCGGATCTAAGCACCGAAGAACCGGATATAACGCAAACGGCTTCAAGCTGTTAGAATCTCGCGCGGTTTGGGATGCTGCTGGCTAATAGCCTGGCTGGCAGACATCGCTCCCGAACCTGGCGACCCCAACCGTGAAGGGGCAACGCTGCCGCCGCCTGAGGAGAAAATTAGAAATGACCTTCGTCGTCACCGACAACTGCATCAAGTGCAAGTACACCGACTGCGTAGAAGTGTGTCCGGTGGACTGCTTTTACGAAGGCCCGAACTTCCTGGTAATTCACCCGGACGAGTGCATCGACTGCGCCCTGTGCGAACCAGAATGCCCGGCCGTGGCCATTTTCTCCGAGGACGAAGTTCCGGAAGAGATGCAGGAGTTCATTCAACTGAACGTTGAATTGGCTGAAATCTGGCCGAACATCACCGAGAAGAAAGAATCGCTGCCGGATGCCGAAGAGTGGGATGGCGTCAAAGGCAAGATCAAAGACCTCGAACGCTGATCTGTCGCGCGTTCTGAAAAGGCCCCTTGCGGGCCTTTTTGCTTTTCTGCCTTTAGCTTTTTACGGGCAAAAAAAAGGGGCGGTTTGACCCGCCCACATTTTTTCCCTATTCCCTGTATTCCTTTTCATCGTCCTGATGAATCGCCTCCTGCGATGTCCTTTCCCCTCATCCTTGAAGGGCGTGTCTGTCCGTCGACACAACCCAGATACTAAAGAATTCCCTGCCCGGAGCAATCGACCCTGATGGCCGAAAAGCGCTGTAATAAGCACTTCACATTAAAAAATAAATATACAAATCAATAGGTTAAAAAGCACCGCCAAGTGCAATCGACGTCTGCCGTCCTGGAAAAATAGGGAAGACTTACGAAAGAGTAAGCCAAGGCTTACACCGAGAGACTACAAACGATAAAAATGCCGACCGTATGTCTGGCAATGAGTAGCGTGGTGAGGGCGCTTGCTCCCGCCAGACTGCGCAGCAGACCCTGTTCCAGATAAAGCGTGGCCACTTCATGCCCCAGCGGGAGCAAGCTCCCTCGCCACAGGAAATCCCATTCGATGCTCGAGCAGACAACAAAAAGCCCCGAACCAGTCGGGGCTTTTTGTGGGCGGTCGATCAAAGGCGCTTACTGAAACAGCGACTCGCTCGACAGGCCATTCTTCTCGAGAATTTCACGAAGGCGCTTGAGGCCCTCCACTTGGATCTGCCGCACCCGTTCCCGGGTCAGGCCGATCTCCAGGCCTACATCTTCCAGCGTGCTGCTCTCATGGCCGCGCAGGCCGAAGCGGCGTACGACCACCTCGCGCTGCTTGTCGGTCAGTTCCGAGAGCCATTGATCGATGCTTTGCGACAGGTCGTCATCCTGCAGCAGCTCGCATGGATCGGTCGGACGGTCATCCGTCAGGGTGTCCAGCAGGGTTTTATCCGAATCCGGACCCAGCGAGACGTCGACCGAAGAAACCCGCTCGTTCAGGCCGAGCATGCGCTTGACCTCGCCCACCGGTTTTTCCAGCAGGTTGGCGATTTCTTCGGGTGAAGGTTCGTGATCGAGCTTTTGCGTCAGCTCCCGTGCCGCCCGCAGGTACACGTTGAGTTCCTTGACCACATGGATCGGCAACCGGATGGTCCGGGTCTGATTCATGATCGCGCGCTCGATGGTCTGACGAATCCACCAGGTGGCGTAGGTCGAGAAGCGGAAACCGCGCTCGGGATCGAACTTTTCCACCGCGCGGATCAAGCCGAGGTTGCCCTCTTCGATCAGATCCAGCAGCGACAGCCCCCGATTGACGTAACGCCGGGCGATCTTCACGACCAGCCGCAGGTTACTTTCAATCATGCGCTTGCGCCCGGCAGGATCGCCACTTTGCGACAGGCGCGCAAAATGAACTTCTTCCTCCGGGGAGAGCAGTGGGGAAAAGCCGATTTCGTTGAGGTACAGCTGCGTGGCATCGAGTGCCCGAGTGTAGTCGATGTACTTGTGTTGTTTAAGTGAAGCGGAGTGTTTGGATTTGGAACGAACGGAAGGTGGAGCAGCCCCTTCATCATTCGACATCGAAGATTCCGAATCGATGCCGGTCTCCATAAGGAGAACCTCATCGTCGATGTCAAACTCCGGCACTTCTTTACTGAGAGCCATTGTTATAGTCCTTTGGTGAGTTCGACCCCAAGCTCAAGCGACGCCTTTATCCTTGGCAGCGCTGGAGCCTGTCCCCTCTACGCGACGGAACAGGCTGGCCTCAAATCAACGTCTGGGCAGGAACTGCAGCGGATCTACTGGTTTACCTTGTCGGCGAATCTCAAAATGCAGTTTCACCCGGTCTGTACCCGTTGACCCCATTTCGGCAATTGTCTGTCCGACCTTGACCTGCTGCCCCTCCCGTACCAACAGCCTGCGGTTATGTCCGTAGGCACTGACGTAGGTTTCGCTGTGTTTGATGATGACTAATTCGCCGTAGCCCCTTAAGCCACTCCCGGCGTAAACCACCGTCCCATCAGACGCAGCTAAAACAGGCTGTCCCAAATCTCCGGCGATATCAATTCCTTTATTCAAACTACCGTTTGAAGAGAATTTTCCAATCAGAATGCCATTAGATGGCCATCCCCAGCCGGTCGGGGCTGGCCCCGGTGGAGGCAGTGGGGCCGGTGCCGGTTTGCTCGCGACGGACGGTGCAGCCCCCGCAGAAGCGGCTCCGGAACCGGTCACCGTGGTGGTGGTCGTGCCGTTCGCCTGGCGCCGGATTACCGTGGTTTTGCTCGACGAAGATGGCGAAGAACTGCTGTTGCTCACCACCGCCGTCGGCGTTGAACCGGTGCGGCCATCGAAGCGAATCGTCTGACCCGGATGGATCGTGTACGGCGTAGGAATATTGTTCCGGGCGGCAAGGGCTTTGTAGTCCCAGCCGTAGCGAAAAGCGATGGAAAACAGCGTATCGCCCGGACGGACTACATACTGCCCGGTCGTGACGGCAGGACGCTGGGCCACTGCACCGTTGCGATCGACCACCCGCACGTTGCTCGATTTGGTGCTGGAGCAACCGACCAGCAAGGTGCTCAATACAAGGCCAGTCACCAGGCGCTGAAAGCTCGTGTTACCCATACGCTGCGCAATGACTGTGAGACTCACCCGCCGCTCCCTTTGTGGTGGCTGAAATATGTGGAATGCCGTGTTGCGGCAAGTAGTGTCGCAAGTATAACGGGCCGCACAGGCTTTACCGTTAAAGATGCGAAAACGCTTCACGCACACGTTTGCCCGTGGACAATTCGTAGTGTTTAACTCCTTGCTGCCGGTGTAAGACCCGGTCCAGCGAAAGGAATTCAGCGCCTGTAAACAAATGCTCAGGCCAGCGGGCCATTGAGCAATGGCACGAAGCGCACCGCCCCCAGAACGTGACGGGAAAAGCCATGTTCTTCACGCACGATCAGCATCAATTGCTGCACTTCTCCCGAGCCGACCGGAATCACCATCCGCCCACCTGGAGCCAGTTGATCGAGCAACGCCTGCGGCACATCGGTCGCGACCGCCGTGACAATGATGCCGTTGTACGGCGCCAGCGCCGGCCAGCCTTCCCAGCCATCGCCCCAGCGGAACACCACGTTGCGCAGGTTCAGTTCGACCAGGCGCTCCTTGGCCCGGTCCTGCAGGACCTTGATGCGCTCGACCGAGAACACCCGTTCAACCAGTTGCGACAGCACCGCCGTCTGATAGCCCGAACCGGTACCGATTTCCAGCACCTTGTCCAACGGGCCCGCCTCCAGCAGCAGCTCGCTCATGCGCGCCACCATATAAGGCTGGGAGATGGTCTGGTTGTGGCCGATCGGCAGCGCGGTGTCTTCATAGGCGCGGTGCGCCAGCGCTTCATCGACAAACAGATGACGCGGTGTACGGCGGATCACTTCCAGCACCTTGGCGTTGGACAGGCCTTCTTCATAAAGACGCTGGATCAGACGTTCACGCGTGCGCTGCGACGTCATGCCGATACCGCTGCGCAGTCGGTCTTCGTGTTCACGGGCCATCAGCGCAGTCCCTCCAGCCAGCCGTCCAGATTCCTGAAGGCGTCGTTGAAGGTGCGATCGAGCTGCAATGGCGTGATCGACACATAACCCTGCATCACCGCATGAAAGTCAGTGCCCGGGCCGCCATCTTCGGCATCCCCGGCAGCGGCAATCCAGTAACCGGCCTTGCCACGCGGATCGACCACTTTCATCGGTGCCGCCGCGCGGGCGCGATGGCCCAGACGGGTCAGCTGAATGCCACGAATGTGGTCGATCGGCAGATTGGGGATGTTCACGTTCAGCACCGTGCGCGGCGGCAGGTCCAGCCCGGCGTGGGCCTCGACCAGTTTGCGCGCGAAATGTGCCGCTGTCGCCAGATTGTCCACCTGTCGCGAACACAGCGAGAAGGCAAACGAGGGCCGCTCGAGAAAGCGCCCTTCAAGGGCTGCCGCCACGGTGCCGGAATACAGCACGTCATCGCCAAGGTTGGCGCCGAGGTTGATCCCGGAAACCACCATGTCCGGCTCGCGCTCCAGCAGGCCGTTGAGGCCCAGGTGCACGCAGTCGGTCGGCGTACCGTTGAGACTGATGAAACCGTTGGCCAGGTATTGCGGGTGCAACGGACGGTCGAGCGTCAGCGAACTGCTGGCGCCGCTTTTGTCCTGCTCCGGGGCGATAACCACGCATTCGGTGTAATCCGCCAGCGCAGCATAAAGCGCGGCGAGACCGGGTGCGGTTACCCCATCGTCGTTAGAAATCAGAATACGCATGGGCTGTCCGTCTGCCCCACCGGCACCAGATCAACGAGCTCGCGCACCAATACGGTGGCGAAGCATCCGGCCGGGAGGACGAATTCCAGTTGCAGAATGTCAGGCTGGGGATAATGCCACGACAACCCGCCAATGGGCAGCCGCAGGATGCGACGTTCGTGGCTCATTCCGGCATTGATCAACCAATCGCGCAGATCCGCTTCACGCTCGGCAATCCCCTGCTCCAGATCATGGACAGCGCCGGCGGCCGGTGAGTCACCTTCGCCCCACTGCGGCCCGGTCGGGTGCAGGTCGAGAATCGCCAGGCGCGGATCGCTGCATTCGGCAACACCCGCCGGGAAAAAACTGCGGCTGTCGGTGAACGCCAGCAGATCGCCAACCTGCGCCTGCTGCCAGGTGCCATCAGCCACCCGCGCCGCCAGCACTTGATTGAACAGAAAACTGCGCGCCGTCGACAGCAGCCGCGAGCGCACATTGCGCTGCTCCGGCAGCGCCTTGCGCGCGGCCCAGGCACGCGCATCAACGACGTTGCCGCCGTCATGGCCGAAACGCTGGGCGCCGAAATAATTGGGGATGCCTTGTTTGACGATCAGTTGCAGACGCTGCTCGATCGCCTCCTTGTCGCCGGCGAACTGGGTCAGGCGCAAGGTAAAGCCGTTGGCCGAATGCGCGCCGCGTTGCAGCTTGCGCTTGTGGCGCGTGGTCTTGAGGATCTTCAGCGTGTCGTTTTCCGCTGCCGACAGATCCGGATCAGCCTTGCCCGGCAGTTGCACGCTGAACCACTGGCGGGTCAGCGCCTGCCGATCCTTGAGCCCCGCATAGCTGACGGTGCGTAATGGCACGCCGGCCGCCTTGGCAATCCGCCGCGCTGCTTCTTCGGTGTTCAGGCCGCGTTTTTCCACCCAGATCCACAGGTGTTCGCCATCGCCGCTGAACGGGATGTCGAGCACTTCATCGACCTGAAAATCTTCCGCGATGGCTTTCAGTACCGCAGTACCCAGGGGTTCGCCATAGGCGCGTGGGCCAAGCAATTGCAGTTCGTTCATGCGCGCAGCAACAAGGCAACGGAATGCACGGCGATGCCTTCTTCGCGACCGACAAAGCCAAGCTTTTCGGTGGTGGTAGCTTTCACGTTCACTTGATCCAACTCAACTTGAAGATCGGCGGCGATCAACGCGCGCATCGATTCGATATGCGGGGCCATTTTCGGCGCCTGGGCAACGATGGTGTTATCGACGTTACCGATTTTCCAGCCCTTGGCATGGATCAGCGCGACCACATGACGCAGCAGCACACGACTGTCAGCGCCCTTGAATTGCGGGTCGGTGTCCGGAAAGTGTTTGCCGATATCGCCCAGCGCAGCGGCGCCGAGCAAGGCATCGCTCAAGGCGTGCAGCAGGACGTCACCGTCGGAGTGAGCGAGCAGCCCGAAGCCGTGTGCAATGCGCACGCCGCCCAGAGTAATGAAATCGCCTTCAGCGAAACGGTGCACATCGTAGCCGTGGCCAATACGCATAAAAAAAACGCCCCGATTTTTGTCAGGGCGTGATTCTACCTGCATTAACCGCGCAGGGCGCGTGCGTGATGCTGCAAGTGGTCGTCAATGAAGCTTGCGATGAAGAAATAGCTGTGGTCGTAGCCCGGTTGCAGGCGCAACGTCAGCGGATGACCCGCTTGTTTTGCCGCTTGTTGCAGAGCCTCGGGCTTGAGCTGGTTTTCGAGGAAATCATCGCGATCGCCCTGGTCCACCAACAATGGCAGTTTCTCTTCGGCCTCTGCGATCAGCGCGCAGGCATCCCATTCTTTCCACTTGGAGCGGTCTTCACCCAGGTAACGGGAGAACGCCTTCTGCCCCCACGGACAATCCATCGGGTTGTTGATCGGCGAAAACGCCGACACCGACTGGTAACGCCCCGGATTGCGCAGCGCGCAGACCAACGCCCCGTGGCCGCCCATGGAGTGGCCGCTGATGCTGCGCTTGTCCGAGGCCGGGAAATGCGCTTCAACCAGTGCAGGCAATTCCTGCACGACGTAGTCATGCATCCGATAGTGCCGCGACCACGGTTCCTGTGTGGCATTCAGGTAGAACCCGGCGCCGTGGCCGAAGTCCCAGGCGCCATCCGGGTCACCCGGCACATCCGGGCCACGCGGGCTGGTGTCCGGCGCGACGATGATCAGCCCGAGTTCGGCCGCCATGCGCATCGCCCCGGCCTTCTGCATGAAGTTCTCGTCGGTGCAGGTCAACCCCGACAACCAGTACAGCACCGGCAACTGACCGCCCTGCTCTGCTTGCGGCGGCAGGTACACGGCAAACACCATGTCGCAGCCGAGCACGTCGGAGCGATGGCGATAGCGCTTGTGCCAACCGCCGAAACTTTTCTGACAGGAGATGTTTTCCAGACTCATGGGATTCTCCCAGCTGCAAGCGGCAAGCTTCGAGCTTCAAGAAAAGGCAAAAGCGCCCTGACTTGCCGCCTGAAGCTTGTAGCTTGGCGCTGCGTTTAGAAATGAATGACGGTACGGATGCTCTTGCCTTCGTGCATCAGGTCGAAGGCCTTGTTGATATCTTCCAGACCCATGGTGTGGGTGATGAAGGTATCCAGCGGGATCTCGCCGCTCTGGGCCATGTCGACATAGCTTGGCAACTCGGTACGACCACGCACGCCGCCGAACGCCGAACCGCGCCAGACGCGACCGGTCACCAACTGGAACGGACGGGTAGCGATTTCCTGACCGGCTCCGGCCACGCCGATGATCACCGATTCGCCCCAACCCTTGTGGCAGCACTCAAGCGCTGCGCGCATCAGCTGCACGTTGCCGATGCACTCGAAGGAGAAGTCGACGCCGCCATCGGTCATGTCGACGATCACTTCCTGGATTGGTCGATCGAAATCCTTCGGATTCACGCAGTCAGTCGCGCCCAGTTGCTTGGCGATTTCAAACTTGGCCGGGTTGATGTCGATGGCGATGATCCGCGCAGCCTTGGCTTTCACCGCACCGATGACGGCCGACAGACCGATGCCGCCCAGACCGAAGATCGCCACGGTGTCACCTGGCTTGACCTTGGCGGTGTTGAGCACCGCACCGATACCGGTGGTCACGCCGCAACCGAGCAGGCAGACCTTTTCCAGCGGCGCGTCCTTGGAGATTTTCGCTACGGAGATTTCCGGGAGCACGGTGTACTCGGAGAAGGTCGAGGTGCCCATGTAGTGGAAAATCGTTTCGCCCTTGTAGGAAAAGCGCGAAGTGCCGTCCGGCATCAGGCCTTTGCCCTGGGTGGCGCGAATCGCCTGACACAGGTTGGTCTTGCCCGACTTGCAGAATTTGCACTGGCCGCATTCCGGGGTGTAGAGCGGAATCACGTGATCACCAACGGCGACCGAGGTCACGCCCTCGCCGATGGCTTCAACGATAGCGCCGCCTTCATGGCCGAGGATCGACGGGAAGATACCTTCCGGGTCAGCACCGGACAGGGTGTAGGCGTCAGTGTGGCAAACCCCGGAGGCCACCACGCGCAGCAACACTTCACCGGCCTTGGGCATGGCGACATCGACTTCTACGATTTCCAGCGGCTTCTTGGCCTCGAAGGCAACGGCGGCGCGCGACTTGATCATGCTGACTCTCCAGTGAATCCATTGAATAAAAAACCAGACCGCGAGTGTAGTACAGCGCGATCTGATGAATAATCAGGACAAATGCAAAATATTATTGCTGTACAGGGATAATCAAATGTCCGAAAACCGCTGGGAAGGTATCGACGAGTTCGTCGCCGTCGCCGAATGCAGCCAATTCACCGCAGCAGCAGAACGCCTTGGGGTTTCTTCCTCGCACATCAGTCGACAAATCGTACGATTGGAGGAGCGCTTGCAGACGCGTCTGCTTTATCGCAGTACCCGTCGCGTCACCCTGACCGAGGCCGGACAGACCTTTCTGCAGCATTGCCAACGCCTGCAGGACGGTCGCGAAGAAGCCCTGCGCGCAGTCGGCGACCTGACCAGCGAGCCCAAAGGCATGCTGCGCATGACCTGCGCCGTAGCCTACGGCGAGCGGTTCATCGTGCCGCTGGTGACGCGGTTCATGGGCCAATACCCGCAATTGCGCGTCGACATCGAACTGAGCAACCGCCAGCTCGATCTGGTGCATGAGGGGCTGGATCTGGCGATCCGCCTCGGCCGGCTGCAGGATTCGCGACTGGTCGCCACGCGGCTGGCGCCACGGCGCATGTACCTGTGTGCGTCACCGTCCTACCTGGAAAGGTACGGTCGCCCACACAGTTTGTCGGAACTGAGTCGGCACAATTGCCTGATCGGCAGTTCGGACTTGTGGCAACTGGAACAGAACGGGCGGGAATTTTCCCAGCGCGTACAGGGAAACTGGCGCTGCAACAGTGGGCAAGCGGTGCTGGATGCGGCGCTGCAAGGGGTCGGCCTGTGTCAGTTACCGGACTATTACGTGCTGGAGCATTTGCACAACGGGGCGCTGATTTCGCTGCTGGAGGCGCATCAGCCGCCGAATACGGCGGTGTGGGCGTTGTATCCGCAGCAACGGCATCTGTCGCCGAAGGTGCGCAAGCTGGTGGATTTTTTGAAGGAAGGGTTGGCTGAGCGGCCCGAATATCGGAGCTAAACAGTCATCGGTGTATCAGCAAAGTATTGGTTGGCTGAAACATCGCCTTCGCGAGCAGGCTCGCTCCCACAGTGGATCGCCAGTGGATGCAAATTTGTGTTCGGCGTCATTCAAACGTGGAAGCGGGCTTGCTCGCGAAGGCAATCTGACAAACACCACAGCACTCAGCG
Organism: Pseudomonas sp. P8_229; assembly: GCF_034008635.1. Taxonomy (NCBI): domain Bacteria; kingdom Pseudomonadati; phylum Pseudomonadota; class Gammaproteobacteria; order Pseudomonadales; family Pseudomonadaceae; genus Pseudomonas; species Pseudomonas sp. P8_229. The sequence continues at coordinate 4,299,729 of NZ_CP125378.1, read as the reverse complement.
GCGATTGGCCCAGCGCTGACGCAACCATTCCAGATCTTCAGGCCGGGTGACCTTGAGATTGTCCGCCCGCCCTTCGATCAGGCGCGGCGCCAGACCCGCCCACTCCATCGCCGAGGCTTCATCGGTAATCACGGCATCCGCCACCAGACTGTCCGCCAACGCCCGGTGCAGCGCGCCGAGACGGAACATCTGTGGCGTGTAGGCCTGCCAGATCACGCTGCGGTCAACGGTTTCGACCACGCGACCGTGCTTGTCGACGCGCTTGAGCGTGTCGCGCGCAGGCACGGCGAGCAAACCGCCGACCGGGTCATCCGCCAGTTCAGCCAGCAGCTTGTCCAGATCGTCGCGACTCAGGTTGGGCCGTGCCGCGTCGTGCACCAGCACCCAATCCTCATCGTCGGCCCCTTGCGCATGCAAATGCAGCAAGGCATTGAGCACCGACCCGGAACGCTCCGAGCCGCCCTCGACGCGCTGAATCCGCGAATCGCTGGCGCACGCCAGGTTTGGCCAATAAGGATCATCTACAGCAAGACTGACCACCAGGCCCTTGAGGCTCGGGTGGTCAAGGAAACAGCCGAGGCTGTGTTCGAGAATTGTGCGTCCGCCCAGTTGCAGGTATTGCTTGGGACGGTCCGCAGCCATTCGGGCACCGACGCCCGCGGCAGGAATCACGGCCCAGAAGGCCGGAAGGGAATTGATCATTGGGCCAACTGGTAAAGGGTTTCGCCGTCTTTGACCATGCCCAACTCGTGACGAGCCCGCTCTTCAACGGTCTCCATGCCCTTTTTCAACTCGCTGACTTCAGCATCCATCACTCGGTTGCGCTCCAGCAAACCTTCGTTCTCGGCGTGTTGATCAGCAATCTGCTGATTCAGCTCGGCGACCTGCGCCAGACTGCCATTGCCCACCCACAGACGGTACTGCAGACCGGCCAGCAGCAAGAGCAAAACGAGAAACAACCAGTAAGGACTGCGCATCGAATATCAGGTATCCAGTGAAAAAAGACAGCCACGCCAAAACTTTGAAACGTCTGATAGCACGAAGCCTGGAAGATCCAGGCTTGTGCATATAAGGCATCAGATTAGTGGCAAATCCATCGCTGTCACGACTTTTCCGACACAATCCGGTGTCTTTTTTACCACGTACTTATCAGCCGCGGAACTCGGAGCGACCGTTGTACTTGGCTTTGCCATTCAACTGCTCTTCGATTCGCAGCAGTTGGTTGTACTTGGAAACGCGGTCGGAACGGCACAGCGAACCGGTCTTGATCTGGCCAGCCGAGGTGCCCACAGCCAGGTCGGCAATGGTCGAATCTTCGGTTTCGCCCGAACGGTGCGAGATCACGGCGGTGTAACCGGCAGCCTTGGCCATCTGGATGGCTTCCAGGGTTTCGGTCAGGGTGCCGATCTGGTTGAACTTGATCAGGATCGAGTTGGCGATCTTTTTATCGATGCCTTCTTTCAGGATCTTGGTGTTGGTCACGAACAGGTCGTCGCCCACCAGTTGAGTCTTCTCGCCGATCTTGTCGGTGAGAATCTTCCAGCCTGCCCAGTCGGACTCGTCCAGACCGTCTTCGATCGAGATGATTGGATAACGCTCGGTCAGACCTTTGAGGTAATCAGCGAAACCTTCAGCGGTGAACACCTGACCTTCGCCGGACAGGTTGTACTTGCCGTCTTCGTAGAATTCGCTCGCTGCGCAGTCCAGTGCCAGGGTCACGTCGGTGCCCAGCTTGTAACCGGCGTTGGCCACAGCTTCGGAGATCACTTTCAGCGCGTCTTCGTTGGACGCCAGGTTCGGTGCGAAACCGCCTTCGTCGCCAACGGCGGTGCTCAGGCCACGAGCCTTCAGCACAGCTTTGAGGTGATGGAAAATCTCGGTGCCCATGCGCAGACCTTCCGAGAAAGACTTGGCGCCAACCGGCTGCACCATGAATTCCTGGATATCGACGTTGTTATCGGCGTGCTCGCCACCGTTGATGATGTTCATCATCGGCACCGGCATCGAGTACACACCCGGGGTGCCGTTCAGGTTGGCGATGTGTGCGTACAACGGCAGATCCTGATCCTGTGCAGCCGCCTTGGCCGCAGCCAGGGACACGGCGAGGATGGCGTTGGCGCCCAGGGTCGCTTTGTTTTCGGTACCGTCGAGCTTGATCATCGCGTGATCCAGCGCCTTCTGGTCGCTTGGGTCGGTGCCCAGCAGCAGATCGCGGATCGGACCGTTGATGTTGGCGACTGCTTTCAATACGCCTTTGCCCAGATAACGGCTCTTGTCGCCATCACGCAGCTCAAGCGCTTCACGCGAGCCAGTGGATGCACCGGACGGCGCGCAAGCGCTGCCGATGATGCCGTTGTCGAGAAGCACGTCCGCTTCCACGGTGGGATTGCCACGGGAGTCGAGGACTTCACGACCTTTGATGTCGACGATTTTTGCCATTGTTGTAAACACTCCAAAGTTGACGAAAACGACGCAGCTAGAGGAAATCTTTTTACCGTCGGCAAGTGGTGTGCAGCGGGCAGCTTGCAGACGACAACGCACATGCCCGAGGGCATGTGCGACAAATCGTGCGGTACTTTACCGGAGAAATGAGCTTTACGCGGTTTCTACCGTCGGAAAACTCTTCACCAGTTCGTCCAAGGCTTTGAGCTGGGCCAGGAATGGCTCCAGTTTGTCCAGACGCAAGGCGCAAGGGCCGTCGCATTTGGCGTTGTCCGGGTCCGGGTGTGCTTCGAGGAACAGCCCCGCCAGCGACTGGCTCATGCCCGCCTTGGCCAGATCGGTGACCTGTGCACGGCGACCGCCGGCGGAGTCGGAACGACCGCCAGGCATTTGCAGCGAATGGGTCACGTCGAAGAATACCGGGTACTCGAACTGCTTCATGATGCCGAAGCCGAGCATGTCCACCACGAGATTGTTGTAGCCGAAGCTCGAACCACGCTCGCAGAGGATCAATTGATCGTTACCCGCTTCCACGCACTTGTTCAGGATATGTTTCATTTCCTGAGGCGCGAGGAACTGGGCTTTCTTGATGTTGATGACTGCATTGGTCTTGGCCATCGCGACGACCAGATCGGTCTGGCGCGACAGGAAGGCCGGCAGCTGGATGATGTCGCAGACTTCAGCGACGACCGCGGCCTGGTCAGGCTCGTGGACGTCGGTGATGATCGGCACGCCGAAGGCTTGTTTGATGTCCTGGAAGATGCGCATGCCCTCTTCCAGGCCAGGACCACGATAAGAGGTCACAGAAGATCGGTTGGCCTTGTCGAAACTGGCCTTGAACACGTAAGGGATACCGAGTTTCTCGGTGACCTTCACGTACTCTTCGCAAACTTGCATGGCCATGTCGCGGCTTTCCAGCACGTTCATGCCGCCGAACAGCACCATGGGCTTGTCGTTGGCGATCTCGATGTTGCCAACGCGGATGATCTTCTGTGCCATCGGGTTACGCCTTCTTCTGGTGTTGTGCCAACGCTGCCTTGACGAAACCGCTGAACAGCGGGTGACCGTCACGTGGCGTCGAGGTGAACTCAGGGTGGAACTGGCAAGCGACGAACCATGGATGATCCGGGGCTTCGACCACTTCAACCAGCGCGGCGTCAGCGGAGCGACCGGAGATTTTCAGGCCGGCTTCGATGATTTGTGGCAGCAGGTTGTTGTTCACTTCGTAGCGGTGACGGTGACGCTCGACAATCACATCCTTGCCGTAGCAATCGTGCACCTTGGAGCCAGCTTCGAGCAGGCATTCCTGAGCACCCAGGCGCATGGTGCCGCCCAGATCGGATGTTTCGGTACGCACTTCAACAGCGCCGGTAGCGTCTTCCCACTCGGTGATCAGACCCACGACCGGGTGACCGCTGGCGCGATCGAACTCGGTGGAGTTGGCGTCTTTCCAGCCCATGACGTTACGAGCGAACTCGATGACCGCCACTTGCATGCCCAGGCAGATACCCAGGTACGGAACCTTGTTTTCGCGAGCGTACTGAACAGCAGTGATCTTGCCTTCAACGCCACGCAGACCGAAGCCGCCCGGTACGAGGATCGCGTCGACACCTTCGAGCAGCGCAGTGCCCTGGTTCTCGATGTCTTCGGAATCGATGTAACGCAGGTTGACCTTGGTGCGGTTGCTGATACCGGCATGACTCATCGCTTCGATCAGCGACTTGTAGGCGTCCAGCAGTTCCATGTACTTGCCGACCATGGCGATGGTCACTTCGTGTTCCGGGTTCAGCTTGGCGTCAACCACTGCTTCCCACTCGGACAGATCAGCGCTGCCGCATTGCAGACCGAAACGCTCGACGACGAAATCGTCCAGACCCTGCGAGTGCAGGATGCCCGGGATCTTGTAGATGGTGTCGGCGTCTTCCAGCGCGATCACCGCACGCTCTTCAACGTTGGTGAACTGAGCGATCTTGCGACGCGACGAGACGTCGATCGGGTGATCGGAACGGCACACCAGCACGTCTGGCTGCAGGCCGATCGAACGCAGCTCTTTTACCGAGTGCTGAGTTGGCTTGGTCTTGGTCTCGCCAGCGGTGGCGATGTAGGGCACCAGCGTCAGGTGCATCAGCATCGCGCGCTTGGCGCCGACTTCGAAACGCAGTTGACGGATGGCTTCGAGGAACGGTTGCGACTCGATGTCACCCACGGTGCCACCGATTTCAACCATCGCCACGTCAGCATCGCCAGCACCCTTGATGATGCGGCGCTTGATTTCGTCAGTGATGTGCGGAATCACCTGGATGGTTGCACCCAGGTAGTCACCACGACGCTCTTTGCGCAGCACGTGCTCGTAGACACGACCGGTGGTGAAGTTGTTGTTCTGGGTCATGGTCGTGCGGATGAACCGCTCGTAGTGGCCCAGGTCCAGGTCGGTTTCGGCGCCGTCGTGGGTGACGAACACTTCACCGTGCTGGAACGGGCTCATGGTGCCCGGGTCGACGTTGATGTACGGATCCAGCTTAAGCATGGTGACCTTAAGCCCCCGCGCCTCCAGGATGGCCGCCAATGAAGCCGAGGCAATGCCTTTCCCCAATGAAGAAACAACACCGCCCGTGACGAATATGTAGCGCGTCATGAAAAACCCTAGAAGTCTGCGTTAAAGCGGTACGAGCCGCCGGGGAAAGCGAAGGAAGGCCGAAGCCCCCGATCACCTGCATTAATCACAGTGCACCTTTCAAAAAAACCGCCGCGTTGGGACAGACCGGCAGATGAAACACCGGTACGTTGCTCGCTACACATTTTTTGGAATCGCCCAGCAAAGACTGCTTGGTAATCGGCAACTCCTGCAATTCAGGCGAATCCACAGAAGTTGTATCAAGAAGGGAGCGTAGTCTACCGGAATGCTCCTTTCAGCTCAAACCTTGATCTTCGCCTGTTGGCTGCCAATGCAAACTCCAGTCGTCCTGCCCATGCCTGTCAAGGCCCGGCAGGTTCGCCACCGCAAGCAATTCTGCACCGCGAAACAGCAGCGGCAATCTGCCACGGACGAAGGCCGGCACCGCGCGTTCATTGAGCAGGCGCTTGAGATCGCGGTGGCCGCGCTCCGCCAGATGCATCACTTCGCCGCCCTGCCGATAACCAATCCGCAACGGCCCGACGGGAGTCTGCCCGCTGAACATGACACGCCCGTTATTCGGCAAGCGTAGCGCTGCCGACGGGTCACGCCAGTCAATGGTGACCGCTGGCGCGTGCAGCCAGTCGCCGCTTAGCCACCATACCCGGCCGGCGCTGCGATGCAGCTCGCCATCGGCCAGACGCCACACTGGGGAAGCATCAATGGCTGCGTCGCAAAGATTTGCCCAACCCGACCAATGGTCAGTGTCCGGCAAACGGGTCAGCGGTTCGAGCCAGTGGCTGAGCGCATTGCGCTGACGTGCAGCAGACAGCGCGGTCAGCGGCGCCAACTCCAGCGACGGCAATCGCAGCCATTGGAAATCATGGGCGGTCGAGGCCTGCGCGAGATCCATCTGCGCCAGTTCATCGAGCAGCCCCTGAGCCTCACGCAGATGCGCTGCGCTACGGGCCATGCTCGCCTGCGCTTGCGGCCAGCGTCCGCTCAGCAGCGGCATGACCTGATGGCGCAGGTAGTTGCGCGAGAACTGCCGGTCCTGGTTTGACGGGTCTTCGATCCAGCGCAACTGGTGAGCCTTTGCGTAACGTTCAAGCTCGGTTCGAGCAACATCCAGCAACGGGCGAATCAGCGTGCCCTGCCCCACCGGACGCTGCTGCGGCATCGCGCCAAGCCCCCTGACACCGGCGCCACGCAACAGGCGAAATAACAGCGTTTCCGCCTGATCATCGCGATGCTGGCCGGTGAGCAGTACGTCATCAGCTTGCGTCAGCGCACTGAACACCGCGTACCGCGCATCCCGCGCCGCCCGCTCAAGGCTCGCCCCCGGTTGCACGCTCACGCGCTCGATCAGCAGCGGCACGCCCAGCGTGTCGCAAACCAACTGGCAATGTTGCGGCCACGCATCAGCCACAGCCTGGAGGCCGTGATGGATATGGATTGCGCTGAGCGCCGGCAGGGAATGGTGTTTGGCGAGATCGGCAAGCAGATGCAGCAGGACGGTGGAGTCCAGGCCACCGGAGAACGCGATATGCCAGGTCCTGGCATTGCGCCAGGCTGCAAGGTTCAGCAGAAGCCGGGTAGGCAGATCACTCACGGACTGACCTCTATCTAACTCTTTGCCCAAATCAAATGTGGGAGCGGGCTTGCTCGCGAAGGCGTTTCAACATTCAACACATCTGTCGACTGTTATACCGCTTTCGCGAGCAAGCCCGCTCCCACATTGGGTATTGCGAGATCTCTTAGAGACCGTAGCTCATCAGTCGATCGTAACGGCGCTTGAGCAGCGCTTCGTTGTCGAACTTTTGCAGCATCGCCAGTTGCGAGCTCAGTTCGGCACGGATCGACGCAGCGGCAGCAGCCGGGTCACGGTGGGCGCCGCCCAGTGGCTCGCCGATGACTTTATCGACGATGCCCAAGCCTTTCAGGCGCTCGGCGGTGATGCCCATCGCCTCAGCAGCGTCCGGCGCTTTTTCTGCGGTTTTCCACAGAATCGAAGCGCAACCTTCAGGCGAGATCACCGCGTAGGTCGAGTACTGCAGCATGTTCAGTTGATCGCACACGCCGATGGCCAGTGCACCGCCGGAACCACCTTCACCGATAACGGTGGCGATGATCGGGGTTTTCAGGCGCGACATCACACGCAGGTTCCAGGCAATCGCTTCGCTCTGGTTGCGCTCTTCGGCGTCGATGCCAGGGTAAGCACCCGGGGTGTCGATGAAGGTCAGGATCGGCATCTTGAAACGCTCGGCCATCTCCATCAGACGGCAGGCCTTGCGGTAGCCTTCCGGACGCGGCATGCCGAAGTTGCGGCGTACCTTCTCGCGCACTTCACGACCCTTCTGGTGACCGATGATCATCACCGGTTGATCATCCAGACGTGCCACACCGCCAACAATGGCCGCATCGTCGGAGAAGTGACGGTCGCCGTGCAGTTCGTCGAACTCGGTGAAGATGTGCTCGATGTAATCCAGGGTGTACGGGCGTTTCGGGTGACGCGCCAGGCGAGCGATCTGCCAGCTGGTCAGCTTGCCGAAGATGTCTTCGGTCAGCGTGCGGCTCTTGTCCTGCAGGCGGGAGATCTCATCGCCGATATTCAGCGAATTGTCATTACCGACCAAGCGCAACTCTTCGATCTTGGCTTGCAGGTCGGCGATCGGCTGTTCGAAATCTAGAAAATTCGGGTTCATAGGCGTCCGTCTTGGGTCGTGTCCCAAGTGAGCTTGGGCCGGCCGGTTGTCTATTCGCGCCCTACCTTAAGGGAGAGGCGCGCTGAGGTCGAGATTAAAAATTCAGGTTGTGGACAAGCGCAATGATGGCACTTGCCGGTCAACGGTATTGGAGGAAGACGTTGTCTCGCCCGAACTGGTCACGCAGGGCTTGAATCAAGGCATCCGCCGGATCGATTCGCCAGGTCTCGCCGAACTGCAGCAAGGTCTTCGCATCGGGGCTGGTGTACTCCATGGTGACCGGACACGCGCCGCGATGACGCTTGAGCAGCTCACCCAACCAGCGTAGCTGATCACCCTTCAGGTCCTGAGTCTGCAGCTTCAGACGCAGGCTTTCGGCCAGGTTGGTCCGGGCGTCTTCCATGCTCATCACGCGCTTGACCCGCAGCTTCAGGCCGCCGGAGAAGTCGTCATTGCTGACCTCGCCTTCGACGACCACCATCGCGTCAGTCTGCAACAGCGACTGCGCCGCATGGAACGACTCGGAAAACAGCGAGGCCTCGATGCGTCCAGAGCGGTCATCCAGGGTGATGAACCCCATCTTGTCGCCCTTCTTGTTCTTCATGACCCGCAGCGCAATGATCATGCCCGCGACGGTCTGGGTATCACGCGCCGGTTTCAGATCAATGATGCGCTGGCGGGCGAAACGACGGATTTCACCTTCGTATTCATCAATCGGGTGACCGGTCAGGTACAGGCCCAGGGTGTCTTTCTCCCCTTTGAGCCGCTCCTTGAGCGTCAACTCCTTGGCCTTGCGATGGTTGGCGTAAACGTCAGCGTCTTCTTCGACGAACAGACCACCGAACAGGTCCGAGTGCCCGCTGTCCTGAGTACGTGCAGTTTGTTCGGCGGCCTTGATCGCCTCTTCCATGGCCGTCAGCAGCACCGCGCGGTTGCGGTCGATGTTGGCCTGGTAGGCTTTTTGCTCATCGTGGAAGTACGGGCCAAGGCGATCCAGAGCGCCGCTGCGGATCAAGCCGTCGAGCGTGCGTTTGTTGATGCGCTTGAGGTCGACCCGGGCGCAGAAATCGAACAGATCCTTGAACGGCCCCGCCAGACGCGCCTCAGTGATCGCCTCAACCGGCCCCTCGCCTACGCCTTTGATCGCGCCCAGGCCATAGATGATCCGGCCCTCATCGTTCACCGTGAACTTGAACTCCGAGGTGTTCACGTCCGGCGCGTCGAGGCGTAGCTTCATCGTGCGCACTTCCTCGATCAAGGTCACGACCTTGTCGGTGTTGTGCATATCCGCCGACAGCACCGCGGCCATGAACGGCGCCGGGTAGTGAGCCTTCAGCCAGGCAGTCTGGTACGACACCAGGCCGTAGGCGGCGGAGTGGGATTTGTTGAAGCCGTAACCGGCGAATTTCTCTACCAGGTCGAAAATGTTACCGGCGAGGTCGGCGTCGATATTGTTGGTCGCGCAACCTTCAATGAAACCGCCGCGCTGCTTGGCCATTTCCTCGGGTTTCTTCTTGCCCATAGCTCGCCGCAGCATGTCCGCACCACCGAGGGTGTAACCGGCCATGACCTGGGCGATCTGCATCACCTGTTCCTGATACAGGATGATGCCGTACGTCGGCGCCAGTACCGGCTTGAGGCCTTCGTACTGGTAGTCGGAGTGCGGGTACGCCAGTTCGGCGCGACCGTGCTTACGGTTGATGAAGTCGTCCACCATGCCCGACTGCAGCGGGCCCGGACGGAACAGCGCCACCAGTGCGATCAAGTCTTCCAGGCAGTCGGGCTTGAGCTTTTTGATCAGCTCTTTCATGCCGCGCGATTCAAGCTGGAACACCGCGGTGGTTTCGGCTTTCTGCAGCAGGCTGTACGTCGGCTTGTCGTCGAGCGGGATAAACGCGATGTCCAGCGGCGGCTCATTGACCTTGGCGCGGTCGCGGTTGATCGTTTTCAGCGCCCAGTCGATGATCGTCAGGGTCCGCAGGCCGAGGAAGTCGAACTTCACCAGACCGGCTGCCTCCACGTCGTCCTTGTCGAACTGGGTTACCAGGCCGTCACCGGCCTCGTCGCAATAGATCGGCGAGAAGTCGGTCAACTTGGTCGGGGCGATCACCACACCACCGGCGTGCTTGCCGACGTTACGCACCACGCCCTCGAGCTTGCGCGCCATCTCCCAGATTTCCGCCGCTTCTTCATCGACCTTGATGAAGTCACGCAGGATTTCTTCCTGCTCGTAGGCTTTTTCCAGGGTCATGCCGACTTCGAACGGAATCATCTTCGACAGACGATCCGCCAGGCCGTAGGACTTGCCCTGCACCCGCGCAACGTCGCGCACCACAGCCTTGGCGGCCATGGAACCGAAAGTGATGATCTGGCTTACCGCGTTGCGACCGTATTTCTCGGCCACGTAGTCGATCACCCGGTCACGACCGTCCATGCAGAAGTCGACGTCGAAGTCGGGCATCGATACCCGTTCCGGGTTAAGGAAACGTTCGAACAGCAGGTCGTATTCCAGCGGATCAAGGTCGGTGATCTTCTGCACATAGGCCACCAGCGAGCCGGCACCCGACCCCCGGCCAGGCCCCACCGGCACGCCGTTATTCTTGGCCCACTGGATAAAGTCCATCACGATCAGGAAGTAACCGGGGAAGCCCATCTGGATGATGATATCCAGCTCGAAATTCAAGCGGTCGACATAGACCTGACGCTTGGCTTCGTAGTCTTCAGTGGTGTCCTTGGGCAGCAGCACCGCGAGGCGTTCTTCGAGACCATCGAAAGAGACTTTGCGGAAGTATTCGTCGATGGTCATGCCATCGGGAATCGGGAAGTTGGGCAGGAAGTGCGTACCCAGCTTCACTTCAATGTTGCAGCGCTTGGCAATCTCGACGGTGTTTTCGATGGCGTCGGGAATGTCGCTGAACAGCTCGGCCATTTCCTCGGCGCTTTTGAGGTATTGCTGGTCGCTGTAATTCTTCGAGCGCCGCGGATCGTCGAGGGCGCGGCCCTCACCGATGCACACGCGGGTTTCGTGGGCTGCGAAATCTTCCTGCTTGATAAAGCGCACATCGTTGGTTGCCACCAGCGGTGCGCCAAGCTTGTCGGCCAGGGCCACGGCGCCGTGCAACTGTTCTTCATCGTTGGGGCGATTGGTGCGCTGGATTTCCAGATAGAAACGGTCCGGGAACACCGCCATCCATTCCCGCGCCAGCGCTTCGGCCTCGGCCGGGTTGCCGCCAATCATGGCCATGCCGATCTCGCCTTCTTTGGCGGCGGACAGCATGATCAGGCCTTCGTTGGCCTCGGCGACCCATTCGCGCTCGATGATGATCATGCCGTTGCGCTGACCGTCGATGAAGCCGCGCGAGATCAGCTCGGTAAGGTTGCGATAGCCCTTGGCGTTCATCACCAACAGGCTGATCCGGCTCAGTGGCGCGTCCGGATCCTTGTTCGACAGCCACAGGTCGGCGCCGCAGATCGGCTTGATGCCTGCGCCCATGGTGTTTTTATAGAATTTGACCAGAGAACACATGTTGTTCTGATCAGTGACCGCCACGGCCGGCATGTTCATGCCGGTCAGCGCCTTGACCAGTGGCTTGATCCGCACCAGCCCGTCGACCAGGGAGTATTCAGTGTGCAGGCGTAGATGAACGAATGAAGCCGGCATAGTGATCCTGTCCAGTTACATAGAGACAACAAGGCCCGGATTGTACCGGGCCTCGAACAAAACATCAGCCTTGCGACTAAACCTGCGTCAGGCCTTCGAGCGCCTCGTAAGCCTGACGCACCGGGGCGAACGAGCGCCGGTGAATCGGTGTCGGCCCGAGCCGTGCCAACGCTTCCAGATGAACGGGCGTCGGGTAGCCTTTGTGGCCACCGATGCCGTAGCCCGGGTAGATCAATTCGAACGCAGCCATTTCACGGTCGCGGCTGACCTTGGCCAGAATCGACGCAGCAGCGATGGCCGGCACCTTGCCGTCGCCCTGTACCACCGCTTCGGCGCGCATCGGCAGTTTCGGGCAGCGGTTGCCATCGATCATCGCCAGTTTCGGCTGCACATGCAGTCCGGCCACCGCACGCTGCATGGCGAGCATGGTCGCGTGCAGGATGTTCAGCTCGTCGATTTCCTCGACTTCGGCACGGGCGATGCACCAGCTCAGGGACTTCTCGATGATCTCGTCGTAGAGCTTCTCACGCTTGGCTTCGGTGAGTTTCTTCGAGTCATTGAGGCCGAGAATCGGCCGGTTCGGATCGAGAATCACCGCCGCCGTCACCACTGCACCGCACAACGGGCCGCGACCGACTTCATCGACACCGGCTACCAGTTCTTCGACTTCGGCGACCAGGGTGAAATCCAGGCCCATCTGCATATCTTTCTTGCTCATCGTGATTGACCGATCAGGTTGAGGACGGCGTCCGCCGCCTGATTGGAGGCGTCCAGCCGCAGCGTGCGATGAATCTCGTCGAAGCCACGGGTCTGCTCTTCGCCACCTTCGATCAGCGGCGACAGGGTCTGCGCCAGGGCCTCGACCGTTGCATCATCCTGCAACAATTCCGGGACCAGCAGACGCTGGGCCAGCAGGTTTGGCAAAGACACATACGGACTCTTGACCATGCGCTTGAGAATCCAGAACGTCAGCGGCGCCAGGCGATACGCGACGACCATTGGCCGCTTGTACAGCAACGCTTCAAGCGTGGCCGTGCCGGAAGCGATCAACACCGCGTTGCACGCCGCTAGGGCCAGATGGGATTTGCCGTCGAGCAGGGTTACCGGCAAGTCGCGACCCGCGAGCAGCTCCTCGAGCTGAGCGCGACGCTCGGCATTGGCGCACGGTATGACAAAGCGCAGTCCCGGACGCATGGCCCGCAGGCGCTCGGCCGTATCGAGGAACAATGCGCCCAGGCGACCAACTTCGCCACCACGACTGCCAGGCATCAATGCCACCAGCGGACCGTCGGGCAAGCCCAGTTCGGCACGCGCAGCGGCGCGATCAGCCTGCAGCGCAATGGTATCGGCCAACGTATGACCGACGAACCGTACCGGCACGCCTTTCTCTTCGTAGAATTTCGCTTCGAACGGCAACAGCGTCAGCATCAGGTCGCAGCCTTCGCGAATCTTCAGCACGCGCTTCTGGCGCCACGCCCACACCGAAGGGCTGACGTAGTGCACGGTCTTGATCCCGGCCTGCCGCAGCTTGAGTTCGATATTGAGATTGAAATCCGGGGCGTCGATGCCGATGAACACATCCGGTTTCTCGGAAATCAACGTGGCGATCAGGTCCTTGCGGCGCTTGAGCAACTCGCGTAGCCGCCCGAGCACTTCCACCAGCCCCATGACCGACAAACGTTCCATGGGGAAGTAGGACGTCAGGCCTTCGGCCTGCATCAACGGACCGCCGACACCGATGAACTCGACCGCCGGATGTTGCGCCTTGAGGGCGCGCATCAGACCGGCGCCCAAAATATCACCGGAAGCCTCGCCCGCCACCAGCGCAATACGCAGATTGGCCATGATCAGCGGGTGATGCCGCGAGTCGATGACTGAATCGAGTCACGAAACAGCGCGACTTCCGGGAACTGCGCAGCAGGTTCGGCCAGTTCGGCCAGCGCCTGTTCCACGGTCAGCCCTTGGCGATACACGGTTTTATAGGCGCGACGCAGGGCGTGAATGGCGTCTTCACTGAAACCGCGACGGCGCATACCTTCGAAGTTCATGCTGCGCGCTTCAGCCGGGTTGCCGAATACGGTCACGAACGCCGGAACGTCCTTGCCGATGGCGGTGCCCATGCCGGAAAAGCTGTGGGCGCCGATGTGGCAATACTGATGAACCAGGGTGAACCCGGAAAGGATCGCCCAGTCGTCGACATGTACATGTCCGGCCAACGCCGTGTTGTTGACCAGAATGCAGTTGTTGCCGATCACACTGTCGTGACCGATGTGGGCATAGGCCATGATCAGGTTGTGGTCGCCCAGCGTTGTTTCGGAGCGATCCTGAACAGTGCCACGGTGAATGGTCACGCCTTCGCGGATGACATTGTGGTCACCAATCACCAGACGGGTTTCTTCACCTTTGTATTTCAGATCGGGCGTATCTTCGCCTACCGAGGAAAACTGGTAGATGCGATTGTGCTTGCCAATCCGGGTCGGGCCTTTGAGGACCACATGCGGCCCGATTACGGTACCCTCGCCGATTTCCACACCTGCGCCGATGATCGACCACGGGCCGACCTCGACGCCGTCAGCCAGAACGGCCGACGGATCGATGATTGCGCGAGGGTCAATCAAACTCATAGCTTGCGTTCCGCACAGATGATTTCAGCGGAGCAGACCGGCTTGCCGTCGACCGAAGCCTGGCACTCGAACTTCCAGATCTGACGCTTGCAACTGATGAACCTGGCCTCAAGGATCAGTTGGTCACCCGGCAGAACCGGCTGACGGAAACGCAGTTTGTCGGAACCGACGAAGTAATACAGCGTGCCGTCGGCAGGCTTCACATCGAGCATTTTGAAACCGAGGATCCCGGCAGCCTGAGCCATCGCTTCGATGATCAACACGCCCGGCATGATTGGATGCGCCGGGAAGTGACCATTGAAGAATGGTTCGTTGATGCTGACATTCTTGTAGGCGCGAATGCGCTTGCCTTCAGTGTCCAGTTCCACCACCCGGTCCACCAGCAGGAACGGGTAACGGTGAGGCAGGTATTCGCGAATCTCGTTGATGTCCATCATTTCGGGGGGAAGCCTATGTAAAGATTGGGAGCGCGACTGACGCGCACTCCTCTAGCAAATCAAGGAGGCAGTCTAGAGGCTGTGCACACTTGATATGGAAATGGTATCAGCCATCAGATGAAGCATTGCCGCCGGGGGTCACTTCCCCAACGCGCTTTTCCAGCTGTTTCAAACGTCGCGCAAGGTCATCGAGCTGACGGATGCGGGCCGCGCTTTTGCGCCATTCGGCCGCCGGTTGCATGGCTGTACCGGAAGAATAGGCACCCGGCTCGGTAATCGAGTGGGTCACCATGGTCATCCCGGTGAGGAAAACGTTGTCGCAAATATCAATGTGACCCACCAGACCGACGCCGCCAGCGAGCATGCAGTGCTTGCCGATCTTGGTGCTGCCGGAGATACCGACGCACGCTGCCATGGCGGTGTGATCACCGACCTGGACGTTGTGCGCAATCTGAATCTGGTTGTCGAGCTTCACGCCATTGCCGATCACGGTATCGGCCAAGGCACCGCGGTCGATAGCGGTATTCACGCCAATCTCCACGTCATCGCCGATGGTCACGCCACCGATCTGGGCGATTTTCTGCCAGATGCCTTTTTCGTTGGCAAAGCCGAAGCCCTCACCGCCGAGCACCGCGCCAGACTGGATCACCACACGCTTGCCGATGCGCACGTCGTGGTACAGCGTCACTCGCGGAGCGAGCCAGCCGCCCTCACCGATTTCACTGCGGGCACCGATGACGCAATGTGCGCCCAGGGTGACCTGCGCGCCGATTCGCACACCGGCCTCGATCACCACGAACGGGCCGATGCTGGCGCTTGGATCAACCACCGCATCCGGCGCAATCACTGCTGTGGGATGAACACCCGCAGTAGCTTTTGGCTTGGGATCGAACAGGTGCGAGATGCGTGCGTAAGCCAGGTAAGGATCCGGCACCACCAGCGCATTGCCGGCAAAACCGTCGGCATCGGCCTCTTTGAGCAATAGCGCAGCCGCCTGGGAACTTGCCAGGTATTTGCGGTATTGAGGATTTGCCAGAAAGCTCAACTGAGCTGGGCCAGCCTCCTGCAAGGTGGCTAGCCCAGTAATTTGCGTCTCGGGGTCGCCACGAAGGGTGGCGCCGAGGAACTCGGCCAACTGGCCGAGCTTGATAGTCACGGTCATGGGTTACTTCAGCTGATTCATGCGCTCGATAACCTGGCGCGTGATGTCGTACTGAGGTTTGACATCGATCACTGCGCCACGCTCGAACACCAGGTCAAAACCACCTTTCTTGATGACTTCTTCCACTGCGCTATCCAGTTTCGGCTTCAGTTGCTTGAGCATTTCGCGGTCGGCAACAGCCTTGGCTTCGTTCAGTTCCTTGGACTGGAACTGGAAGTCACGGGCCTTTTGCTTGAATTCAAGCTCCAGACGCTCACGCTCGCCCTGCTGCATCTTGTCGCCACCGGCCATCAGACGGTCCTGAATGCCCTTGGCGCTGCTTTCCAGCGTCTTGAGTTTGGTCAGTTGCGGACCGAACTTCTTCTCGGCATCCACGGCGTACTTCTTGGCCGCATCGGATTCCAGCAGCGCCATCTGATAGTTCAGAACAGCGATTTTCATGTCGGCGAACGCCGGGCCTGCCACCAGTACGGAGGCCAGGAGAACCAATTGAGTCAACTTACGCACGATGCACTCCTACAAAATCCATTGTCGTTATCTTGGGTCAGACGCTTAGAACGTCTGGCCGAGGGAGAATTGGAACACTTGAGTTTCAGCGTTATCCGGTTTCTTGACCGGCATCGCCAGAGCAAAACTCAGCGGACCCAGTGCGGTGACCCAGGTCACACCCACACCAACGGAACTGGCCATGTTGCTCAGACTGATGTCGTTGCACTTGGTGTTGGACGTCGAGCCATTTGTGTTGGTGGTGTCCTTGCACTGCGAATCGAAAACGTTACCCACGTCCCAGAATACCGAGGTACGCAGGGATCGCTGATCCTTGACGAACGGCAGCGGGAACAGAACCTCCGCACCACCCTGGATCAGTACGTTGCCACCGAACGGCAGCGGATCCTGATCCGGGTCAACGGAGGTACCCGGGTTAGTGCCACGACTCGGAGTACTGCGAGGACCCAAGGTGCTGTCCTTGAAGCCACGAACCGAGTTGAAACCACCAGCATAGTAGTTTTCATAGAACGGCAAGCCGTCGGTCGAACCATAACCATCGCCATAACCCAGCTCAGTGTGCAGACGCAGGGTGTAGTTTTCGGTAATCGGCTGGAACAACTGACCACGATAGTCGAGTTTGTAGAACGACAGGTCGCTGCCCGGAATCGTGGTTTCCAGGGTCAGGCTCTGGGAACGGCCACGGGTCGGCAATACGCCCTTGTTCAGGGTCGACTCGGACCAGCCGGCCGACGCCTTGAAGTTCAGATACTGGTCGCCTTCCTTGTTAACGAAGTCGAAGATCTCGTCAACGGTGTACTGACCGGTCTTGATCTTGTCCTGTTGAGCGGACAGACCGAAGGTCAGACGCGAAGTCTCGCTGATCGGATAGCCAACGTTGACGCCGGCACCCAGGCTGTCTACCGCATAGCTCGCTACGTCGATGTTGAGATCTTTGTAGTCGGTGGTGCGATAGAACGCGTTGTAACCCAGGCTCACGCCATCGGCGGTCCAGTACGGGTCAACGTAGCCGAAGTTGTAGCGGCTCTGGTATTCGCTGCGGGTCAGGCCGACGCTGACGCGGTTACCGGTACCGAGGAAGTTGTTCTGGGTGATCGAACCGCCGAGGATCAGACCGGCACTCTGGGCGAAACCGACACTGGCGGTGATCGAACCGGACGCCTGTTCTTCAACGGCGTAGTTCACGTCTACCTGGTCGTCGACACCCGGAACGGCCGGAGTTTCAACGTTTACTTCTTTAAAGAAGCCCAGACGCTCAAGACGGGTCTTGGACTGGTCGATCAGGTAGGTCGAAGCCCAACCACCTTCCATCTGGCGCATTTCGCGACGCAGCACTTCGTCTTCGGACTTGGTGTTGCCACGGAAGTTGATGCGGTTGACGTAGGCACGCTTGCCCGGATCGACGGCGAACAGGATGTCCACGGTGTGATCGTCGTCATGCGGCTGAGGAACGCCGTTGACGTTGGCGAAGGTATAACCTTCGTTACCCAGGCGACGGGTGATCAGTTCGGACGTGGTGGTCATCAGTTTGCGCGAGAACACCTGGCCTTTCTGCACCAGCAGCAGGGACTTGATCTGGTCTTCAGGGACTTTCAGGTCACCGCTGAGCTTGACGTCACGTACGGTGTACTTCTCGCCTTCGGTGATGTTGACGGTGATGTAGACGTGCTTCTTGTCCGGGGTGATGGACACCTGGGTCGAAGCGATATCCATGTTGATGTAGCCGCGGTCCAGGTAGTAGGAACGCAGACGCTCCAGGTCACCGGAGAGTTTTTCGCGGGCGTACTTGTCATCGTTCTTGAAGAACGACAGCCAGTTGGTAGTTTTGAGCTCGAACAGGTCGATCAGGTCGTCATCAGGGAAGACCGTGTTACCCACCACGTTGATGTGCTGGATCGCAGCCACGGTGCCTTCGTTGATCTTCACTTTCAGCGCAACGCGGTTACGCGGCTGCGACACCACTTCGGTATCGACCGAAGCCGAGTAGCGGCCCTGGGCAACGTACTGGCGTTGCAGCTCGTTACGAACACCTTCAAGGGTGGCGCGCTGGAAGATTTCACCTTCGGACAGACCGGACTGCTTGAGGCCCTTCATCAGGTCTTCGGTGGAGATCGCCTTGTTGCCTTCGATCTCGATACTGGCGACGGACGGACGTTCGACGACCGTGATCACCAGAACGTTGCCTTCGCGGCCCAGCTGGATATCTTGAAAGAAACCGGTTTTGAACAACGCACGAGTGGATTCCACCAGGCGACGATCATCCGCCTGCTCGCCGACGTTCAACGGCAAGGCACCAAAGACGCTACCCGCAGAGACCCGCTGGAGGCCATTGACGCGAATATCAGAGATAGTGAAGGACTCGGCGTGAACTTCGGCGATCATCAATACGGTGAGAACCGCAGTTAGCAGCAGACGTTTCATGAAGTCCTTTCTTATTCCAACTGGCAATAAACAAACTGCCGCAAAATGCGGCAGATTCGCAATTCAGCGAAGCTTTACAGTCGACCCAGATCATTGACCAGAGCAAGCAACATCACTCCGACCACCAAACTGATACCGATCTGCACCCCCCAACCTTGCACCCGATCCGACAAGGGGCGACCACGCACCCACTCAATCAGATAAAACAACAAATGCCCCCCATCCAATACAGGAATGGGCAGCAAATTCAGAACCCCCAGGCTAATACTCAGATAAGCAAGGAAATTCAGGAAATCAGCGACGCCCGACTGGGCAGAAGCGCCCGCCACTTTAGCAATGGTTATCGGTCCACTCAAGTTTTTTACCGAGAGCTCGCCGAACAGCATTTTCTTCAGTGAGTCCAGCGTCAGAACGCTCATGGTCCAGGTACGACGGGCACCCTCGCCAATCGCGGCCAGCGGACCATAGCTGACCTCACGGATCATCTCCGGCGGCCAGTCTACGGCTTTTACACCAGCACCGAGATAACCGCCAGGCGACTTGCTTTCGCCGCGTGCCGCCAAGGTCACCGGGATGTCGATTTGAGCACCGTCGCGCTCGATACGCAGCATGATTTTGGTATCAGGACGCGTACGAACAGTATCGACCACCTGCTGCCAGTCACCCAGCGCCAGGCCGTCAAGCGACAGCAGACGGTCACCGGTTTTCAGACCAGCGGCCTGCGCCGGACCTTTTGGATCAAGTTCCGCCAGCACCGGCGGCAACGCCGGGCGCCATGGGCGAATGCCGAGCGAGCGGATCGGATCGGGCTCGTCGGCTCCTTTGAGCCAATGATCCAGCGCCAGCTCACGAGGCGTGTCGGCGCTGGAGCCCTGCTCGCGCACGAGCAATTGCAGGGAACCACTTTCGCCAAGACGACGCACCAACTGCAAATTGACCGCCGCCCAACCGGAGGTCGGCTCGCCATCGATGGCGACGATTTCCTGGCCAGCACTCAAGCCAGCCTTGGCCGCGAGACTGCCGGACTCGACTGCACCAATGACAGGGCGGATCTGCTCGCTGCCGAGCATGGCCAGCACCCAGAAGAACACCAGGGCCAGCAGGAAGTTGGCAATCGGCCCCGCCGCCACAATGGCGATACGCTGGCGAACCGATTTGCGATTGAAGGACTGATGAAGCTGATCGACCGGCACTTCGCCTTCACGCTCATCGAGCATCTTGACGTAGCCGCCCAACGGAATCGCGGCGATAACAAACTCGGTGCCCTGCTTGTCGTGCCAGCGCAACAGGGGCATGCCGAAGCCCACGGAAAAACGCAAAACCTTGACGCCACAGCGACGAGCGACCCAGAAGTGGCCGAATTCGTGAAAGGTGACCAGCACACCCAATGCGATCAGGGTGCCGGCAATCATATAGAGCGCGCTCATCTACTTTCTCCGCAATCCTGTTCAGTGTCGCGTGACGCCAGGGTCCTGCAACGGCTATCGGCCGTGACGACTCAGCCATCGTTCGGCCAGAATCCGCGCTTTCGCGTCTGCGGTAAACACCGCATCCAGATCTTCCAGCGCAACCACAGGCTCGAGATTCAACACGTCCTCGATGATACTCGCGATTTCCAGATAACCCACGCGTGCGTCGAGAAACGCCGCGACCGCCACTTCGTTGGCCGCATTGAGCATGGCTGGTGCGCTGTTGCCGGCCTCAGCCGCCTGTCGCGCCAGGCGCAGACACGGGAAGCGTTCTTCGTCCGGCGCCTCGAAATCCAGACGCGCAACGGCAAACAGATCCAGCGGCGCCACGCCCGAGTCGATACGCTCAGGCCAGGCCAGCGCATTGGCAATCGGCGTGCGCATGTCGGGATTACCCAACTGCGCCAACACCGAACCATCCACATAGTCGACCAATGAGTGAATCACACTCTGCGGATGGATCACCACCTCGACCTGCGCAGGCTTGGCGTCGAACAACCAGCAAGCCTCGATCAACTCCAGGCCCTTGTTCATCATGCTGGCCGAGTCCACCGAGATCTTGCGCCCCATGGACCAGTTCGGGTGCGCACACGCCTGATCCGGCGAAACATGCGCCAATTCGCTCATCGGCGTTTGCCGGAAAGGACCACCCGACGCCGTGAGCAAAATCCGCCGCACGCCGACGGCGCCCAGCCCACGGGCAAAATCCTGCGGCATGCACTGGAAGATCGCGTTGTGCTCGCTGTCGATCGGCAGCAGCACCGAGCCGCTCTTGTGCACGGCCTCCATGAACAGCGCGCCGGACATCACCAGCGCTTCTTTATTGGCCAGGAGAATCTTCTTGCCAGCCTCCACCGCTGCCAATGTCGGGCGCAAGCCCGCAGCACCGACGATGGCCGCCATCACGGCATCGACTTCTGGCGCGGAAGCGACCTGGCACAGGCCCTCCTCCCCTACCAGCACGCGAGTGGGCAGGCCAGCCGCTCGCAAATCATCCTGCAGACCGCGAGCCGCAGCCACTTCGGGCACCACCGCGAACTGCGGCACATGGCGAATGCACAGGGCCAGCAACTCGCTCAGGCGCGTGAAGCCGCTCAGCGCGAAAACCTGATAACGCTCAGGATGACGAGCGATGACATCCAGGGTACTCAGACCGATCGAGCCGGTAGCCCCCAGAACGGTAATCTGTTGAGGACCGCTCACGGTGCAGCCATCCACAGCAATACAGCGAAAATCGGAATCGCAGCGGTCAGACTGTCGATGCGATCAAGCACACCGCCATGACCGGGCAGCAGGTTGCTGCTGTCCTTGATACCGGACTGGCGCTTGAACATGCTTTCGGTAAGGTCGCCCACCACCGAAATGAAGACGATCAGCGCAGCACCGATCAAGCCTTTGAGCAACTCGCCCACGGTCCAGTCACGAACCAGGCCGACGACAGCGGTAATGACCAGACTCAGCGCCAGACCACCGTAAACGCCTTCCCAGCTTTTACCGGGACTGACTTGCGGCGCCAGTTTGCGCTTGCCGAAGGCACGGCCGGAGAAATAGGCACCGATGTCGGCACCCCAGACCAGCACCATCACCGCCATGATCAGCCAGTTACCCAGCGGGTACTGTTTGATCTGCATCAGCCCTTGCCAGGCCGGCAGCAGGATCAGCAAGCCGATCACCAGTTTGGTGGCCGCCGTGGACCAGTGCTCGCTCGAGCGCGGATACGTCAGCACCAGATACGTCGCCACCGCCCACCACAGCACCGAAGCGCCCAGCACCCAAGGGGCGAGGCTCGGCAGGACGTACATGACGAACAGCATCAGCGCGACGACAGCGGCATAGCCGACACGGAACGACTGCGCGGTAAAGCCCGCCAGACGCGCCCATTCCCAGGCGCCCAGGCTTACGACCAGACCGATGAACAGCGCGAAACCGGAACCCTCGAGCAGGAAAAACCCGCACAGAGCGATCGGTAGCAGGATCAGCGCAGTGATGATTCGTTGTTTAAGCATTAAACCCGGGCTCCAGCTTCGACCTGCTCGCTCGTTTTACCGAAGCGACGCTGACGCGAAGCGAAATCGGCCAGCGCAGTGCGCATGGCTTCGTGTTTGAAGTCCGGCCAGAACAGGTCGGAGAAGTACAACTCGGCGTACGCCAGTTGCCACAGCAAGAAGTTGCTGATGCGGTGCTCGCCACCGGTGCGGATGCACAGGTCCGGCAGCGGCAGGTCACCGGTCGCCAGACACGTTTGCAGCAGATCCGGAGTGATGTCTTCCGGACGCAGATGCCCGGCCTGAACTTCACGCGCCAGACGCTGCGCTGCCTGTGCAATATCCCACTGACCGCCGTAGTTGGCGGCGATCTGCAGAATAAAACGGTTGGCACCGGCCGTCATGGCCTCAGCCTCGCGCATCGCCGCCTGAAGTTCAGGATGGAAGCGCGAGCGATCGCCAATGATGCGCAGGCTGATATTGTTGTCGTTGAGGCGCTTGGCCTCACGACGCAACGCCTTGAAGAACAGATCCATCAAGGCACTGACTTCATCGGCCGGGCGCTGCCAGTTTTCACTGGAAAAGGCGAACAGGGTGAGCACTTCAACCTTGGCCTCAGCGCACACCTCGATTACCGCCCGCACAGCATCCACACCCGCTTTATGACCGGCGACACCCGGCATAAAGCGCTTTTTCGCCCAGCGATTATTGCCATCCATGATGATCGCGACATGGCGCGGCACCGCGGACGGCGCAGACTGCTTGGTCTTGTCCATTTAAAACTCGACCCTTATACGGCCATCAGATCCGCTTCTTTTGCCTTGGTGGCCGCATCGATATCAGCCTCAGCCTTGTCAGTGATTTTCTGAATGTCGGCTGCAGCACGACGCTCTTCGTCTTCGCTGATTTCTTTATCCTTGACCAGCTTCTTCAGCTCGCCCAAGGCGTCACGACGAATGTTGCGCACGGCAACACGAGCGTCTTCGGCGGCACTGCGCGCCTGCTTGGTGAAGCCCTTGCGGGTCTCTTCAGTCAGGGCAGGCATGGAGATCAGCAGCAACTCGCCAAGGTTGGTCGGGTTGAGGTTCAGACCAGCGCTCTGAATGGCCTTGTCGACTGCCGCGAGCATATTGCGCTCGAAGGCAACGACTTGCAGGGTGCGCGAGTCTTTTACAGTGATGTTGGCCACTTGGGTGATGGAGGTGTCTGCGCCGTAGTACGGCACCATCACGCTGCCCAGGATGCTTGGGTGAGCCTTGCCGGTACGAATCTGACCAAATGCATGAGCCAGAGAGTCCAGGGATTTCTGCATGCGCTCTTGAGCGTCTTTCTTGATTTCGTTGATCATTGTTGACCTTCCTCGATCAGGGTGCCTTCAGCGCCGCCATGCACGATGTTCAGCAGGGCGCCCGGCTTGTTCATGTTGAATACGCGCAACGGCATCTTGTGGTCGCGGCACAGGCAAATAGCAGTCAGATCCATTACACCCAGCTTGCGATCCAGCACTTCATCATAAGTCAGATGATCGAACTTCTCGGCATGCGGGTCTTTGAACGGGTCTGCGGTGTAGACGCCATCGACCTTGGTCGCCTTCAGAACAACGTCGGCATCGATTTCGATTGCACGCAGGCAGGCTGCCGAATCCGTGGTGAAGAACGGATTACCGGTACCGGCCGCGAAAATCACGACGTCCTTGGAGTTCAGGTGGCGCATGGCTTTGCGACGATCATAGTGATCAGTAACACCAACCATGGAAATGGCCGACATCACGATGGCCGAGATATTGGCACGTTCCAGCGCATCGCGCATGGCCAGAGCATTCATCACAGTGGCCAGCATGCCCATGTGGTCGCCTGTTACCCGATCCATGCCAGCCTTGCTCAAGGCCTCGCCACGGAACAGGTTGCCACCGCCGATCACCAGACCGACCTGTACGCCGATACCGACCAGTTGGCCGACTTCCAGCGCCATGCGATCCAGTACCTTCGGATCGATCCCGAACTCTTCCGAGCCCATCAGGGCCTCGCCGCTAAGCTTGAGTAGAATGCGTTTATAGCGAGCCTGATAACCACTGCCCTGCTGAGCCATTGCGAATCTCTCCTGCGGCGTATTTAAAAATTCTTTGCGAGCTGTTTACAGCTGGCGTTCACTCTAGCTTGGCGCTGCTTCAGCGCCATCGGAACATGGCTTTGTAAGTCAGTTCCAAGCGGAAACCAATTAAAAATTGGTAACCCCATCTGAAAAGAGGCTGCGCGCGTGAGCGGGCAGCCTCTTTCGGGCGACAGTTGAAAAACCGTCTTATTGCTTGGCGGCAGCCAGCTGGGCAGCAACTTCTTCAGCGAAGTTGTCGACCGGCTTCTCGATGCCTTCGCCTACTTTGTAGTAAGTGAAGGAAACGATTTCTGCGCCGCCTTTCTTGGCCAGCTCGCCAACCTTGATTTCAGGGTTCTTGACGAACGCCTGCTCAACCAGGCTTGCTTCTGCCAGGAACTTGCTGATACGGCCTTTGACCATGTTCTCAACAATGTTTTCTGGCTTGCCTTTGATTTTTTCTTCGTTCAGCTGCAGGAACACAGCTTTTTCACGCTCGATCGCTTCAGCCGAAACTTGCGAAGGCAGCAGGAACTCAGGGTTGCTTGCAGCTACGTGCATCGCGATGTCTTTGGCCAGCTCGACGTCACCGCCTTTCAGAGCCACAACAACACCGATCTTGTTGCCGTGCAGGTACGAACCTACAACGTCACCTTCGATACGGGTCAGACGACGGATGTTGACGTTCTCGCCTACTTTGGCAACCAGTGCTTCGCGAGCGGCTTCTTGAGCAGCGATCAGCGGAGCAGCGTCGGTCAGCTTGTCAGCGAAGGCTTTTTCAACGCTGGCAGCAACAAAGTTTTTGAAGTCGTCTTGCAGGGCCAGGAAGTCGGTCTGCGAGTTCACTTCCAGGATAACGGCAGCTTTACCGTCGTCCTTGATTGCGATTGCGCCTTCAGCGGCAACGTTGCCAGCCTTTTTCGCAGCCTTGATCGCGCCCGAAGCACGCATGTCATCAATGGCTTTTTCGATGTCGCCGTCAGCCTTTTCCAGGGCTTTCTTGCAATCCATCATGCCTTCGCCGGTACGCTCGCGCAGTTCTTTAACCAACGCTGCAGTAATTGCTGCCATTTTCAAATTCCTCTTGGATAGGTTTTCAACCATTCCACCCGATCGAACGGGCGTTCAATTCTTCCCGAATCACCTTGTACCCGCCGCACGTTACAGATGCAGGGGGTGCGCCACCACAAGTGGGCGCCAACAAACGGTTTTCGAGGTGGCAAAAAGGGGGCCAAGCCCCCTTTTTGCTTACTGAGTCAACGCCAGGGCGTCAATTACTCAGCTGCAGCCTGAGTTTCTTCAGCTGCGAATTCAACAGTACCGCCAGCAACGTTGTTGCGACCGCGGATCACTGCGTCAGCCATCGAACCCATGTACAGCTGGATAGCGCGGATTGCGTCATCGTTGCCTGGGATGATGTAGTCAACGCCTTCCGGGCTGCTGTTGGTGTCGACAACGCCGATTACCGGGATGCCCAGCTTGTTGGCTTCGGTGATCGCGATGCGCTCGTGGTCAACGTCGATCACGAACAGTGCGTCAGGCAGACCGCCCATGTCCTTGATGCCGCCCAGGGAGCGATCCAGCTTTTCCAGGTCACGGGAGCGCATCAGCGCTTCTTTCTTGGTCAGCTTGGCGAAGGTACCGTCTTCGGCTTGAACTTCAAGGTCACGCAGACGCTTGATGGAAGCACGAATGGTTTTGAAGTTGGTCAGCATGCCGCCCAACCAGCGGTGATCGACGTACGGCGAACCGCAACGTGCTGCTTCTTCAGCAACGATCTTGCCAGCGGAACGCTTGGTGCCGACGAACAGAATCTTGTTTTTGCCCTGGGCCAGACGCTCTACGAAAGTCAGAGCTTCGTTGAACATTGGCAGGGTTTTTTCAAGGTTGATGATGTGAATCTTGTTACGCGCGCCGAAAATGTACTTACCCATTTTCGGATTCCAGTAACGGGTTTGGTGACCGAAGTGCACACCGGCCTTCAGCATATCGCGCATGTTGACTTGGGACATGATAGTTCCTTAATAAGTCGGGTTTGGCCTCCACGTATCCCAATGACCAACCAGTGGCATAAAGCCAAAAGCACCCAGGTCATCGTGTCGACACGTGTGTGGATTTAAGCTTTTCGGGGTATCCCCGGAAAGCGGCGCATTTTATACCACAGGGTGCGCAGAAACGGAACCCGGAATCTGCAATCGCACCAAGGACATGGGCGCAGCCCCCCTGGAATCGCCTTCAGGCACGCCATTGTATAGAGAGAGACGATGAACGCAGGCGCGGATTTGCTCCTTTCGTCTGTTAGAATCGGGTTTTTCAGGGTCGCAAAAAGAACACTTGCCACCCAATCCGTATCAGCAAGCGCCGCCGAGCGCAGAGAGAGCCTGTATGACCGTCAACCTCAAAACCCCCGAGGACATCGCTGGCATGCGTGTCGCCGGCAAACTGGCCGCCGATGTGCTGGAAATGATTGCCGAACACGTCAAACCGGGCGTGACCACCGATCAACTGAACCAGATCTGCCATGACTACATCGTCGACGTGCAGCAGGCCATCCCTGCCCCGCTCAACTACAAGGGCTACCCGAAGTCGATCTGCACTTCGATCAACCATGTGGTGTGCCACGGCATCCCGAACGACAAGCCGCTGAAAAACGGCGACACCCTGAACATCGACGTCACCGTGATCAAGGACGGCTACCACGGTGACACCAGCCGCATGTTCCACGTCGGCGAAGTACCGGTCTGGGCCGAGCGCCTGTCGCAGGTCACTCAGGAATGCATGTACAAGGCGATCGAAATCGTCAAACCCGGCTGCCGCCTCGGCGACATTGGCGAAGTGATCCAGAAGCACGCCGAAAAGAACGGCTTC
Organism: Pseudomonas sp. P8_229; assembly: GCF_034008635.1. Taxonomy (NCBI): domain Bacteria; kingdom Pseudomonadati; phylum Pseudomonadota; class Gammaproteobacteria; order Pseudomonadales; family Pseudomonadaceae; genus Pseudomonas; species Pseudomonas sp. P8_229. Next base: position 4,272,743 of record NZ_CP125378.1, on the reverse strand, counting down.
TCGGTGGTTCGCGAGTTCTGCGGCCACGGCATCGGCAAGGTCTTCCACGAAGAACCGCAGATCCTGCACTACGGCCGCGCCGGCACCGGCATGGAACTGAAGGCCGGCATGACCTTCACCATCGAGCCGATGATCAACCAGGGCAAAGCCGACACCAAGGTGCTGGGCGACGGCTGGACCGCCATCACCAAGGACCGCAAGCTCTCGGCACAGTGGGAACACACCCTGCTGGTGACCGATACCGGCTACGAGATCTTCACCCTGCGCGCCGACGACACCATCGCGCGCATCTCGGCCTGATCCCAAGAACGCTCCCAGCCTTATAAAAGGAAAGCCAATCGATGCCGCAGGTGGATCCCGAACTCTTCGACCGCGGCCAGTTCCAGGCTGAACTGGCCCTGAAAGCGAGTCCCATCGCGGCGTTCAAGAAAGCGATCCGCCAGGCTCGCGAGGTCCTCGACACGCGTTTTCGCAATGGCCGCGACATCCGTCGCCTGATCGAAGACCGTGCCTGGTTCGTCGACAACATCCTGCAAAAGGCCTGGGAACAGTTCAACTGGAGCGAAGACGCCGACATTGCGCTGGTCGCGGTCGGTGGCTACGGCCGCGGTGAGTTGCATCCTTATTCCGACATCGACTTGCTGATCCTGCTGGACAGCGCCGATCACGAAGTTTTCCGCGATTCCATCGAGCGTTTCCTGACGCTGCTGTGGGACATCGGCCTGGAAGTCGGCCAGAGCGTGCGCTCGGTCGACGAATGCGCCGAGGAAGCGCGGGCCGACCTGACGGTGGTCACCAACCTGATGGAAAGCCGCACCATCTGCGGCCCCGAGCGCCTGCGCCAGCGCATGCTCGATGTCACCAGCACAGCACACATGTGGCCGGCCAAGGAGTTCTTCCTGGCCAAACGCGCCGAGCAGAAGGCCCGTCACCACAAGTACAACGACACCGAATACAACCTGGAACCCAACGTCAAAGGCTCGCCCGGCGGCCTGCGGGATATCCAGACGATTTTGTGGGTAGCCCGTCGTCAATACGGCACCCTGAACCTGCGCGCCCTGGCCGGCGAGGGCTTTCTGGTCGAGAGCGAAAACGCACTGCTGGCCTCTTCCCAGGAGTTTCTGTGGAAAGTGCGCTACGCCCTGCATATGCTCGCCGGCCGCTCCGAAGATCGCTTGCTGTTCGATCATCAACGGACCATTGCCGGCCTGCTGGGGTTTGAAGGTGACGACGCCAAACAGGCGGTCGAAAACTTCATGCAACAGTATTTCCGCGTGGTGATGAGCATCGCCCAGCTCAGCGACCTGATCATTCAGCATTTCGAGGAAGTCATCCTCGCCCCGGAAGACGAAGCGCCGCCGCAGCCGATCAACTCGCGCTTCCAACTGCATGACGGTTATATCGAAGCACGCAACGACAACGTATTCCGCCGCACGCCGTTCGCCATGCTCGAAATCTTCGTGCTGATGGCCCAGCAGCCGGAAATCAAAGGCGTGCGCGCCGACACCATTCGTCTACTGCGGGAAAACCGTCACCTGATCGACGACAACTTCCGCAACGACATCCGCAACACCAGCCTGTTCATCGAGCTGTTCAAGTGCAAGATCGGCGTCCACCGCAACCTGCGGCGGATGAACCGCTACGGCATCCTCGGGCGTTACCTGCCGGAGTTCGGTTTCATCGTCGGGCAGATGCAGCACGACCTGTTCCACATCTATACAGTCGATGCGCACACACTGAACCTGATCAAGCACCTGCGTAAGTTGCAGTACACCCAGGTATCGGAAAAATTTCCGTTGGCTGCCAAGCTCATGGCCAAACTGCCCAAGCCCGAGCTCATCTACATGGCGGGTCTGTACCACGACATCGGCAAGGGCCGGCATGGCGATCACTCGGACATCGGCGCGGTCGATGCCGAAGCGTTCTGCCAGCGCCATCAGTTGCCGCTGTGGGACAGCCGCCTGATCGTCTGGCTGGTGCAAAACCATCTGGTGATGTCGACCACTGCGCAGCGCAAGGATCTGTCCGATCCGCAGGTGATCCACGATTTCGCCCAGACCGTCGGCGACGAAACCCGTCTGGACTACCTGTACGTGCTGACCGTGGCCGACATCAACGCGACCAACCCGACCCTGTGGAACTCGTGGCGCGCCAGCCTGTTGCGCCAGCTCTACACCGAGACCAAGCGCGCCCTGCGCCGAGGTCTGGAAAACCCGGTGGATCGCGAAGAGCAGATTCGCCAGACCCAGAGCGCGGCGCTGGATATTCTGGTGCGCGGCGGCACCGACCCGGACGACGTCGAGCAGTTGTGGGCACAGTTGGGCGATGACTATTTCCTGCGCCACACCGCAGGCGACGTGGCCTGGCACAGTGACGCGATCCTGCAGCAGCCGGCCGATGGCGGCCCACTGGTGCTGATCAAGGAAACCACCCAGCGCGAGTTCGAGGGCGGCACGCAGATCTTCATTTATGCCCCGGATCAGCACGACTTCTTCGCCGTGACCGTGGCCGCGATGGACCAGCTCAACCTGAACATTCACGACGCCCGGGTCATCACCTCGAGCAGCCAGTTCACCCTCGACACCTACATCGTGCTCGACAACGACGGTGAATCCATCGGTGACAACCCGGCACGGATCAAGCAGATCCGCGACGGCCTGACCGAAGCCCTGCGCAACCCGGACGATTACCCGACGATCATCCAGCGCCGGGTGCCGCGCCAGCTCAAGCACTTCGCCTTTGCGCCGCAGGTGACGATCCACAACGACGCCCAGCGCCCGGTGACGGTGCTGGAACTGACGGCACCGGATCGCCCGGGCCTGCTGGCGCGGATCGGCGGGATCTTCCTCGAATTCGACCTATCGCTGCAGAACGCCAAGATTGCGACCCTGGGCGAACGGGTGGAAGACGTGTTCTTCATCACCGACGCCCACAACCAGCCGCTCTCCGACCCGCTGCTGTGCAGCCGCTTGCAGGATGCAATCGTCGAACAACTGAGCGTCAATCAGGAACCGGATATCAAGCTTTCGCGTATCAGTATCTGAATTAACAAACTATCCCTGTGGAGGCAGATATAGCTGTCCGGGGCTTTAGTGGTGAGGGGATTGATCCCCGATGGGTTGCGAAGCGGCCCCAAAAACCTGCAATCGCGGTGTATTCGCTACACCGCACGCGATGGTTTTGCGACTGCTGCGCAGCCGATCGGGGATAAATCCCCTCGCCACGGAGTTCTCTCCACATTGAACGAGGCATCCATGAACAACGCTCTGAACCAGCTCCAGCCCTACCCGTTCGAAAAGCTCCGCGCCCTGCTCGGCACCGTGACCCCGAACCCGGACAAACGCCCGATCGCCCTGTCGATCGGTGAGCCGAAACATCGCTCGCCAAGCTTTGTCGCCGAAGCGCTGGCGAACAATCTGGATCAGATGGCGGTATACCCAACCACCCTCGGCATCCCGGCCCTGCGCGAAGCGATCGCTGGCTGGTGCGAGCGTCGTTTCGGCGTGCCGAGCGGCTGGATTGACCCGGCGCGCAACGTGCTGCCGGTCAACGGCACTCGCGAAGCGCTGTTCGCCTTCACCCAGACCGTGGTCAACCGTGGCGACGACGCCCTGGTGGTCAGCCCCAACCCGTTCTATCAGATCTACGAAGGCGCAGCGTTCCTCGCTGGCGCCAAGCCGCACTACCTGCCTTGCCTGGACGAAAACGGCTTCAACCCGGATTTCGACGCGGTATCACCAGACATCTGGAAGCGCTGCCAGATCCTGTTCCTGTGCTCGCCGGGCAACCCGACTGGCGCGCTGATCCCGGTAGATGTGCTGAAAAAACTGATCGCTCTGGCTGACGAACACGACTTCGTGATCGCCGCCGATGAGTGCTACAGCGAGCTGTACTTCGACGAACAGACTCCGCCGCCAGGCCTGCTCAGTGCCTGCGTCGAACTGGGCCGCAAGGACTTCAAGCGCTGCGTGGTGTTCCACAGCCTGTCCAAGCGCTCCAACCTGCCTGGCCTGCGTTCCGGTTTCGTCGCCGGAGATGCCGATATCCTCAAGGGTTTCCTGCTGTACCGCACCTACCACGGCTGCGCGATGCCGGTACAAACCCAACTGGCCAGCGTTGCGGCGTGGAATGACGAAGTCCACGTGCGCGCCAACCGTGCGCTGTACCGCGAGAAGTTCGACGCGGTGCTGGAAATCCTCAGCCCGGTGATGGACGTGCAGCGCCCGGATGGCAGCTTCTATCTGTGGCCGAATGTGCAAGGTGATGATGCGGCGTTCTGCCGGGATCTGTTTGCCGAAGAGCACGTGACCGTGGTGCCTGGCTCGTATCTGTCCCGAGAAGTGGACGGTGTGAACCCGGGGGCCGGTCGTGTGCGGATGGCACTGGTTGCGCCATTGGCTGAATGTGTGGAAGCGGCTGAACGGATTAAAAACTTCATTACGCGCCACTTGTCTTAATCGCCAGTTCTCGCGCGATGCAATATCGCGCGAGAACAATGAAACAACGAAATACACTTCTACACTTTAAAACTTCCCGCACCTGGCCTATCCGCCTGCTCTTCCCATCGCAACTTACCGCTACATACAAAAGCCAACGAACAACACGAAAGTCTAAAGCATGGCCTATCCGCACCCGGTAGTGGAGAGCGAATAAGCCGGGTCACGGTTATTTGATCGCACCCAGGTGGGCCTCACTCAAATCCAGCTCAACCAATACCTCTGTGAGCACGTCATCTCCAATCTGGTGGTGGTGGCGGCTCATTCCTTCCTGGCAATACCCGCGCCAAAAATTGTCACCGGGTTTTCCCAATTTTCCAGTTACTCTGCTCTGCGTGCCTCACTCCATTGCACAAGTACGCCCTACCAACATCAAGCAACATCATTCATCAGAATCAAACTTAACAACAACTTCAAAACACATTAGCCTTAAAAAACCAATCAAACATCAAACCCTCACAACAAGCCTTTATACATATTGGTACTCCCGATGAACATCGCCACCCCATGCAAACTTATTCACCCCGACAATCAACTAGCTTCTTATCAGGTCGCTGTCAACGAGAACCCTCACAACGAACGTCCCTCCTTACAGGGTGCCCGCAGCAAACGCGCCATTGGTAATTGGCAAAAATTCTGGGGTCATGGCCGAGTATTGACTATCAGCTTTATGGAAAACTTGCCTGTCAATCTCAAGCAGCGTATCGAAAGGTTGATCCGACAATGGGAGCCTGCCACCAATCTGACATTCAAGTTCGTTGATGGCGTCGCCGGGGAAATACGCATTTCCACAACGGGCGACGTATCCAATTCATACCTTGGAACTGACGCACTTTTGGTGCCATCGGACCTGCCCACCTTGAGGCTGGGGATCGCTCCGGATCATGCGGAGTTCGATCCGACAGTGCTCCACGAGTTTGGTCACGCATTGGGAATGCAACATGAGCATCAGCACCCAGCCGCCAACATCCCTTGGGACGTGCCAAAAGTTTATGAATACTTCAACCTGCACCATCAATGGACCAAGGAAGACGTCGACAACAATCTTTTCAACACGTTTGATGCCAACACTTCATTGAACGGACCTTACGACAAGACGTCCATCATGCATTACGTAATTCCCAACGAGTTGACCGTCGGCGATTGGCAAGCGGGACTTAACACCAAGATCAGCAAACTTGATCGGCGCAATATGCGCAAGGCTTACCCTAAACCCTAAACCCTAAACCCTAAACCCTAAACCCTGACACCCTGTATTTTTATATATGGAGCTTTCTGATTATGGACAATCTGAACCCCTGCCAACTCGTCACGCCAAATGACGTTAATACCTCTTATGAAACTGCCATCAGGGAAAACCCTGACAATCGCAACACCGCCACCGGCAGTCGAAGGAAACGTGCCGTCGCCCGGCACACAAAATTCTGGACACCCGGTCGCCTGTTACGCATCCGGTTTCTGAACGGCAGTTCGTCCTTCAAAGAGGCGACAAAAGCAGCACTCGCGAATTGGACACCTCACGTCAACCTGAACGTTCAGTACATTGAAGAGGGTGAAGCCGAGATTCGCATTTCCAGTGAGCCGGGAGCTTACTGGTCGATGATCGGGACTGACGCATTGACCATTGACGATCAAACCGAAGCAACATTGAATCTGTCTCCGGATCAGGATCTTTCAATCAAATTTTTCATGGCCCAGGCCACCCATGAATTCGGTCACATGCTCGGGGCCGAACACGAGCACTTGCACCCTGAAATGACCATTCCCTGGGACAAGGAAGCTGTTTACCAACATTTCGACGCAACGAGTGATCTGGAACGTAGCCGGATAGACCTGACTTATTTCAACCTTCTTGATGCCAGCGAAGTCAACCATTCTCCTTACGATCCGAAATCCATCATGCATTACGCCATTCGCCAGAACTGGACCAAGGGTGACTTTCAGATATACCTCAATCCAGTCCTCAGCGAGAAAGACAAGGCATTCATGACGACCGCTTACCCTCATCCCGAAGCCTGACAGGAAGAAGGTTCAACTTGAAATCATCAATATTTCCGGCATCACTTCACTGAGCCAAGGTTGGCCTCACTCAAATCCAGCTCGCCCAGCACTTCGCGCAGCACGTCATCACCAATCTGGTGATGACGACTCAGGCTGTACAACTCAAGGCGTTGCGCTCGCAACGCCTTCAAACGCAAGCGGCGCTCCAGCAGATCCATCTGGAACGCCAACGCCTGGGCTTCGGCCGAATCATTGAAAACTTCGAGTTGATGGCGATACTCGGACATGATCCGCGCCTTGAGTTCTGCCGAGAGCGCGGCCTGCGCAGCATCCTGCGGGCCGACCTCTTCGGTTTCCAGCGCATGAATCGCCGCCTCGGCGGTCTTGCGCCAGGCATCGCGCACTTCCTGGCGACGCTTGTCGTCCGGACTTTTCTCGATGCCGCGCAACAGCAACGGCAAAGCGATGCAGGCGCAAATCAGCGACAACAGAATCACCCCGGCGGCGATGAAGATCAGCAGGTCACGCTCGGGGAACGCCTCGCTGCCCATCAACATCGGCACCGACATCACACCGGCCAGCGTCACCGCCCCGCGCACACCGCCGACGGTCAGCAGCCAGCAGGATCGGGCCGTGGGCACTTGCGTCAGGTCGCCCTTGCCGCGCAAACGCCGCAACAGCACCGACAAGCGCCAAATGCTCTGCACCCAGATAAACCGCAACAGTACCAACGCGAGAAAAATCGCCACCACGTCAAGGCCGCGATACAGCAGCGTCGGCCACAGCGTCGGTTCGTGGCTGACCACCGCTTTGATGATGTCCGGCAGTTGCAGACCGAGCAGCAGAAAGATCAGACCGTTGAAGGCGAACTCCAACAACGACCAGACGCTGCGATTGAGCAAGCGGGTGCTGGTCTGCCGTGGCAGCAGATCGAGCCAGCTCTGCATCATTCCCGCCGCCACCGCCGAAAGAATGCCCGAAGCCCCCAGTCGTTCGGCCAACACGTAGGCGGCGAACGGCAGCAGCAACATAAACACCACGTGGGTGGCCGGATCGTCCCAGCCCCTGGCGATCATCCACGCGCGCAAGCGTCCGACCAGCCAGCTCAGCGCCACGCCGACCGCCAGTCCGCCGACCGCCACCAGCACGAACGTCAGGCTGGCATTGGCCAGCGAGAACACCCCGGTCACCGCGGCCACCAAGGCGAACTTGAACGTCACCAGACCCGACGCATCGTTCATCAGCGCCTCGCCTTGCAGGATATGCATCAGCGGCGTCGGCAAGCGGTTCTGCGAAATGGCTGAAACCGCCACGGCGTCAGTCGGCGACAGCACGGCGGCGAGTGCGAAGGCGACCGCCAGCGGAATGCTCGGCAACAGCCAGTGAATGAAGTACCCGGCGCCAACCACGGTGAACAGCACCAGACCGACGGCCAGCGTCAGGATCGGGCCGCGCAGATGCCAGAACTCACGCTTGGGCATGCGCCAACCATCTGAAAACAGCAGCGGCGGCAGGAACAGAAACAGGAACAATTCAGGGTCCAGCGCGACGTGCAGGCCCAGTGTCGGCCAGGCCAGCAGCGCACCGGCGGCGATTTGCACGAGGGGCAGCGGCAGCGGGATGACCCGTCCGACCAGCCGCGAGACGCTGACCAGCATCAACAGGATCAGCACGGTATAAGCGGTTTGCATAAAGCGGAATTCTCAGACAATCGACAGCGTTGAACTGCCATATTAGCCGCTTAGGATGCGTCTGGCGTTTGCACCTATGTCGCAACCTCCCGCACATTCCCTTGCAGGAGTGAGCCTGTTCGCGATAGCAGCGTGTCCGTCAATTGCAGCTTGAACATGAAAAAGCCATCGCGAGCAGGCTCACTCCTACAGGTGTTTTGCGTATTAGCTGAAGGGTCATGGCATAATCCGACACCATTTTTTTCCAGCACCTGTAAAGGGGGCGATTCCTTGACCGTTTCAAGTAAAACGTTGCACCTTTTCGGCATCAAAGCCTGCGACACCATGAAGAAGGCGCGCACTTGGCTCGATGAACACGCTGTCAGCTACGACTTCCATGACTACAAAACTGCCGGTATCGACCCTGAGCATCTGACCCAATGGTGTGACGAGCACGGCTGGCAAACGGTGTTGAACCGTGCAGGCACGACCTTTCGCAAACTCGACGACGAACGTAAAGCCGATCTCGACCAGTCGAAAGCCATCGAACTGATGCTCGCTCAACCCTCGATGATCAAGCGTCCGGTGCTCGATCTCGGTGACCGAACCCTGATTGGCTTCAAGCCAGACATCTACGCGGCCGCACTCAAGTAAGCAGCCCGTCACTTATTGCTAGAGGTATTCACATGTCCAATTCCCTGTTCAGCATCGCCTTTGGTGTCGGCACTCAGAACCGTCAAGGCGCCTGGCTGGAAGTGTTCTACGCTCAGCCACTGCTCAACCCTTCGGCCGAACTGGTCGCCGCCGTTGCGCCGATCCTCGGTTACACCGAAGGCAACCAGGCCATCACTTTTACCACTGCACAGGCTGCGCAACTGGCTGAAGCGGTCAAAGGCATCGACGCCGTTCAAGGCAAACTGCTGACCCGTCTGGCCGAGAGCCACAAGCCGCTGGTCGCCACCCTGCTGGCCGAAGACGCACAGCTGACCTCGACACCCGAGGCCTACCTCAAGCTACACCTGCTGTCCCACCGCCTGGTCAAGCCGCACGGCGTGAGCCTGGCCGGGATCTTCCCGCTGCTGCCGAACGTTGCCTGGACCAGCCAGGGCGCGATCGACCTGAGCGAACTGGCCGAACTGCAACTCGAAGCCCGTCTGCGTGGCGAGCTGCTGGAAGTGTTCTCGGTGGACAAGTTCCCGAAAATGACCGACTACGTGGTACCGGCCGGCGTGCGTATCGCTGACGCGGCACGTCTGCGTCTGGGTGCGTACGTGGGCGAAGGCACCACCGTGATGCACGAAGGCTTCATCAACTTCAACGCCGGCACCGAAGGCCCGGGCATGATCGAAGGCCGCGTCTCCGCTGGCGTGTTCGTCGGCAAGGGTTCGGACCTGGGCGGCGGCTGCTCGACCATGGGCACCCTGTCGGGTGGCGGCAACATCGTGATCAAGGTTGGCGAAGGCTGCCTGATCGGTGCCAACGCCGGTATCGGTATTCCGTTGGGCGACCGCAACACCGTCGAATCGGGCCTGTACGTGACCGCCGGCACCAAGGTCGCGCTGCTGGACGAGCACAACAACCTGGTCAAGGTTGTGAAGGCGCGTGAACTGGCCGGTCAGACTGACCTGCTGTTCCGTCGCAATTCGGAAACCGGTGCCGTGGAGTGCAAAACCCACAAATCGGCGATCGAACTGAACGAAGCGCTGCACGCTCACAACTAAGTGCTTTAAGCACCTGTGGGAGCGACGGCTCGACGATTCGACCTGCTCGCGAAGCTCTTGGCGTTCTCAGGGACGTCTTCGCGAGCAGGCTCGCTCCCACAAGGTTTGGCGTACATCCCGCCCCTCTTCACCAGGGCTAAAAACTGTGATGATTCCCTCTCCCTGGCGCGCCGATTTTCCGGCCATCGCCGCCCTGCAACGGCAAGACCAGACCTATCTGGACAACGCCGCCACCACGCAAAAACCCCAGGCCCTGCTCGACGCACTGACGCATTACTACGCCAACGGCGCAGCCAATGTGCATCGCGCGCAGCACCTGCCCGGCGCCCACGCCACGCAGGCGTTCGAAGACAGTCGGCTCAAGGTTGCCCAGTGGCTGAATGCCGGTGACAGCGGGCAGATCATCTTCACCCACGGCGCCACCAGTGCGCTGAATCTCCTGGCGTATGGCCTGGAACATCTTTTCCACCCGGGCGATGAAATTGTCATCAGCGCCCTGGAGCATCACGCCAACCTGCTGCCGTGGCAGCAACTGGCGCAGCGTCGCGACCTGAAACTGGTGATCCTGCCGCTGGACGCCGACGGCGTGATCGACCTCGGCGCCGCCGTACGCCTGATCGGTCCGCGCACTCGCTTGCTGGCGGTCAGTCAGTTGTCCAATGTGCTCGGTGCCTGGCAGCCGCTGCCGGCACTGTTGGCGATGGCCAAGGCGCAGAACGCGCTGACCGTGGTCGATGGCGCGCAAGGTGTGGTGCATGGTCGCCACGACGTGCAGGCGCTGGGTTGCGACTTCTATGTGTTTTCCAGCCACAAGCTGTACGGCCCCGATGGCCTCGGCGTGCTGTTCGGGCGCAACACAGCGCTTGAGCAACTGCAGCCGTGGCAGTTCGGCGGCGAAATGGTGCTGGAAGCCAACTATCACGACGCGCGTTTCCGCCCTGCCCCGCTGGGTTTTGAAGCGGGCACGCCGCCGATTGCCAGCGTGATCGGATTGGGTGCAACCCTCGACTATCTGGCCGGGCTCGATCAGGACGCGGTATCCGCCCATGAAGCAGCGCTGCACGACTATCTGCTGCAAGGCCTCGCCGCCCGTAACGGCATTCGCCTGCTGGGCAAACCGCAGCTGGCGCTGGCAAGTTTTGTCGTCGAGGGCGTGCACAACGCTGATCTGGCGCACCTGTTGACCGAGCAAGGTATCGCCGTGCGCGCCGGGCATCATTGCGCCATGCCGTTGCTCAAAAGCCTTGAGCTGGCCGGGGCGATTCGCGTGTCGCTGGCGTTGTACAACGATTCCGAGGATCTGGAACGCTTCTTCGAAGCACTGGATCAGGCGCTGGAGTTGTTGCGATGAGCCTGCCGGTCGAAGCCGCCGAGGCGTTGCAGACTTTTCAGAATGCGGCTGGCTGGGAACAGCGCGCGCGGTTGTTGATGCAGTTTGGTGATCGTTTGCCGCCGCTGGATGACGCGGACAAGTGCGAGGCCAACCGGGTGCATGGCTGTGAGAGTCAGGTGTGGCTGGTTGGGGAATTGCGTGACGGTCATTGGCAATTCAGCGCCAGCAGCGATGCGCGGATGATTCGCGGGTTGGTGGCGTTGTTGCTGTTGCGGGTTAACGGCTTGTCGGCGGCTGAGTTGCAACAGGTTGATCTGCCAGACTGGTTTAATCAACTCGGCCTTTCGCGCCAGCTATCGCCATCGCGCAGCAATGGCTTGAATGCCGTGCTCCAGCGAATGAATGAGTTGGCCGGTTAATCGCCTTCGCGAGCAAGCCCGCTCCCACAGGGGATTTGTGAACACCACAGATCCAATGTGGGAGCGGGCTTGCTCGCGAAGGGGCCAGCAGCCACAACATCAAACCTGAGGTTTAATGCGATCCGCCGGGCGCCGAACGCCCGCCACAATCTTGTCCACAGCCTTGGTCGCCGCGACCATGCCGAACGTCGCCGTCACCATCATCACCGCGCCAAACCCGCCCGCGCAGTCGAGCTTCACGCCATCGCCGACAAAACTCTTCTGCAGACAGATGCTGCCATCGGGTTTCGGATAGCGCAGCTGTTCAGTGGAGAACACGCACGGCACGCTGTAATGGCGGGTCACGGTGCGCGAGAAGCCGTAGTCACGACGCAGGGTCGAACGCACTTTCGAGGCCAGTGGATCGTTGAACGTACGGTTGAGGTCGCAGACCTGAATCAGCGTCGGATCAATCTGCCCGCCGGCACCGCCGGTGGTGATGATCTGGATCTTGCGGCGTTTGCACCAGGCAATCAGCGCAGCCTTGGCGTTGACCGCGTCGATGCAGTCGATCACACAATCGATGTTCGGCGTGATGTACTCGGCCATGGTGTCGCGGGTGACGAAATCGGCCACCGCGTGCACCGTGCAGTCCGGGTTGATCCCGCGCAGACGCTCGGCCATCACTTCGACCTTGGGTTTGCCGACAGTGCTGTCCAGCGCATGCAACTGCCGGTTGGCGTTGCTGACGCAGACGTCGTCGAGGTCGAACAGCGAAATCTCGCCCACGCCACACCGGGCCATGGCTTCCGCCGCCCAGGAACCGACGCCACCGACGCCGACAATCGCCACATGGGCCGCACGCAGGCGCTCGAGGCCCTCGATGCCATACAAACGGGCGATGCCTGCAAACCGTGGATCTTCTGTACTCATGACCATTACCCCAAAAACCGGCGCGCATTATAGGGCCGTCGGCGGCCAAGAGCATCTTTGACGCTATGAACGGTGAACGCAGCCGTTTTATACAAACCCTGTGGCGAGTGAGCTTGCTCCCGCTGGGTCGCGAAGCGGCCCTCAAAAAAGCGGCCTGCGTCGCAGTCCAGCGGGAGCAAGCTCCCTCGCCACAGGAAATTGATGCCACACTGAACAAAGTTTTCTCTTACAAGCTGTTACTAAAGAACTTAAATCAGGTTGGACTGCCCAATGTCCGGCATTTCCCTGTCCGGTGTACGAGCAGTGAACTGCCGGTGTAGGATTCGCGCCCTTTGCTAGTCAGAAAGCCGCAATACCAACCGATCCTTCGTTCCACAGCCTTTGGAACCCGAAATAGCTATGTCATCGCGTAAATTTGGTCTCAACCTGGTGGTGGTTCTGGCAATCGCCGCCCTGTTCACCGGTTTCTGGGCGCTGATCAACCGCCCGGTCTCCGCGCCCAACTGGCCGGAGCAGATCTCCGGTTTCTCCTATTCGCCATTCCAGCAGGGTCAATACCCACAGAAGGATCAGTATCCGACTGACGATGAAATGCGCCGCGACCTGGAGATCATGAGCAAGCTGACGGACAACATCCGTATCTACTCGGTCGACGGTTCCCTGCAGGACATCCCGAAACTGGCGGAAGAGTTCGGTCTGCGCGTGACCCTCGGGATCTGGATCAGCCCCGACCAGGAACGCAACGAGCGGGAAATCCAGCGCGCCATCGAACTGGCCAACACTTCGCGCAGCGTGGTTCGCGTGGTGGTCGGCAACGAGGCGATCTTCCGCAAGGAAATCACTGCCGAACAACTGAGCGTGCTGCTTGATCGCGTGCGTTCAGCGGTGAAGGTGCCGGTGACCACTTCCGAGCAGTGGCACGTCTGGGAAGAACACCCGGAACTGGCCAAACACGTCGACCTGATCGCTGCTCACGTGCTGCCGTACTGGGAATTCATCCCCGTCGACAAGGCCGGGCAGTTCGTCTTCGACCGCGCCCGCGACCTGAAAAAGATGTTCCCGAAAAAACCGTTGCTGCTGTCCGAAGTCGGCTGGCCGAGCAACGGTCGCATGCGCGGTGGCGCCGATGCGTCGCCGGCGGATCAGGCAATCTACCTGCGCACCCTGGTCAACAAGCTTAACCGCCAGGGCTTCAACTACTTCGTGATCGAAGCCTTCGACCAGCCGTGGAAGGCCAGTGACGAAGGTTCGGTAGGCGCCTACTGGGGCGTGTTCAACGCTGCGCGCCAGCAGAAATTCAACTTCGAAGGCCCGGTAGTGGCGATCCCGCAATGGCGCGTGCTGGCCATCGGTTCGGTGGTGCTGGCGCTGCTGTCGCTGACCCTGCTGATGATTGACGGCTCGGCGCTGCGCCAGCGTGGCCGTACCTTCCTGACCTTTATCGCGTTCCTCTGCGGTTCAGTGCTCGTGTGGATCGGCTACGACTACAGCCAGCAATACAGCACCTGGTTCAGCCTGACGGTGGGTTTCCTCCTAGCGCTGGGTGCGCTCGGGGTGTTCATCGTATTGCTGACCGAGGCGCATGAACTGGCCGAAGCGGTCTGGACCCACAAGCGCCGGCGTGAATTCCTGCCGGTGGTGGGCGACTCGGACTACAGACCGAAAGTCTCGATCCACGTACCTTGCTACAACGAGCCACCGGAGATGGTCAAACAGACCCTCGACGCCCTGGCCGCCCTCGATTACCCGGACTATGAAGTCCTGATCATCGACAACAACACCAAGGACCCGGCCGTGTGGGAGCCGGTGCGCGACTACTGCGAAACCTTGGGCCCGCGCTTCAAGTTCTTCCACGTATCGCCCCTGGCCGGCTTCAAGGGCGGCGCGCTGAACTACCTGATTCCGCACACCGCCAAGGACGCCGAAGTCATCGCGGTGATCGACTCCGACTACTGCGTGCACCCGAACTGGCTCAAGCATATGGTGCCGCACTTCGCCGATCCGAAAATCGCCGTGGTGCAGTCGCCGCAGGATTACCGCGACCAGAACGAAAGCACCTTCAAGAAGCTCTGCTACGCCGAATACAAAGGCTTCTTCCACATCGGCATGGTCACCCGCAACGACCGCGACGCGATCATCCAGCACGGCACCATGACCATGACCCGGCGTTCGGTTCTGGAAGAGTTGGGCTGGGCCGACTGGTGCATCTGTGAAGACGCCGAGCTCGGTCTGCGCGTGTTCGAAAAAGGTCTGTCGGCGGCGTATTACCACGACAGTTACGGCAAGGGTCTGATGCCGGATACCTTCATCGACTTCAAGAAGCAGCGTTTCCGCTGGGCCTATGGCGCGATCCAGATCATCAAGCGCCACACCGGCAGCCTGTTGCGCGGCAAGGACACCGAGCTGACCCGTGGCCAGCGCTACCACTTCCTCGCCGGCTGGTTGCCGTGGGTCGCGGACGGCATGAACATCTTCTTCACCGTCGGCGCGCTGTTGTGGTCGGCGGCGATGATCATCGTGCCGCAACGGGTCGATCCGCCGCTGCTGATCTTCGCGATCCCGCCTTTGGCGCTGTTCGTATTCAAGGTCGGCAAGATCATCTTCCTGTACCGTCGCGCCGTCGGCGTGAACCTCAAGGATGCGTTCTGCGCGGCGCTCGCGGGCCTGGCGTTGTCGCACACCATCGCCAAAGCGGTGCTGTACGGCTTCTTCACCAGCAGCATCCCGTTCTTCCGCACGCCGAAAAACGCCGACAACCACGGCTTCTGGGTGGCGATTTCCGAAGCGCGCGAAGAGCTGTTCATCATGCTGCTGTTGTGGGGCGCGGCACTGGGGATCTACCTGGTGCAAGGCATTCCGAGCAACGACATGCGCTTCTGGGTGGCGATGCTGCTGGTGCAGTCGCTGCCGTACCTGGCAGCGCTGATCATGGCGTTCCTCTCGTCGCTGCCAAAACCGGCAACGGAGCCTGAACCGGCGCCTGTCGTCTAATTCCTCGACGAAGCACTAAACGGCGGCCAATGGTCGCCGTTTTGCTTTAAGATAACCGCCATTTTGCAGGGCTTGGCGGCGTTCGGCTCATTGGCCGAACCCAATTCCTACAGTTAGTCCGCGCCCACATTCATGATCTCCGGAGTTTTCCATGACGGCCCACGCCGACCTTTCGCCGACCCTCCAACTCGCCATCGATCTGATCCGCCGTCCGTCCGTGACGCCGGTCGACGCCGATTGCCAGAAGCAGATGATGCAGCGCCTGGGCGATGCCGGTTTCACCCTCGAGCCGATGCGCATCGAAGATGTGGATAACTTCTGGGCCACCCACGGCAACGACGACGGCCCGGTGCTGTGCTTCGCCGGCCACACCGACGTGGTGCCGACCGGTCCGGTAACGGCCTGGCAGATCGACCCGTTCAACGCGCTGATCGATGAACACGGCATGCTCTGCGGCCGTGGCGCAGCGGACATGAAAGGCAGCTTGGCGTCGATGACCGTGGCCGCCGAGCGTTTCGTCGCCGACTACCCGAACCACAAGGGCAAGGTCGCGTTCCTGATCACCAGCGACGAAGAAGGCCCGGCGCACCACGGCACCAAAGCGGTGGTTGAACGTCTGGTGGCGCGCAAGGAACGTCTGGACTGGTGCATCGTCGGAGAACCGTCGAGCACCACGCTGGTCGGTGACGTGGTGAAAAACGGTCGTCGCGGCTCGCTGGGCGCCAAGCTCACCGTGCGCGGCGTGCAGGGTCACGTGGCCTACCCGCATCTGGCGAAGAACCCGATCCACCTCGCGGCCCCGGCGCTGGCCGAGCTGGCCGCCGAGCACTGGGATCACGGCAACGATTTCTTCCCGCCGACCAGTTTCCAGATTTCCAACCTCAATTCCGGCACCGGCGCGACCAACGTGATCCCGGGTGATCTGGTGGCGGTGTTCAATTTCCGTTTCTCCACCGAATCCACCGTCGAAGGCCTGCAGAAACGCGTGGCCGACATCCTCGACAAGCACGGTCTGGACTGGCACATCGACTGGGCGCTGTCCGGTCTGCCGTTCCTCACCGAACCGGGCGCGCTGCTCGACGCGGTGTCGTCGAGCATCAAGGACATCACCGGCCGCGAGACCAAGGCGTCGACCAGTGGCGGTACTTCCGACGGTCGCTTCATCGCGACCATGGGCACCCAAGTGGTTGAGCTGGGCCCGGTCAACGCGACCATTCACCAGGTCAACGAACGCGTGCTGGCGACCGATCTCGATGTACTGACCGAGATCTACTACCAGACCCTGATCAAGTTGCTCGCCTGATGCTCGCGTGCCCGATCTGCAGTGAACCGCTGAACAGCGTGGACAACGGCGTGGTGTGCCCTGCCGGCCACCGCTTCGACCGCGCGCGCCAGGGTTACCTGAACCTGTTGCCGGTGCAGCACAAGAACAGCCGCGATCCTGGCGATAACCAGGCGATGGTCGAGGCTCGCCGTGACTTCTTGAATGCCGGGCACTACGCGCCGGTGGCCAAACGTCTGGCCGAGCTGGCGGCGGGTTATGCGCCGGCGCGCTGGGTCGATATCGGGTGCGGCGAGGGTTACTACACCGCACAGATCGCCGATGCCCTGCCGGACGCCGATGGCTACGCGCTGGACATCTCCCGCGAGGCGGTCAAACGCGCCTGCAAGCGCAACCCCTCGCTTACCTGGTTGATCGCCAGCATGGCCCGCGTGCCCCTGGCGTCGGGCAGTTGCCAGTTTCTTGCGAGTGTTTTCAGCCCGCTGGACTGGGAAGAAGCCAAGCGCCTACTGAGTGTCGGCGGCGGCCTGATGAAGGTCGGCCCGACCAGCGGCCACCTGATGGAACTGCGCGAACGGCTGTACGACGAAGTGCGCGAATACACCGACGACAAGCATCTGGCCCTGGTGCCCGAAGGCATGGCGCTGGCGCACAGTGAAACCCTGGAATTCAAACTGACGCTGGACAAACCCGAGGATCGCGCCAACCTGTTGGCGATGACGCCCCACGGCTGGCGCGCCAGTGCCGAACGCCGCGCCGCAGTGATCGAACAGGCCGAGCCGTTCGTGACCACCGTGTCGATGCGCTACGATTATTTCGTTCTTCAATAACTTTTGGTCTCGGGCAAGTGCCCGGGGCCGGCTAAATCCGCGAATGGATTTTTCAGACCCGCAGTGAGGACATCCATGCGCCAACCGGATATCGAGATTTACCTGAAAGACGCCGACGTCGACCACAAGGCCATTTCCGCCTGGCTCGGCGCCGCGCTGGGCCCGTGCAGCGACTGGGTTCAGAAAGGCCAGACCTACAAGTGCAAGGCCGGCAACATCCCAGTGACCTGGCTGCCAAAAGCCGTCGGCAAATGGAACAGCCTGTACCTGGAAAGCGATGCGACCCCATGGGACGACGACATCGCCTGCGCCCGCGCAGCCTTTGCCGCGCTGAACGTCGAAGTGCGTTGCGCGCCGGGAACGTGGATCGAGGAAGAAGGTGAAGAGACCGCCGATCGCTGGATCCGGATCAGCGAAGACGGTGAAGAAGAGATCACCTGGAAAACCGCATAACAACAGGCGACGCAGATCCAAATGTGGGAGCGGGCTTGCTCGCGAATGCGGTGTATCAGTCCATATCAATATTGACTGATACACCGCATTCGCGAGCAAGCCCGCTCCCACAGTGGTTTTGGGTGTTTTGGAGATTTGTATTACAGACCTACCACATCCTCAGCCTGCAACCCCTTCTCCCCCGTCACCAGCGCATATTCAACCTGCTGCCCTTCAGTCAGCGAGCGATGCCCTTCACCGCGAATCGCGCGGTAGTGCACGAACACGTCCACCCCGTCGTCGCGCTGAATGAAGCCGTAGCCCTTGGCGTCGTTGAACCACTTCACGTTGCCGGTTTCACGTGTTGCCATCTGTTCATACTCCTTTTTTATTATTGAACAGGCTTTTCGCAGGAAAGCCTTTGCGGAACGTCAGCCTGCGCCCGACGTCCATAAAGGCCCCCGGCGACAGATTGCCGAGTATATGACAGGCGCGAAAACTCTCAACAGGAGATTACTTCGCCGCTTTTTTGCCGATTTTCAGCGAATCCGGCACACTATCGACCGCCCGAGCAAATGCTCGGTTTTATTCACTCACGCAGAAGCCGTATGACCCGTTCCCCGTTCCGCCGTCTTGTGTTTGGCACCTTGCGCCGACTGTTGTACCTCTGGGTTCGCTCGGAGACGATCAACCAGTCGTCGTTCACCCTCAACCTCGACCGCAGTCGTCCGGTGTTCTACGTCCTGCAAAACCCCTCGCTCACCGATCTGGCGGTGGTTGACACCGAGTGCACCAAGGCCGGGCTGCCGCGTCCGGTGCTGCCGGTGTCGGTGGGGTCGCTGATCGAACCGGCGGCGTTCTTCTACCTGACGCCGGACCCGGACTGGCTCGGCCGTCAGGACAAGCGCGGTGCGCCGCCGACCCTGACCCGACTGGTCAGCGCCCTCACCCAGAACGCCGCCGAAGACGCGCAGATCATTCCGGTCAGCGTGTTCTGGGGCCAGTCGCCGGACAGCGAAAACAGTCCGTGGAAGCTGCTGTTCGCCGACAGCTGGGCGGTCACCGGGCGCTTGCGTCAACTGCTGAGCATCATCGTCCTCGGGCGCAAAACCCGCGTGCAGTTCTCGGCGCCGATCCACCTGCGCGAACTGATCGAGCACAACAAGGGCCACGAGCGCACCGTGCGCATGGCCCAACGCATCCTGCGCGTGCACTTTCGCAACCTGAAGGCGGCGGTGATCGGCCCGGACATCTCGCACCGGCGCAATCTGGTCAAAGGCCTGCTCAACCAGCCACTGGTCAAGCAAGCGATCCTCGACGAAGCCGAACGCGAAAACATCTCTGCGGAAAAGGCCAAGGCCCAGGCCCTGCGCTACGGCAACGAGATCGCCTCGGACTACACCTACACCGCGATCCGTTTCCTCGAAGTGGTGCTGAGCTGGTTCTGGAACAAGATCTACGACGGGATCAAGGTCAACCACATCGAAGGCGTGCAAAAGGTCGCCCAGGGTCACGAAGTGATCTACGTGCCGTGCCACCGCAGCCACATCGACTACCTGCTGCTCTCGTATTTGCTGTTCCGTAACGGCCTGACCCCGCCGCACATTGCCGCCGGGATCAACCTGAATATGCCGGTGATCGGCAGCCTGCTGCGGCGCGGCGGCGCGTTTTTCATGCGCCGCACGTTCAAGGGCAATCCGCTGTACACCTCGGTGTTCAACGAATACCTGCACACTCTGTTCACCAAAGGCTTCCCGGTCGAGTACTTCGTCGAGGGCGGCCGCTCCCGTACCGGGCGCATGCTGCAACCGAAAACCGGCATGCTCGCGATCACCCTGCGCAGCTTCCTGCGTTCGTCGCGGATGCCGATCGTCTTCGTGCCGGTGTACATCGGTTACGAGCGCGTGCTGGAAGGTCGTACCTACCTTGGCGAACTGCGCGGGGCGAGCAAGAAAAAAGAGTCGATCTTCGACATCTTCAAAGTCATCGGCGCGCTCAAGCAGCGCTTCGGTCAGGTCGCAGTGAACTTCGGTGAGCCGATCAAACTCGCGGAGTTCCTCGACAGCGAACAACCGGACTGGCGCCAGCAGGAACTCGGCCCGCAGTACAAACCGGCGTGGCTCAACGAAACCACCAATCGCCTTGGCGAGAAAGTCGCGCAGCACCTGAACGAAGCGGCGGCGATCAACCCGGTCAATCTGGTGGCGCTGGCACTGCTGTCGACCACCCGCCTGGCACTGGACGACCGGGCCATGGCGCGGGTGCTGGATCTGTATCTGGCATTGCTGCGCAAAGTGCCGTATTCGCCGCACACCACCTTGCCGCAAGGCGACGGCCGTGCGCTGATCGAGCACGTGAAGGACATGGATCTGCTGTCCGAGCAGAACGATGCGCTGGGCAAGATTCTGTATCTGGACGAGCAGAACGCCGTCCTGATGACCTACTACCGCAACAACGTGCTGCACATCTTCGCCCTGCCGGCGCTGCTGGCGAGCTTCTTCCAGAGCACCTCGCGCATGAGCCGCGAACAGATCCTGCGCTACACCCGTGCGCTGTATCCGTACCTGCAGGCGGAGCTGTTCATTCGCTGGAGCCTGGACGAACTCGACGCCGTGGTCGATCAATGGCTGGAAGCGTTCGTCGAACAAGGCCTGCTGCGTTTCGAGAAGGACGTGTACCTGCGCCCCGCTCCGAGTTCGCGGCACTTTGTGCTGCTGACCCTGCTGTCGAAAAGCATCGCGCAGACCCTGCAGCGCTTCTACATGACGGTCTCGCTGCTGCTCAACGCCGGGCAGAACAGCATCAGCGCCGAAGAACTGGAAGACCTGTGCACGGTCATGGCCCAGCGCCTGTCGATCCTGCACGGCCTGAACGCCCCGGAGTTCTTCGACAAGAGCCTGTTCCGTCACTTCATCCAGACCCTGCTGGATCTCGACGTGCTGCACCGCGACGAGGCCGGCAAGCTGAGTTACCACGAACTGCTCGGCGAACTGGCCGAGGGCGCGGCCAAGCGCGTATTGCCGGCGGAGATTCGCTTGTCGATTCGTCAGGTGGCGTTGCATCGCAGTGAAGATGCTGCGGAAACCGCTGTAACGCCGCCAGTCTGAAATTTGCCGACAACTAACGGGCGTACCGTTCGGTTCCCCCGTTAGTTGATCCATGAATTAATAGGCTCTCTCAAACAATCACGATAAGGATATCGAGATGAGCCTGTTAAACGACCACACTTCGGCAGTCACTTTAAACTTCAGTTTACCAGCAGCCTTTCAAATCCCCCTCGATGGTGACAATGAAACCATTGTCACCATCGAGGTGGTTAATCCGAAGCTGTCGACGCCCATCAAGGAACAGCGCTTTGCAAGGCTGTTCGAAGGCGACTGGAAGTTCGAATTCCTCCATCCCTATACAGATATCGGCGTGAAGTACCGAATTACCGTCCGGATGTTCCACAAGCACCAACCCTTGCTGCTTGATCAGGAATACTTTGTCATCGTCAACAAGCTGCCTCATCGCCAGACCGTGCACCTGAGCCCGATCGGGCTGTTATATGTTGAAGTTCAAGAGCCGGAAAACTTCCCGACCGAAGAAGCAGTCACCATCAGCCTGCATGAGGCCGACAGTCCCGAAGTTGAACTGGTGCGGGTCAGCCACGACGAACAGACCGCCACTTCGTTCTATCTGAAATATGACCCGGCCAGTGTCACTCCCGGCAAGCGTTATGCACTCAGCGGCATCGAAAACCGCTACCACCAACGCATTCCGGTCAGTCCCGGGCGAATAGAACTTTCCCCGCCGCCACGCGAACAACGCTCGTGGTTAATTCAGGCCATGGCGCAGTGGTTGGAAAAACCCTTACGTTTGTTCACTGACGCTGACAGCAAAATCCGCTAGATTTCCTTCGGCGCCGGGATTCTTCCGGCGCACATGTCTCAGAGGTCCCGATGAAAAAACTCACCCTTCTCGCCGCTGCCACCCTGTTGAGCGCCTGCCAGTCGACCACCCCCGCCGGTAAAGTCGGCCTCGACGGCGAAGTGTTCTACCTGCAACGCATCGCCCTGCCACCGAGCGCGACCTTGAGCGTGAGCCTGCAAGACGTATCGCTGCCCGACGCCCCGGCGGGGGTCCTCGACGAACAGAAAGGCCCGGTCAAAGGCCAGGTGCCGCTGCCGTTTCATTTGAGCTACGATCCGGCGCAGGTCAAACCCGGCCACCGCTACTCGGTCAGCGCGCGCATCGAAGTCAACGGCGAGTTGATGTTCATCACCACCGAAAACCACGCCGTGCAACTGGACGGCAACGATCCGCAGCCGCTGAAAATCCGCGTCGACGCCATTCGCTAATTATCTATCAAGGAAGCTGCCATGTTCCGCCCTACCCTTCGCTTCGCCGGCCTGTGCGCGGGCTTGATGATCTGCGCCAACGCACTGGCGCTGTCGCTCAGCGACCTGTCACAACAAGACGCCAGCGGCGGCCTCAAGGACGCCCTGACCCAAGGCGCGCAACTGGCCGTCAAACAACTCGGCACCCCGGGCGGTTTCAGCAACAACCCGCAAGTGAAAATCGAACTGCCGGGCAAACTCGGTAAAGTCGCCGGCAAGATGAAAGCCTTCGGCATGGGCGCCCAGGTCGACGAACTCGAAACCGCGATGAACAAGGCGGCGGAAAACGCCGTGACCCAGGCTCAGCCGATCCTCGTCGACGCCGTGAAGAAGATGACCGTGGCCGACGCCAAAGGCATCCTCAGCGGCGGCACCGACTCGGCTACCCAATACCTGGACAAATCCAGCCGCGAACAGATCCGCGCCAAGTTCCTGCCAATCGTCAAACAAGCCACCGACAAAGTCGGCGTAGCACAAAAGTACAACGCCTTCGCCGGCCAGGCCGCGACCCTGGGCGTGGTGGATGCGAAGAGCGCCAACGTCGAAAACTACGTCACCGAACAAGCGCTGAACGGCCTATTCGAAATGATCGGCAAACAGGAAGAAACCATTCGCAAGAATCCGGCTGCTGCGGCGACCGGTCTTGCGAAAAAGGTGTTCGGGACTTTGTAAGCGATCCCGATGCAAACAAAAGCCCGCTGAACCTGTGAAGGTCAGCGGGCTTTTTGTTGCCTGTCAGTCTTGCGGATCGACTTGATCAAGGACGCGGTTTACCGACAGCTCAGCGAGCGAAATCATCTGCTGGATGCCGAGAAGCTGACTGCACGTCGGGACGCTCAGGGTAAACGCCAACGCACTGGCCATGACATTGGCCGAGGCGAGTGTTTCACAGGCATGGGCCAGCAGGGTTTCGGAATCGACTTCGGGGAGGACGGTGAAGATTGTGCTGGGCTGACTGACGGGCTTGGGGTGTTTTTCAGCCTGGGGCAGCAGGTAGTGATCGAGCGCGCGCAGCGCTGCGTCGTGGAGCTTGAGCGAATCGAGGAAGGCGTAGGGGGAGACGGGGTCGGTTGGTCGTTCAAGGGTGGTTTCGGGTTCGGATTCGGGGGGATTGGGGGGTGTCGGAGATTGGTCGGCTCGTAGGCCGCCTTCGCGAGCAGGCTCGCTCCCACAGTGGGATTGGGTGCAGGCAGTTGGAGAGTGGTCGGCTGTCTGGTCGCCTTCGCGAGCAAGCCCGCTCCCACAGTGGGATGGGGTGCAGGCAGTTAGAGAGTGGTCGGCTGTCTGGTCGCCTTCGCGAGCAAGCCCGCTCCCACAGTGGGATGGGGTGCAGGCAGTTGGAGAGTGGTCGGCTGTCTGGTCGCCTTCGCGAGCAAGCCCGCTCCCACAGTGGGATGGGGTGCAGGCAGTTGGAGAGTGGTCGGTTCGCAGGCCGCCTTCGCGAGCAGGCTCGCTCCCACAGTGGGATTGGGTGCAGGCAGTTGGAGATTGGTCGGCTGTCAGGCCGCCTTCGCGAGCAGGCTCGCTCCCACAGTGGGATTGAGTGCAGGCAGTTGGAGAGTGGTCGGCTGTCTGGTCGCCTTCGCGAGCAAGCCCGCTCCCACAGTGGGATGGGGTGCAGGCAGTTGGAGAGTGGTCGGCTGTCTGGTCGCCTTCGCGAGCAGGCAGGCTGGCTGGCTCCCACAATTTTGAACTGTGTGCATCGCACGCGGCGCAGCCGCCCCACTCAACAGGATGAGCGCAAGCTCGGCTGCAGCTGTTGATCTGCTGGCCCCATCGGCAGGCTGAGTGGAGGGGGTCATCCGGGGGGGGGGAGCGCAGCGACCGTTTGGCGAAGCCAAACACATCGAGAGGAGGTGCAGCGAAGCAAACCGTAGGCGATGCCCCCGGATGAACCCCGCAACGAAGGAACCCGAGCCTAAGCGAGGGCTGTACGCCGGGGCCCAGCCTTTTGGTTACTTTTTGGCGTCTGAAAAAGTGACTCGCCGTAAGGGCGAAACCGCCAGCCGCAACCCCCGAACCAACGGATAAACCCCCAACCCCCCCCAAAACCCCCAAAACCCCCAAAACCCCCAAAACCCCAGGAGCATGGTCGGCCCAAAGGCCGCCAAGTCCAAAAGCCTCAACCCTCCCGACGAACCCTGAACCAAGCCGCATACAAAGCCGGCAAAAACAGCAGAGTCAAAGCCGTAGCCACAATCAACCCGCCCATGATCGCCACCGCCATCGGCCCGAAAAACACACTGCGCGACAACGGAATCATCGCCAACACCGCCGCCAAAGCGGTCAAAACAATCGGCCGAAACCGCCGCACAGTCGCCTCGATAATCGCCTGCCAAGGCTTAAGCCCAGAAGCAATATCCTGCTCGATCTGATCCACAAGAATCACCGAGTTACGCATGATCATCCCCGACAACGCGATCGTCCCCAGCATCGCCACAAACCCGAACGGCTGACGGAACACCATCAGAAACAGCACCACACCGATCAACCCCAGCGGCGCCGTCAGAAACACCATCGCCGTACGCGAGAAACTGCGCAGTTGCACCATCAGCAACGTCAGCACTACCACAATGAACATCGGCACCCCGGCGTTCACCGACTTCTGCCCACGCTCCGAATCCTCCACCGTGCCGCCAACATCCAACAGATACCCATCGGGCAATTCGGCACGAATCGGATCAAGCGTCGGCTGAATCTGCTGCACCAGCGTCGCCGGCTGCTCCTTGCCATAGATGTCGGCACGCACGGTCACAGTCGGCAGGCGATTGCGATGCCAGATGACCCCCTCCTCAAAGCCATATTCCAGCGTGGCAATCTGCGACAACGCCACACTGCGACCGTTATCGGTCGGCACCGCCAGACTCGGCAGCAACGACAACTCGGTACGCTCATGCACCGTGCCGCGCAGCAGAATCTCGATCAACTCGTTGTCCTCGCGGTACTGGCTGACGCTGGAACCGGTCAACGAACTCTGAAGGAATTTCGCCAGATTGGCGGTGCTCACGCCCAAGGCACGGGCACGGTCCTGATCGATGTTCAGGTACACCACCTTGCTCGGTTCTTCCCAGTCCAGGTGCACATTGACCACGTGCGGGTTCTCGCGCACCTTGGCCGCCACTTTGCGCGCCAGCGCGCGGACTTCCTCGATGTGTTCACCGGTGACGCGGAACTGCACCGGATAGCCAACCGGCGGGCCGTTTTCCAGACGCGTGACCCGCGAACGCAGGGCCGGGAATTGCTCGTTCAACGTGCTGATCAACCAGGTGCGCAGGGTCTCGCGCTCCTCGATGTTTTTCGCCAGCACCACAAACTGGGCAAAGCTCGCCGCCGGCAGTTGTTGATCCAGCGGCAGGTAGAAACGCGGTGAACCGGTGCCGACATACGCCACATAATTGTCGATGCCGGCGTGATCCTTAAGCATCGCTTCCAGGCGTTTGACCTCGGCCGTGGTGTTGGCCAGCGACGCGCCTTCGGCCAGTTTCAGATCGACCATCAACTCCAGTCGATTGGAGGCCGGGAAGAACTGCTGCGGCACGAAACGGAACAGCATCACCGAAGCGATGAACAGCCCCACCGTCAGCACAATCACGGTCTTGCGGTGCGCCACGCACCACTGCACCAGACGTCGCACCCGTTGATAGAACGGCGTGCCATACGGGTCCGCCTGGCCATCAGTCGTGCCGTGTCTGGCGGCGTGAATCTTCGCCAGATCCGGCAGGAGTTTTTCCCCCAGATACGGCACGAACATCACCGCCGCCACCCATGAGGCGAGCAACGCAATAGTCACCACCTGAAAGATCGAACGGGTGTATTCGCCGGTACCGGACTGCGCCGTGGCAATCGGCAGAAAGCCGGCGGCGGTGATCAGCGTGCCGGTGAGCATCGGGAACGCGGTACTGGTCCAGGCGAAGCTCGCCGCCCGGATCCGGTCGAAGCCCTGCTCCATTTTGATCGCCATCATTTCCACGGCGATGATCGCATCGTCCACCAGCAAGCCCAGCGCCAGCACCAGCGCGCCGAGGGAGATCTTGTGCAGGCCGATGCCGAGGTAATACATGCAGGCGAAGGTCATCGCCAGCACCAGCGGAATGGTCAGCGCGACGACCATGCCGGTGCGCACGCCGAGGGAGAAGAAGCTCACCAGCAACACGATTGCCAGCGCCTCGACCAGCACCTGGACGAATTCGCCGACACCGGTTTTCACCGCCGCCGGTTGGTCGGACACCTTGCGCAGTTGCATGCCGGCCGGAAGGCCTTTCTGCAGGCGCGAGAACTCGCCTTCCAGCGCCTTGCCCAGCACCAGAATGTCACCGCCGTCCTTCATTGCCACCGCAAGGCCGATGGCGTCTTCGCCCATGAAGCGCATGCGCGGCGCCGGTGGATCGTTGAAACCGCGATGCACATCGGCGACATCGGAGATGCGGAACGTCCGATCGCCGACCCGGATCGGAAAATTCTTGATCTCGTCGACGGTCTGAAAATTCCCCGAGACCCGCAGCTGCACACGCTCGCTGCCGGTTTCGAAGAAGCCGGCGGTGGACACCGCGTTCTGCTCTTCCAGTGCTTGCTGTACAGCCGCCAGCGGCAAACCGAGGGTCGCGAGTTTGACGTTGGACAGCTCGACCCAGATTTTCTCGTCCTGCAAACCGAGCAAATCGACCTTGCCCACATCCTTGACCCGCTGCAGCTGGATCTGGATACGGTCGGCGTAATCCTTGAGCAGCGCGTAGTCGAAACCGTCGCCGGTCAGCGCATAGATATTGCCGAACGTGGTGCCGAATTCATCGTTGAAAAACGGCCCCTGAATTCCCGGTGGCAAGGTCTGGCGAATGTCGCTGACCTTCTTGCGCACCTGATACCAGAGGTCGGGGATGTCCACCGAATGCATCGAGTCGCGGGCAATGAACGTGACCTGGGATTCGCCCGGGCGGGAGAACGACACAATGCGTTCGTACTCACCGGTTTCCATCAGTTTCTTTTCGATGCGTTCGGTGACCTGACGCGAGACTTCCTGCGCGGTCGCCCCCGGCCAGCGAGTCTGGATCACCATGGCCTTGAAGGTGAACGGCGGGTCTTCGCTCTGGCCCAGCTTGGTGTAGGACAAGGCGCCGACGATGGCCAGCAAAAGCATCAGGAACAGTACGATCTGGCGATTACGCAACGCCCATTCGGAAAGGTTGAAGCGCATCGGGACTTACTCCTTGTCCGCCAGATTGACCATACGGTTGGAGCGATCCACGGGACGCACCTGCTGACCATCGAGCAACACGTGAACGCCGGCGGCGACCACCCAGTCGCTGGCGTTCAGGCCTTCGAGCACCGGCACGCTTTTCTCGCCGAACGGGCCAATGCGCACCGGGGTCTTTTTCAAGGTGTTGTTGGCGCTGACGACCCAGACGTAGGTCGCACCGTTTTCCGCAGTCAGCGCCGAGAGCGGCACCGACAGCGGTACGGCATCGGCCGACTGCACAAACACCCGGGCGCTCTGGCCGAGCTCGGCCGGGACTTTGCCACTGGTAAACGAGATGCGTGCGGCGAAGGTGCGGGATTTCGGATCGGCTGCCGGCGACAGCTCACGAATCTGCCCGGCGAAGCGCTGGTTCTGCTGCGTCCACAATTCAACGGTGACTGGCTGGCCGACCTTGAAACGTCCGAAGCTCTGCTCCGGCAGGCTGATCGACACTTCGCGCTCGCCATCGGTGGCGAGGGTGAACACGGTTTGTCCGGCGGCGACCACCTGCCCGACTTCCACCGATCGCTTGGCCACCACGCCATCCTGCGGCGCACGCAGCACAGCGTAACTGGCCTGGTTGGTCGAGACGTTGAATTCGGCCTTGATCTGCTTGAGGCGGGCTTCGCCGGAGCGGTAGAGATTTTCCGCGTTGTCGTAGGCCGAACGGCTGACCATCTGCCGCTCCATCAAGGTCTTGTAGCGATCACGCTCGGCGCGCACCAGGTTCAGATTGGCTTCGGCGGCAGCGACTTGCGCGCGCGTGGCTTCGAGTTGCAGGCGCACGTCCTGCGGATCGAGTTCGGCGAGTGGCTGATCAGCCTTCACGCGCTGACCTTCTTCGACCAGTCGTCGGCTGACTTTGCCGCCGATGCGGAATGCCAGATCGGGTTCGTAGCGGGCGCGAACCTCGCCCGGATAACTTTCCATCGCCTGCGCCGAAGGCTCTGGCTGCACCACCATGGCCGGTCGAATGCTGACTTGCGCCGCCTCTTCCTGACCGCATGCTGCCAACAAAAAAGCCAGGCTGACTGGCAATGCAAATGGCCACATGAGGTGCAGTGCATGACGGAACATGGTGACGGACCTTTCGCTAATGGTGCTTGGAATATTTATACTGGCCGGTATGGTATTAATAGCAAACTCACCAGTCCAGTATTAAAAGCGAAGAATGTCGAACAATCTTTCAGCTCCAAACGGCCCGGGCCGTCCGAAGGATCCGGCCAAGCGCCGGGCGATCCTCGATGCGGCGAAAATCCTGTTTCTGAGTCAAGGCTACGCCAACACCAGCATGGACGCGGTCGCCGCCGAGGCTGGTGTGTCGAAGTTGACGGTCTACAGCCACTTCAACGACAAGGAGACGCTGTTCTCTTCCGCCGTGATGGCCAAATGCGAGGAGCAGTTACCGCCGCTGTTCTTCGAACTGCCCGCCGGCATCGCCGTGGAAAATGTGTTGCTGAACATTGCCCGAGGCTTTCACCAACTGATCAACAGCGATGAATCGGTAAATTTGCACCGTTTGATGATGGCGCTGGGCACGCAGGATCCGAAGCTCTCGCAGATCTTCTTCGAAGCCGGTCCCGAGCGCATGGTGCAAGGGATGGAGCGGCTGCTCAAGCGCATCCACGAAACCGGCGCGTTGAGCATCGACCAACCACGTAATGCGGCCGAGCACTTCTTCTGCCTGATCAAGGGCGCGGGGAATTTTCGCTTGCTGTATTGCTGCGGTGAGCCGCTGAGCGAAGAAGCGGCAGAGAGTCATGTGCAGGAGGTGGTGGGGTTGTTCATGCGGGCGTATCGGCCGTGAGTTTTCAGCGTCTGTTCTGACGCCTTCGCGAGCAAGCCCGCTCCCACACTGGATTTGTGAACGACACAGATCAAATGTGGGAGCGGGCTTGCTCGCGAATGGGGCGACGCGGTCTCAGGCCTTGAGCGCTTTCTTCGGGTAGATGTCATACCGGCTCGACTTGCCATCCAGCGCATGGCTCGGTTTCGGCCCGTCGATGCACGGCGCCTTGCGCGGACGCTTGACCACCACGCGGTGGGTCGCCAATGCCAGCGCCGCTTCCAGCAGCGCCGGTGCATCCGGATCATCACCGACCAGTGGCCGGAACAGGCGCATCTCTTTCTTCACCAGTGCGGTCTTCTCGCGATGCGGGAACATCGGGTCAAGGTAGATCACCTGCGGTGGCTCGCCTTCCCAGTTGCGCATGACCTCGATCGAGTTGCCCTTGAGCAGCTTCATCCGCGCGACAATCGGCGCCACGTCGAAATCTTCCGCCGCCCGCGCCAGACCGTCCTCCAGCAGTGCGCCGATCAGCGGCTGGCGTTCGATCAGGCTCATCTCGCAGCCCAGACTCGCCAGCACGAACGCGTCCTTGCCCAGCCCGGCCGTGGCGTCCAGCACCCGTGGACGCACGCCTTGGGCGACGCCGACCGCCTTGGCGATCATCTGCCCGCTGCCGCCACCGTACAAACGCCGGTGCGCCGCGCCACCCTCGACAAAATCCACCCGCACCGGCCCCGGTGCATCCGGGCCGAGCTGTTGCAACTGCAAACCTTGCTCGCCCAGTTGCAAGGCGAACTCGCCGTCGGCCATCTCCATCGGCAGGCCCAGACGCTCGGCCCACTGCTCGGCTTGCGCTTCAAACGTCGGGCTCAAGGCCTGGACATGGATGCGGCAGGCCGCGGGTTGCTCAATCATGAAAACACGCTCAAAAAAGTTAAGGATCGGCAAAAAGTGGCCGATAAACCAATCAACGCGCATTTTGCCAGAGCTGAGCGTCAACCGAAAAAAATGTCAGGCATTCTTCCCACATCGATTGGCTACATTTCGCCCAAGGGCGACTTCAGCCGTCATAACACTCAAGCATTGGGCGGCGTCAGTCACCTGTGGCAGGATTTCTTTGCCCAGGCCCTGGCCGAACAATCGAGTGATGTGGTGCCGGCCTGTGGCACGTTTCCGCCGGTTGACCTGAACAGCCCTGAAGAGCCGACCCTGGGCAGCGAGCTCCACGCGCACATCGTCGAACAGCGTCAGTGCGACGTGGTCGACACCGAAGTGCGTCCGCCGGAGCCGCTGTTCCTGCCGATCGCCGAGTTCGAAACCGATCTGCTGGACAAGCCGTTCCCACCGTTCCCGCCAGAAGAACTCAAGGCTCAGCAAGGGCAACAGGACTTCGACAGCAGTTGGGTCCGCCCGATCGTGATCAACAATGGTCAACCGTTGCCAGAGCCTGGTCCGGCACCGCAGAAGAAGCCGCTGTACCTGCCGATTGCCGAATTCGACCTCGATCTGCTGCAAAAACCTTATCCGCCGTTCCCGCCGGAAGAAATCGTCGAGCAGCAAAAAGCGCTGGACTTCGATAATGGTTGGGCGCGTCCGATCGTTCTGCAAAACCTGCGCCTGGCCGCCTGATACCTCAGTAATACATTCCCCAGCGCCCCACACTCAGCCTTTGAAAAACTGATTGGCCTTGGCGTACGGCATCGACTGTGAAGTGAAGCCGAAAGTGCCGCGGTGTTGGATCTCTTCAGCCGCGCGGAAAAACTCGCCGAATGCCGCCAGCGCCAATGCCGAACCGGTACTGATGCGCCGCACGCCCATTTCTTCGAGCTCCTGTGCGGTCAGTTTCAAACCGCCGGACATCAACACGTTGACCGGCTTGGGCGCCACCGCGCGCACCACTGCCAGCACTTCTTCGGCATTGCGCAAACCCGGCGCGTACAACACGTCGGCACCGGCTTCGGCGAAGGCCTGCAAGCGGCGGATGGTGTCGTGGATATCGGGATTGCCGTGCAGGTAGTTTTCCGCACGGGCAGTCAGGATGAAGGGAAATGGCAGCGTGCGCACGGCAGCGACGGCGGCTTCGATCCGCGCCACGGCGTGTTCGAAGCAATAAATCGGCGCGTCGGCACGGCCCGTGGCGTCCTCGATCGAACCACCCACCGCCCCCGCCTCAGCGGCGCGCAACAGGCTTTTAGCGCACTCGACGGGGTCATCAGCGAAACCGTTTTCCAGATCCACTGCCACCGGCAGATCGGTGGCCGCGACAATCGCCCGAACGTTGACCAAGGTTTCATCGAGACTCAAGGCGCCGTCGGCCTTGCCTTGGGAAAACGCGTAACCGGCACTGGTGGTCGCCAGTGCCTGATAGCCCAGGCTGGCGAGCATCTTCGCGGAACCTGCATCCCACGGATTGGGAATGACGAAGATCCCCGGACGCTCGTGCAGGGCCTTGAAGGCCTGGGCTTTGCGGGCTTGTTCGTGATCGGCTTGAGCGTCCATCGGCAGGCTCCTGGGCAAGAATGAAAATCCGCCTCAGAGCAGGCCAAGTTGCTCGGCGGCGGGTTCTCTGTATAGCTCAGGCAGGGATGGCAGGCCAGGCAAACGTTGCATCAGTTGTGCGTGAAAACGTTGCGCCAGCTTCGCCGCCATGATGTTGTCGGCGGTGTGCAGGAAGATGTACGGCATGCGGCCCTCTTCGATCCACTCGGCGATTTTCGCCACCCACGGCAGCAGAAACGGGTCGTTGGCCTCAAGCTCGGGATGGCCGATGAAACGCACCTGCGGGCACTGCGTGAACGCCGCTGGCCGCGTCGGCACCCGGGGCTTTTTCGATTGCGCGTGGATCACCGAAGACTCGGTCGACAGGCAACTGAACAACGCGCGCGGATCGAGGCAGATGCGCTCCACGCCACGGTCCAGCAACAGGCGATTGAGCAGACGCTCGCTCTCGCCCTTGGCAAAGAATTGCTCGTGACGCACTTCTACCGCCAGCGGCCGGTCCAGCGCGTCGATGAACGCGGTCAGCTCCGGCAGTCGATGTGGGGTGAAGCTTTTCGACAGTTGCAGCCACAGCGGCGAAACACGTTCGCCGAGCGGCTCGAGGAGTTTTACGAAGGTTTCGGCGGCGCTCAGTTGATCGCGCAGGTCACCGCTGTGGCTGATATCGCCGGGGAACTTGGCGGTGAAGCGAAAGTGTTCGGGCATGGTCTCGGCCCAGCGCTGAACGGTGGCAGGCGAGGGGCTGGCGTAGAAGGTCGTGTTGCCTTCCACGGCGTTGAAAACCTGGGAGTAGAGACTGAGGAAGTCGGAGGTCTTGGCGTCTTCGGGGTACAGATACTCGCGCCAGGCGTTTTCACTCCAGGACGGGCAACCGAGGTAGTAAGGCAGCGCCATCAGATGTACAGGTCGAGGCCCAGCACATCCGCATCCCAATCGACAAAACCGGCGGTGCTCAGGTAGCTGGCCAGGGCCATCGCTACGCTTTTGCTCATGGCGCGGTGATAAATCATGTCTTGCTGACGGGCAGGCAGATTGGCCAGGCGTTGTGCGGAGGCTTTGGCAGCGCGGGCGGCCAGTTGCTCTTCGGTCGGGAATTCCAGCTCGCCGTCGATATCGTCGACGGACTCATCCAGCGCCACGTTGCCTTTGCGAGGCTTGCGCTTGATCGGGTAGGACTGAGAGGAAAGGCCGTCTATACGCATAAATTCATGCTCGGTATCGATGATGGCAATTTAGCGGCACCTGACCGACTTAGCAAATCGCCGAGTGATAACTAGAACACATAAAGCGCAAAAGGTTTAAAGCGCAGGGTTGGAAACTGACGATTGGCAGAATTTGGAATAAGTCGCGGGGATTGTGGAAGGCTTTGTGGTGAGGGGATTCATCCCCGACCGGCTGCGAAGCAGTCGCAGATTCTGGAGAGCCGCTTCGCGACCCATCGGGGATAAATCCCCTCACCACAGAAGCTGCCCACAATAGAAATCTGGCCTCAGCGAGCCTTTGGGGTGGCGACCTTGTCGCGCAGATAAACCGGTTGCGCGTCATCCGCCGGGATCGACTCACCACGCTCCCAGGCAAAGCGCGCCAGGGTCAGCAGGTCTTCGGCGTGAGGCAGCATGCCGGCATCAGAACCACTCAGATTGACCGCGATCCGCTCGCCGTAACCCCATCCCGTCCCGGCACCGAACCACTCGCCGCTGGCATCGGCCGGCAGCGCCGCGACTTCCGGTGGCAGTACCGCTTCGGCGCCGACCAAGCGCATCTCCCCCGCCATCTCGCGATAGCAACCCCAATACACTTCATCCATCCGCGCATCGATGGCCGCCGCGACCTGGCTCACGCCGTGTTCGCGATACGCACGCTGCGCCAGCACGGCCAGGTTCGACACCGGCAGCACCGGACGATCCAGGGCAAACGCCAGGCCTTGCACCACACCGACGGCGATGCGCACACCGGTAAACGCGCCAGGACCGCGACCGAAAGCAATGGCGTCCACCGCCTGCAACGTGGTGCCGGCGTCGGCCAGCAGTTGCTGGATCATCGGCAGCAGCTTCTGCGCGTGCAGACGCGGGATCACCTCGTAATGGCTCGTGACCTTGCCGTCATGCAGCAAGGCAACGGAGCAAGCTTCGGTCGCGGTGTCCAGGGCCAGCAAGGTGCTCATCGATGTTTCCAAAACAGGTGGGAGAAAAAGTGCGTCAGTATAAACAACTACGGCCCGCAAGCGGGCCGTGGATGATGCAGCGGATCAGCTTTTTCAGCTCAGCGCTTCGAGCACCTTGGCGGTGATCGCTTCAACCGAACCAACGCCCGGAATGTGGCTGTATTTCGGCTTGCCGTTGGCAGCGGAGAGCTTCTGGTAGAAGTCCACCAGCGGCTTGGTCTGCGAATGGTAGACCGACAGGCGATGACGCACGGTTTCTTCGGTGTCGTCCTTGCGCTGTACCAGATCGTCGCCGGTGACGTCGTCTTTGCCGGCCACTTTCGGCGGGTTGTAGACGATGTGGTAAACGCGGCCGCTGGCCTCGTGAACGCGACGACCGGCGATACGCTGAACGATTTCTTCGTCTTCAACAGCGATTTCAACCACGGCGTCCAGCTCGACACCGGCAGTCACCAGCGCTTCAGCCTGCGGAATGGTGCGCGGGAAACCGTCGAACAGGAAGCCATTGACGCAATCTGGTTGAGCGATGCGATCCTGCACCAGCGCGATGATCAGGTCATCCGACACCAGGCCGCCGGCATCCATGATGCTCTTGGCTTGAACGCCCAGTGGAGTGCCAGCCTTGACCGCAGCACGCAGCATGTCGCCGGTGGAGATTTGCGGAATGCCGAATTTCTCGGTGATGAACTTAGCCTGAGTACCTTTACCGGCCCCGGGAGCTCCCAGCAGAATGACGCGCATCGATGTGCTCCTCAATTTTTTATATAGAAAACAACGGGATTCGCCTCTTTGGGCCAATCTCAAAAAAACGGGTCGTGGCCGCACAAACGGCCAAAGGCTGATCAAGATACACAGCAGGCTGCGCCCACACAAGACGCCAAAAGTCGGAGAAACCGGCGCCCGCCGCGACCTTGCGACGCGGTAACCCAAGTCGCAACCCCATCATTAACTGTCGCCTGCCCGCACTTTGTGCCTGTGTACAAAGCGGCACCCGGCCTGTGCACCGGGTGCCTGACGCCAGCGTAAAAACCTTAGCCGGTATTGCGCAAACCGGCGGCAATCCCCGCCACAGACACCAGTAGCGCCTGCTCCACCGGGCTGCCCTGCTCGACATCCTGCTGCCGTGAACGGGCCAACAGTTCGGCCTGCAATAGATGAAGCGGGTCGAGGTAGGTGTTGCGCAGACGGATGAATTCCAGGGTGTCGGGGCTATGCGCCAGCAGTTGTGACTGACCGGTCAGGCCGAGCACTACCGCGCACGCCTGCGACAATAGGTCGCGTAACTGCGCGCCCAACGGCAGCAGGTCCGGCTCGACCAGACGCTGATCGTAAGACAGCGCAATGTCGGCATCGGCCTTGGCCAGGACCATTTCCAGCATGTCGATGCGCGTGCGGAAGAACGGCCACTGCTCGCGCATCTGGGCCAGCAGTTCGCCCTCGCCACGCTCCAGCGCCTTGCTCAGCGCGGTTTCCCAGCCCAGCCAGGCCGGCAGCATCAAGCGCGTCTGGGTCCAGCCGAAAATCCACGGAATCGCCCGCAGGCTTTCGATCCCGCCGGCACGGCGCTTGGCCGGACGGCTGCCGAGGGGCAGGCGCCCCAGTTCCTGCTCCGGCGTGGACTGGCGGAAGTACTCGACGAATTGCGGATTCTCGCGCACCACTGCGCGGTAGGCGGCAACACCGTCAGCGGCCAATTCGTCCATCAGGTGCCGCCACTCAGGCGTTGGCGGCGGTGGTGGCAACAGCGTCGCTTCAAGCACGGCGGCCAGATACAAATTGAGGTTCTGTTCGGCGATGTCCGGCAGGCCGAATTTGAATCGAATCATTTCGCCCTGCTCGGTGGTGCGGAACCGCCCCGCCACCGACCCCGGTGGCTGCGACAGGATCGCCGCGTGCGCCGGACCGCCGCCACGGCCCACAGTGCCACCGCGACCGTGGAACAACAGCAGTTCGACTTGCTGTTCGCGACAGATTTCCACCAGACGTTCCTGCGCCCGGTATTGCGCCCACGCCGCAGCGGTGGTGCCGGCGTCCTTGGCCGAGTCGGAATAACCGATCATCACTTCCTGCGGGCCCTGCAACCTGGCGCGATACCCCGGCAGCAGCAACAGACGCTCCATGACCGGCCCGGCGTTGTCGAGGTCGGCAAGGGTTTCAAACAACGGCACCACGCGCATCGGCCGCAGCACGCCTGACTCTTTGAGCAGCAGTTGCACCGCCAACACGTCGGAGGCGGCGCCCGCCATCGAGATCACGTAGGAACCCAGCGAGGCACCCGGTGCAGCAGCGATCTCCTTGCAAGTGGCGAGCACTTCAGCAGTGTCGGCGGACGGTCTGAAATGCGCCGGCAGCAATGGTCGGCGATTGCTCAATTCGCGAGTGAGGAAGCTGATGCGTTGCTCTTCGTCCCAGTCTTCGTAGCGACCGAGACCGAGGTAATCGGTGATTTCGGTCATCGCCGAGCTGTGCCGCGTCGAGTCCTGTCGCACATCGAGGCGCACCAGGAACAGGCCGAACGTCACCGCCCGGCGCAGGCAATCGAGCAACGGCCCGTCGGCGATCACGCCCATGCCACACTCGTGCAGCGAGTTGAAGCACAGCTCCAGCGGATCGAGCAGGTCGCGGTTGTTGTGCAACACGTCGGCCGATGCCGGCGTGCTCGCAGTGAGCGAGGCATGTGCCCAGTTGCGTGTGGCTCGCAGGCGTTCGCGCAATTGCTTGAGCACCGCACGATACGGCTCGGCGCTGTCACCGGCCTTGGCCTTGAGCGCGTCGCTGGCCTGCTGCATCGACAGCTCGGCGGCCAGGTGATCGACATCGCGCAGGTACAGGTCAGCGGCCATCCAGCGCGCCAGCAACAGCACTTCGCGGGTCACCGCAGCGGTGACGTTGGGGTTGCCGTCGCGATCGCCGCCCATCCACGAGGCAAAGCGGATCGGCGCCGCCTCCAGAGGCAAGCGCAGGCCGGTGGCGGCAAACAACGCCTGATCGGCCTTGCGCATGTGGTTGGGAATCGCCTGCCACAGCGAGTGTTCGATCACCGCAAAACCCCACTTGGCTTCATCGACCGGGGTCGGCCGCGTGCGGCGGATTTCTTCGGTGTGCCAGGCTTCGGCGATCAGTCGTTGCAGGATGTTCTGGATCTGTTCGCGCTCGGCGCTGGTCAGGTCGCGATGATCCTGAGCCGCCAGTTGCGCGGCGATCGCGTCGTACTTCTGGATCAGCGTGCGCCGCGCAACTTCGGTCGGGTGTGCGGTCAGTACCAGCTCAATTTCCAGGCGCGCCAGTTGCCGGGCCAGCGATTCGGCGTTGTGGCCTTCATTGCGCAGGCGGGCGAGCAGTTCCGGGAGCACGCGGGACTCGAACGGCGCCGGCTGCGACTCTTCGCGGCGATGAATCAACTGATACTGCTCGGCGATGTTCGCCAGATTGAGGAACTGGTTGAACGCCCGCGCCACCGGGAGCAATTCGTCTTCGCTCAACTGGTTGAGGCTGGCGCTCAGCTCAGCGTCCATCGAGCCGCGCCGGTCGGCCTTGGCGCCCTTGCGAATCTGCTCGATCTTGTCGAGAAATTCCTCGCCGTACTGGTCTCGGATGGTGTTGCCCAACAGCTCACCCAGCAGGTGAACGTCCTCGCGCAAGCGTGCATCAATATCGGTCATCAGCAGTTCTCCAGCGGTAATCGGGACGGCGCAGAAACGAATGCTTTGCCCAGAGAGTGCCGCTCTACGGCGCTTCTTACAAGCAGACGACGAAGGGACTTTAAACCTTGCGGCTTGAAGCTAGTCTCAACTGTAAGCCGTACAACGGCTTGCCGCCGGCCCCGCCGGACACTCACCCAGGCCTGCCACGAGCAGGCGCAAATGAGGTCATCATGAAAATCCGTGAACTCGCCCAGCATTGGGAAGAAAATGCCAAGGGTCGCCTGACCGACACCGGCTACACGATTCATCTGGACGTCGAGGCGGCCGCGCGGCTGGCGGCGATTGCCGAGATGTACCCCAAACGCCACCCCGAAGAACTGCTCGGCGAGCTGATCGGCGCCGCGCTCGAAGAGTTCGAGGCGAGCCTGCCGTATGTGAAAGGCTCGACCGTGGTCGCCACCGATGAAGAAGGCGATCCGCTGTACGAAGACGTCGGCCCGACCCCGCGTTTTCTGGCGCTGTCGCGCCAGCATCTGCAGGATTTGTCGACTGCTGCCGGTAAGCAAAAACACTGACACTCCACAGATCAAAACTGTGGGAGCGAGCCTGCTCGCGAAAGCAATATATCAGTCGACATTGATGGTGACTGGCACACCGCTTTCGCGAGCAGGCTCGCTCCCACATTGACTGTATTTCTACCTCCAGATCGAAGTTTTTTCGGTATTAGAAACACCCGCGCGTACCACTCTGCCCCGCCAAAGTTCCCGTCCTAGAGCCCTGTCCGTTTGGTCAAAAATTTTTGGGCGATGGGCCATCTTTTCTGAACTTTTAAAAAACGCCTCCGGTCGGAACCTGTAACCACGCCTGGAACGA
This sequence comes from Pseudomonas sp. P8_229, assembly GCF_034008635.1. Classification (NCBI taxonomy): domain Bacteria; kingdom Pseudomonadati; phylum Pseudomonadota; class Gammaproteobacteria; order Pseudomonadales; family Pseudomonadaceae; genus Pseudomonas; species Pseudomonas sp. P8_229. The sequence goes on along the minus strand of NZ_CP125378.1, from coordinate 4,234,075 downwards.
GCGTTTCAAAAACGCGCTTTCACACGACGCTTGCGGCTCCTCGACCAGGATGGATTTTCGGTTTTATCAGGAGTTAAACAATGGAGTTGAAGACCATGAAGACCCAAACCTCGTTCTCTCACCTGCGCGGTCTGAAACTGGCCGCTCTGGCCATCGGCACCAGCTTCGTTCTGGCCGGTTGCGCCGGCAACCCACCGACCGAGCAGTACGCCGTGACCCAGTCGGCAGTCAACAGCGCTGTGAGCGCTGGCGGTACCGAGTTCGCTGCGGTGGAAATGAAGCAGGCGCAAGACAAGCTCAAACAAGCCGAAATCGCCATGCACGACAAAAAGTATGAAGAAGCTCGCACCCTCGCCGAGCAGGCCGAATGGGATGCTCGCGTAGCAGAACGCAAGGCTCAGGCTGCCAAGGCCGAGCAGGCTCTGAAGGATTCCCAGAAAGGTGTTCAGGAACTGCGTCAGGAAAGTCAGCGCATCGTGCAGTAAGCGCGCATCCCGACCGCAAAGCTGAAACTCTTATCGATAGAAAGGACGACAAATTATGCGTAAGCAACTGATGATCCCCGCTCTCCTGGCCGCAAGCGTTGCCCTGGCTGCCTGCTCTACCCCGCCTAACCCGAACCTGGAACAGGCACGCACCAACTACGCCGGTCTGCAGGCCAACCCGCAGGCGAGCAAAGTCGCCGCCCTGGAAACCAAAGACGCCAGCGATTACCTGGACAAAGCCGACAAGGCTTACCTGGATAAGCAAGACGCCGCCAAGGTTGACCAACTGGCCTACCTGACCAACCAGCGCGTGGAAGTGGCCAAGCAGACCATCGCCCTGCGCACTGCTGAAAACAACCTGAAGAACGCTTCCGCACAACGTGCCCAGGCCCGTCTGGACGCTCGCGACCAGCAGATCAAGCAACTGCAGCAGAGCCTGAACGCCAAGCAGACTGATCGCGGTACGTTGGTGACCTTCGGTGACGTGCTGTTCGCCACCAACAAGGCTGACCTGAAATCCAGCGGTCTGGTGAACATCAACAAACTGGCGCAGTTCCTTCAGGAAAACCCTGATCGCAAAGTGATCGTCGAGGGTTACACCGACAGCACTGGCGCGGCGAACTACAACCAGTCGCTGTCCGAGCGTCGTGCGACTTCCGTGCAAACAGCACTGATCAAGATGGGCGTAGATCCTTCGCGCATCGTGGTGCAGGGTTATGGCAAGGAATACCCGGTCGCCGACAACGGCAGCGTTTCCGGCCGTGCGATGAACCGTCGTGTGGAAGTGACCATTTCCAACGACAACCAACCAGTGGTGCCACGTTCGGCAGTCAGCTCGAACTAAGCGGCACGCAGTAACACAAAAGCCCCGCCTGAGTAATCAGGCGGGGCTTTTTCATGCACGAACACAAAACCCTGTAGGCCTTCGCCTGCTCGCGATAGAAGTCTGACATTCAATATCTATGTTGGCTGACACACCGCTATCGCGAGCAGGCGAAGGCCTGCAATGGATCGGGTTACTGTTCGAGTTGTTGTGGGGTTTCCTGGCCCATGCAGCGCACAGCTTTTTTCTGCGCATTGATCAGCACCCCGGTCAGGTCTTTCTGCTCGGTATCGAACAGCACCAGCACGCCATCGATGCACTGCGCCACTTGCGGCGCCGGGTCCAGCGAGACTTTGTAGTCTTCGCCCGGCACGGTCTTGAGCATGGTGAATTCATTGAGCAGCAGCGCATCCTCGGGTTTGGCGAAGTGCAGGTAGCCGTAGTACCACAGCGCCCCGACGGTGCCGAGGATGCTGCAGATACCGGTGATGATCAGCGGGATGGCGTTACGTTCTTCACTCATTGCGGACTCTCATCTTCAGAATTCGGAGATTGCGGGTAATTCGGGATCTCGCCGAGGCGGCGCAGGCCGTTGAAATGTTCAGGGTCCTCCAGATAGCGCAGCATCACCTTGCGCCAGACCGGGTCACCGAAGGTCTGCACGTGGCCGCCACGGGTCAACTGCAACACCCGCGGTGGCGGCGCAGCTTGATACAGGCGGATGCCATTGGAAAGCGGTACCAGCGGATCATCGATGCTGTGAAAGATCAGTTTCGGCACGCCCTTGAGCTGCGGCATCGCGTTGATGGCGCTGTCGCCGTCCGGCACCAGCCATGACAGCGGCACCTGGACCGGCCAGGTCAGCCACGACGTGCTGAGTGCGTACTGGCCGACGCTGCGATAACTGGCGGGCACACCGTCGAGCACGAAGGCTTTGAGTTGCATCTGCCGCTCCGGGTGCTGCACCAGCCAATGCACGGCCATCGAACCACCGAGGCTTTGGCCGAGCAGGATCAGCGGCTTGCCTTTGACCTCCGGCGCCTGGTCCAGCCAGGCGAATGCCGCGTCGATATCCTGATAGATCGCCGGCAGGCTCGGTTTGCCTTCGGACAGGCCATAACCGCGATAGTCCACCAGCAGCACTTGATAGCCGTTTTTCGGCAACCACCAACTGCCGCCCAGGTGCATCGGCAGATTGCCGCCGTTGCCATGCAGGTGCAGGACCGTGCCTTTGACTTCAACACCGGGTTTGGCCGGCAGCCACCAGGCATTGAGCTTGAGGCCGTCGGCGGTGGTCAGGGTAACGGTGCGGTATTCGAGTTTGGCTTTTTCCGGGGTGAAAATCTGGCCCGGCTCGGGGTAGAACAACAACGAACTGCAACCACCGAGGGTCAGGAGCAGGCAGAAGATGCCGAGGATTCTCATCCGGTGAAACCTCGCAGAGTTCGAATTGGAATACAGTCAAAAACTGTAGGAGTGAGCCTGCTCGCGATGGCGGTGTATCAGTCACTGTTCATGTTGATTGACACACCGCTATCGCGAGCAGGCGAAGGCCTACAGGGGGTTTGTGTTGGCTCAAAGGATGTTCGAGTAATCCGCCTCGATCCGGTCCAGGCTCAAGTGATTGAGGAAGTTGGAGAAGCACATCCACGCTGACAGCGCGTTCATGTCGCGAAACTGTTCTGGCAGATACTTCGGCGGCACCACCAATCCCTCATCCACCAGTTGGCGCAAGGTACGCATGTCTTCCAGCGTGGTCTTGCCGCAGAACAACAGCGGAATCTGCTCAAGCTTGCCCTTACGCACGGCCAACTGAATGTAGTTGTAAACCATGATAAAGCCCTTGAGGTAGGACAAGTCTTTGGTGAATGGCAGGCCGGTCGGCGTCGAGCCTCGGAACACACGGCTGGCGTTGCCGTAGCTTTCGGCCATTTCAAAACCCTGTTCGCGGAAGAACTCGAACACCTGCAAAAAGTCCGCGCCCTCCTCGACCATGTGAATGGCGCGGGTGCGATTGGTCAGTTTGCGCAGGCGGCTTGGGTAGGAGGCAAAGGTGATGATTTCCATCAGAATCGCCAGACCTTCCTGGGTCACCGTCGACGAGGGTGGGCCCTTGGACAGGAAGGTGCAGATCGGCTGGTTCAAGCCGTTGAGCGTGGTGCCTACGTGCACCAGACCTTCGTGGACTTCCAGCGCGCGCACGTCGCGATCATTGAACATCGCGTCGGTACGGATCTTGATGTAGTCGGCCCCCGCTGCCGCGTCGGCAACGATGCCGTCGGACTCGAACACGCGGATGGTTTCCTCGGCCTCGCCGAACACCTTGTTCAAACGCGTTTGCAGCAGGTGCACGGCGTCCTTGGCGGTGAGGATTTTCGGCTCGTCCTTCAGGTCGCCACGGCCATCGATGTTGTTCAGGTAGTCGGACATCATCAGGCCGAGGTCGGCCAGGGTCGGGTCGCCGGCGTGAAACGCATCTGAGGCGGCGCCGTACAGCTCCTGAGAGATCAGGCCGAAATCCTCGGTGCCGCGCGCTTCGAGCATGCGCACCACCATCCGGTATTCCTTGCACATGCGGCGCATGATCTGCCCGACCGGGTTGAACTGGCCGAGCTGGCGGGTGATGTCGCGCTCGATGTTCTGGAACTCGAGTTTGACCTTGCTCGAATCGAAACTCAGTGGCCGGTTGAGGTAGTAGTCGCGATCCACCGCAGGCATTTCCTTGCCCTTGGCCTTGAGAAAGCCCTTGCGAATGTTCTCGTCCCACTTCACCGCGTCGAGGACGCGAATCGGCGTCTGCGCCAGCACAATGCGATCGGACAGCGTGCGTATCGTCTGCTGGTAATCGTCCACCCGAAACTCCTGTAGAAAACTGAATTATTTGGCGCGGGCCTGGCGCTGATAACGCGCGGCCTCGACGAATACATCGGAATTGGCCGGATCATCGAGGTAAGCAAAGACCTTGTCGAGGCTGCTGTCGACCTGCACGCCGTCGCCGTCATCGGTCTGGAACCCTTGCCCGTTGAGACTCTTCTGCGCGATGGCCTGGTTGATCTGTTCGAGATCGAGGTTGTAAATCACCAGTTCGTGCTTATCGGAGATCTCGAAACCGGCGATGGTGAAGTGCCCGCCATACTGCGCCGGCACCTTCGCCGACAGATACCAGCGGTTGCCATGGCGCGACACGGTGAACGGATAGGCTTCGCGCTCGCGGGGTCTGGCCTTGAAGTACGCGACCGCCTGATAACGGTCGTTGCCCAGGCGCGTCAGTTCCAGGTTCATCGGCTCGCCCCAGGCATTGGTGCTCGACCATTGGCCGAGCAGGCCCTTGGGCGCCGGCTCACTGGCGGGCAGCGGCTCCTTGAAGGTCACCAGACAACCGCTGAGCAGCAGGAACGACAGCGCGATCAACGCGCCACGCCAGGCTTTCATTCAACACTCCCTTGAACACCCGTTACACCTGATCGTTCCTACGCTCTGCGTGGGAATGCCGCCATGGACGCTCTGCGTCCACTGTGACGCAGAGCGTCACGGTATGCATTCCCACGCGGAGCGTGGGAACGATCAAGCAGGGATTGCGTTACATCGACGCCAGCACCAGATGCATATACCGCGTCAGAATCCCGAGCATGTCCTGTTCGGCCAAAGGCTCGGCGTCGTTGAGCAGGCCCTGATATTCCATCCGTCCGATAATCGCCGTCAACACTTTGGCATCCTGTTGCGGTTCACGCGAGCCCAGCACCTGAAACAACTGGCAGGTGCCCTGCAGCAGAATCTGTTGATGGGAACGCACCAGATCCGCCAGGCGCGGGTTGAGCAGCGCTTCCTGGCGAAACGCCTGCTCGGCCATCAGGTGCTCGCGACGGTTGACCAACTGCCGGTGCACATAGTCGGCCATCAACCGCGCAATATCGTCCGCCAGTTGCGAGCGCGACTCAGGGCTGCCGTCGCCACTGACGACCATATCGCGCAGCAGGCCTTCGTTGTTGTTCCACAACTTGGCCATGTAGGCCGCACTGCGTTCGACGTACTGGGCGAAGGTATCGGTGAGCAGGTCATCGATGTCCTTGAAGTAATAGGTGGTGGCCGACAGCGGCACACCGGCCTCGGCCGCCACGGCCCGGTGGCGCACGGCGCGCACGCCGTCACGCACGACAATGCGCATCGCCGCGTCGAGAATGTCCTGGCGACGCTGCTCGCTGCCCTGTCGGCTGGCCTTGCGGCCCTGGTACTGAACACTTTCAGCGACCGCAGTGGCGATACCCGCTGCACCTTCTTGAGCGATTGCAACCATCACGACTGGACTTCCTCTGTTATTTCAAAAGTAACCAATTGATACATTTGTACCAGACAGGCAATAAAAAGCCGCCTGTTTTAGGCGGCTTTTGAACTGAAATGTTTACGCTTGCGGTCGCATGTGCGGGAACAGGATCACATCGCGGATCGACGGCGAGTTGGTCAGCAACATCACCAGTCGGTCAATGCCGATGCCTTCACCGGCCGTTGGCGGCATGCCGTACTCCAGCGCGCGCACGAAGTCGGCGTCGTAATGCATGGCTTCGTCGTCGCCGGCGTCCTTGTCGGCCACCTGCGCCATGAAGCGCTCGGCCTGGTCTTCAGCGTCGTTCAACTCGGAGTAGGCGTTGGCAATTTCACGGCCACCGATGAACAGCTCGAAACGGTCAGTGACGTTCGGGTTGTCGTCGTTGCGACGTGCCAGCGGCGACACTTCGAACGGGTACTGGGTAATGAAGTGCGGCTGTTCCAGCTTGTGCTCGACCAGCTCTTCGAAAATCATCACCTGCAGCTTGCCCAGACCTTCGAAGCCCAGCACCTTGGCACCGGCCTTCTTGGCGATGGCGCGCGCCTTGTCGATGTCGTTCAGATCATCGGCGGTCAGCTCAGGGTTGTACTTGAGGATCGAGTCGAACACCGACAGACGGACGAACGGCTCGCCGAAGTGGAACACCTTGTCGCCGTACGGCACGTCGGTGCTGCCCAGCACCAGCTGCGCCAGTTCACGGAACAGTTCTTCGGTCAGGTCCATGTTGTCTTCGTAGTCGGCGTAAGCCTGGTAGAACTCCAACATGGTGAATTCAGGGTTGTGACGCGTCGAGACGCCTTCGTTACGGAAGTTGCGGTTGATCTCGAAGACCTTTTCAAAACCACCGACCACCAGACGCTTGAGGTACAGCTCAGGCGCGATACGCAGGAACATTTCCATGTCCAGCGCGTTGTGGTGGGTTTCGAACGGCTTGGCTGCGGCGCCGCCAGGAATGGTCTGCAGCATCGGCGTTTCGACTTCGAGGAAGTCGCGCTTCATCAGGAAGCTGCGGATGTGCGCGATCACTTGCGAACGCACGCGGAAGGTCTGGCGCACGTCTTCGTTGACGATCAGGTCAACGTAACGCTGACGGTAGCGCTGTTCGGTGTCGGTCAGGCCGTGATGCTTGTCCGGCAGCGGACGCAGCGACTTGGTCAGCAGGCGCACGCTGGTCATTTCCACGTACAGATCGCCCTTGCCGGAACGCGCCAGGGTGCCTTCGGCGGCAATGATATCGCCCATGTCCCAAGTCTTGACGGCGGCCAGGGTGTCTTCCGACAGGGTCTTGCGGTTGACGTAGACCTGAATGCGACCGGTCATGTCCTGGATCACCATGAACGAGCCACGGTTGAGCATGATGCGACCGGCAACCTTGACCGGGATTGCAGCCTCGGCCAGCTCTTCCTTGGTCTTGTCCGCGTATTTCTTCTGCAGATCTTCGCAGTAGTTTTCGCGGCGGAAGTCGTTCGGGAAGGCGTTGCCCTTGGCGCGCTCGGCAGCCAGCTTTTCCTTGCGCAGGGCGATCAGGGAGTTTTCTTCCTGTTGCAGGGCTTGCGGGTCGAGTTGTTGGTCGCTCATGTCTTTAGATATTCCATCAGGTTCGTTGCCCCCGGGCCTTGGGCCCGGGGATCGCCAGCAAGCTGGCTCCTACAGGGATCGGGTTGAATCAGCCGATGCTGTATTGCGTCTTTTACAGCCCGGATTTCAGGCTGGCATACAGGTATTCGTCGATGTCGCCGTCGAGCACCTTGTCGCAGTCGCTGCGTTCGATGTTGGTGCGCAGATCCTTGATCCGCGACGCATCGAGCACGTAAGAGCGGATCTGGTGACCCCAGCCGATGTCCGACTTGGTGTCTTCCAGCGCTTGCGACGCGGCGTTGCGTTTCTGCATTTCCTGCTCGTACAACTTGGCCCGCAGCATTTTCATGGCGGTGTCCTTGTTGGCGTGCTGGGAACGTTCGTTCTGGCAGCTGACCACGGTGTTGGTCGGTACGTGAGTGATACGTACGGCCGAGTCGGTGGTGTTTACGTGCTGACCACCAGCACCGGAGGAACGATAGGTGTCGATCCGCAGGTCTGCCGGGTTGATTTCGATTTCCACCTTGTCGTCGATCTCTGGCGAGACGAAAACCGCGGAGAACGAGGTGTGGCGACGGTTGCCGGAGTCGAACGGGCTCTTGCGCACCAGACGGTGCACGCCGATCTCGGTGCGCAGCCAGCCAAAGGCGTACTCGCCCTTGATGTGCACGGTCGCACCCTTGATCCCGGCGACTTCACCGGCCGACAGCTCCATGATGGTCGCGTCAAAACCGCGTTTGTCAGCCCAGCGCAGGTACATGCGCAGCAGGATGTTGGCCCAGTCCTGGGCTTCGGTGCCGCCGGAACCGGCCTGGATGTCCAGGTAGGCGTTGTTCGGGTCCATTTCATGGCTGAACATGCGACGGAATTCCAGCTTGGCCAGATTTTCCTCGAGACGGGCCAGCTCGGCGACGACATCGCCCACTGCGCCTTCGTCGTTTTCTTCGACAGCCATGTCCAGCAGGTCGCGGCAATCGGCCAGACCAGCGTTCAGTTCGTCGAGGGTGTCGACGATCTGCGCCAGCGCAGAGCGCTCGCGGCCCAGTTCCTGGGCGTATTCAGGTTTGTTCCAGACACTCGGATCTTCAAGCTCGCGATTGACTTCGGTCAGACGCTCATGCTTTTGATCGTAGTCAAAGATACCCCCGAATAGTTTCGGAGCGCTCGGACAGGTCCTTGATGGTGTTCAGGATCGGGTTGATTTCCATGACGGGCAGCACTCGTTGGCGAACTTTTGAAAGCCGGCGAGTATAACGTAATCACGCTGTCACGGCAGCCCGTCTGGCGGCTGTCGGGGCGAATCGCTTGACATTGGCTCGACGCATTTCAAATGTGGGAGCGGGCTTGCTCGCGAAGGCGGCGTGTCAGTCGACATCAATGCTGCATGACACGCCGAATTCGCGAGCAAGCCCGCTCCCACAGGGAATTTGCATTGTCCAGGAGATCTATTCGATACCGACCTGATTACGGCCATTGTTTTTCGCCAGGTACAACCCGCGATCCGCCGCCGAGATCAGCAGCCGGCAATCGCTGCCCGCCTGCGGCACCATGGTCGCCAGGCCGATGCTGATGGTCAGGCTCGCCCCGTCACCCGGGGTGTTGTGCGGAATTTTCAGCGCCGCCACGGTCTGGCGCAGTTTCTCCGCCACCAGCCGCGCGCCGCCCGGCGAGGTGTTCGGCAAGACCAGAGCGAACTCCTCGCCGCCGTAGCGCGCCGGCAGGTCCGACGGTCGGGCACTGGCGTCGCGGATCGCCGTGGCAACCTTGCGCAGCGCCTCATCGCCTTCGACATGGCCAAAGCTGTCGTTGTAGGACTTGAAGTAATCGACATCGATCATCAGCAACGACAACTGACTCTGATCGCGCAGCGAACGGCGCCATTCCAGCTCCAGGTACTCGTCGAAGTGCCGGCGGTTGGACAACCCGGTCAGGCCATCGGAGTTCATCAGGCGTTGCAGCACCAGGTTGGTGTCGAGCAACTGCTGCTGACTGACCCGCAACGCGCGGTACGCCGCGTCCCGTTGCAGCAGGGTCATGTAGGAGCGCGAGTGATAGCGGATGCGCGCCACCAGTTCGATGGTGTCCGGCAGTTTCACCAGATAATCGTTGGCGCCGGCCGAGAACGCCGCACTCTTGATCAGCGGGTCTTCCTTGGTCGACAGCACGATGATCGGGATGTCCTTGGTCGCCGGGTGATTGCGGTATTCGCGCACCAGGCTCAGGCCATCGAGACCAGGCATCACCAGGTCCTGCAAAATCACCGTCGGCTTGATCCGTACCGCCTGGGCGATGGCCTGGTGCGGGTCGGAGCAGAAGTGGAAGTCGATATTCTCTTCGTTCGACAGCCCACGACGCACGGCTTCGCCAATCATCGCCTGATCGTCCACCAACAACACCATGGCGGCGTTTTCGTCGGTTTTAATGCCATCGATCTGTAAGTCATTCATGGGCGGTCACCTGAATACTGCGGGGGCCAGGATTGCGGAAAAACCTGTTCATTTGGGGAAAACCTCCAGCAATCGTGGCGCTATCTTTTCCAGTGGACGGACTTCGACGGCCGCATCGATCGCCGCTGCGGCCTTGGGCATGCCGTACACCGCACTGCTTTGCTGATCCTGCGCGATGGTCAGATATCCCTGCTGGCGCATGAGCTTAAGCCCTTGCGCCCCGTCGCGTCCCATTCCGGTCAATAAAACCCCGATGGCGTCGCCGTTCCAATAGTTGGCGACACTTTCGAAAAACACGTCGATCGACGGTCGGTAAATCTCGTTGACCGGCTCGGCGGTGTAGGCCAGCGTGCCGTTTTTCAATAAGCGTATATGGTGATTGGTGCCGGCCAGCAGCACCGCGCCGGCTTGCGGCGGCTCGCCTTCGCGGGCCAGGCGCACGTCCAGGCCGCTGGCGCTGGCCAGCCATTCGGCCATACCGGCGGCGAACACCTGATCCACATGCTGCACCAGCACGATGGCTGCCGAAAAATTGCGCGGCAGGCCCTTGAGCAGCACTTCCAGCGCCGCCGGTCCGCCCGCTGACGAGCCGATCGCCACCAACCGCTTGCACGAGCCGGAGCTGCGCTGCGGCGTTGGCGCCGGGCGCGTACGGCTGGGCTTCTCGCCGATCAGCCAACCGATGTTGAGGATCTTGCGCAGCAACGGCGCCGCCGCTTCCTGCGCGTTGCCAGCACCGAGCGCCGGGGTGTCGACCACGTCCAGCGCACCGTGGCCCATGGCTTCGAAGACCCGGTGCACGTTCTGCTGGCGGTCGACCGTGACGATAACGATGGCGCACGGGGTTTCGGCCATGATGCGCCGGGTGGCCTCGACACCGTCCATCACCGGCATGATCAGGTCCATCAGAATCAGATCAGGCGTATTTTCGGCGCACAGTTGCACCGCCTCGGCGCCATTTCTGGCGACCCAGACCACCTGATGCGCCGGCTCGAAGGCCAGCGCGCGGCGCAACGCCTCCACCGCCAGGGGCATGTCGTTGACGATTGCGATTTTCATGCCCGCGCTCCTCCAATGAGCTCAACCACTGCATCAAGCAGGGCGTCGTCATGAAAACTGGCCTTGGCTAAATAATAGTCCGCACCAGCATCCAGTCCACGACGGCGATCCTCTTCACGATCCTTGTACGAAACCACCATCACCGGCAGCGATTGCAGGCGGTTGTCGCGGCGCAGCAACGTAACCAGCTCGATGCCGTCCATGCGCGGCATGTCGATGTCGGTGATCAGCAAATCGAAGTCCTCCGAACGCAACGCGTTCCAGCCGTCCATGCCGTCCACCGCGACCGCCACGTCATAGCCGCGATTGAGCAGCAGCTTGCGTTGCAGCTCGCGCACAGTGAGCGAATCGTCGACCACCAGAATCCGTTTGCGCGCCACTTCGGCGGCCTGATTGCCATGCCGAGCGATACGTTCCAGACGCCCGGTATTGAGCAGTTTGTCCACCGAACGCAGCATGTCTTCGACATCGACGATCAGCACCACCGAGCCATCATCGAGCAACGCTCCGGCGGAAATGTCCTGAACCTTGCCCAGCCGCTCATCCAGTGGCAGCACCACCAGCGTGCGTTCACCAACGAAACGCTCGACCGCCACGCCATAGATCGCGTCGCGCTCGCGGATCACCACGACCTTGAGGGTTTCGTCGCTGCTCTGGTTCGCCGGACGATTGAGCAGTTGACTGGCGGCGACCAGCCCGACGTGCCGACCTTCATGCCAAAAATGCTGGCGACCCTCGACCTGCACGATGTCCTGCGGCTGCAGATCACACATGCGCTCGATGTGCGCCAGCGGAAAGGCGTAGGCCTCGTCGCCGACTTCCACCACCAGACTGCGCACCACCGACAGGGTCAGCGGCACTTCAAGATGAAAGCGGCTGCCCTCGCCTGCCGTCTGCTCGAGCACCACCGCGCCACGCAGCTGCCGCACCATGTGCTGCACCGCGTCCAGACCGACGCCACGCCCGGACACTTCGGTGACCGTGTCGCGCAGGCTGAAGCCCGGCAGAAACAGGAACGTCAGCAGTTCCTCTTCGCTCAACTGCGCCGCCGTTTCGGCCGGCGACAGCTGACGCTCGACAATGCTGCGGCGGACCTTTTCCAGGTCGACACCATTGCCGTCATCGCTCAGTTCGAGCACCAGCAAACCGGCCTGGTGCGAGGCGCGCAGACGGATCAGGCCTTCTTCGGACTTGCCCTTGAGCACGCGCTGCTCCGGGGTTTCGATGCCGTGGTCGACGGCGTTGCGCAGCAAATGAGTCAGCGGCGCTTCAAGCTTTTCCAGCACGTCGCGATCGACCTGGGTTTTCTCGCCTTCGATCTCCAGCCGTACCTGCTTGCCAAGGCTGCGCCCCAGATCCCGGACCATGCGCACCTGACCGGTGAGCACGTCGGCAAACGGGCGCATGCGACAGGCCAGCGCGGTGTCGTAGAGCACTTGCGCGCGCTGGCTGGCTTGCCAGGCGAACTCGTCCAGTTCGGCGTTTTTCTCCCCGAGCAACTGCTGGGATTCGGCCAGCAGGCGCCGCGCATCCTCAAGGGCTTCCTGGGCTTCGAGGCTCAGCGCATGTTCCTTGAGGTGCACATTGAGACTCTCCAGCGCCCGCAGGCCATTGTTCTGCATGCGTTTGAGGCGCTGCATGGTTGCCAGATGCGGCTTGAGGCGCTGGGTTTCGACCAGCGATTTGCTCGACAGGTCGAGCAGGCTGTTCAGGCGCTCGGCCGTAACCCGCAGCACGCGCTCGCCACCCTCGGTGGTGCGCTTGTTCTTGCGCGGGGTCGGGTCGAAGGTTTCCAGCGGTGTATCGATCGCCGGCATGGGCGCTGGCGACGGGGTTTCAATCGGCGCAGGCGGCGGCGCCTGCATCTGCAACTCGGCCATGGGCGGCGGTGCCACTGCGGGCGGCGCCGAAGGGTCGAGCAGGCGGCCCATCAACACCACATACGCCTCGATGTCCGCCGCTTGCGGGGCATTGGCTGGCGTGGCGATGCGCATCAACAGATCGGTGCCTTGCAACAACGCATCGATGTGCTCGGGACGCAGCAACAGCCGCCCTTCCTGCGCGCTGACCAGACAATCTTCCATCACATGCGCAACGCTGACGCCGCTGTCGATGCCGACGATCCGCGCCGCGCCCTTGAGCGAGTGCGCCGCGCGCATGCACGATTCCAGATGATCGGCCTGGGTCGGATTGCGCTCCAGCGCCAGCAGCCCGCTGCTGAGCACCTGGGTCTGAGCCTCGGCTTCGAGGCTGAACAGCTCCAGCAGCGAGGCGTCGCGCATTTGCTCAGGGGTCATGTGAGGCTCCGGGTCACGGCGGACAGCAACTGTTCTTCATCCAGCCAACGCAGGCTGCGCCCCCGGAATTGCAGGACACCACGGGTGTATTTGGCGCTGACCGTACTGTTGTGTTCACCGCCGGCACGTGACGCGGCGTCGAGAATGCGTTCATCGATCGCATGGATGCCGTCGACCTCGTCCACCGGCACCACGACCGGCCCGCCGTGGGCGGCGATGATCAGCATGCGCGGCATGATCCGCGTGCCGTTGGCCGGTGCGGCGTTGCCATCGAGGTCGAGCAACTCGACCAGCGACAGGCACGCCACCAATGCCCCGCGCACGTTCGCCACGCCGAGCAAGGCCCGCGAGCGCTGGTGCGGCAACGAGTGAATCGCCTGCATCGGCGCGACTTCCACCAGACTGCGGGTCGCCAGTCCCAGCCATTCTTCGCCGAGGCGGAACATCAGCAGCGAACGGGTTTTGACGTCAGCTTCAACCGCGATGGCGACCGCGTCGCGCTCGTCCTGCTGCAACGCATAACGGTCGAGCAGGCGCGTGGCGGCGGCGGAATACACCGCACAGTTGCGGCAATGAATATGTTCCACCAGCAACGGACACGACTTGTCGCCGTGAATGCCGATGCGGTTCCAGCAATCATCGATGGCCCGGGCGTCTTCGTGGGTGACGTTCAAGGTGTCGGACGGGATCATCGTTTACGCTCACTGTCGGCGGTGCGGCCGCTGCGCGCGGCGCGCTCCTGCAATCGTCTGGCACCGGCGCTGTCACCCTGGGCCTGCAGCAAGGCCGCCAGGTGCATCAACGCTTCGGGGTGTTGCGGCTCAAGGTACAAGGCCTTGCGGTAATAACTCTGGGCTTCGAGTGCGGAGCCGGCCACGTCACTGAGCAGGCCGAGCCAATAGAACACCTGAGCCACCGGTTCGTGGCTGCGCAGGTATTGCTCACATGCCGCGCGGGCCTCGGCGCTTTTGCCTTCGTTGGCCAGCGCGGCGATGTTGGCCAGCAAGGTCGCGGCGTCCGGGTTGGCGCTTTTGCTGCTGACCGGTAGCGGAGCAACGTTGGCAAACGGGCGTTGGCGCACCGGCGCTGGCGGCGGGCTGCGTAGTGGTTGGCGCACCGGCAACGGCGTGGGCGTCGGCAATGCCACAGGTTCGGGCAGCGGCTCAGTGTGTCGGCTGAACGCGAACGACTGCGCGATACCGATCGAACGCATGCCCAGACGCCCGAGCAGACTGCCCTCGGCCGGGCCGATGAACAGCACGCCGTCAAAGTGCGTCAGGCGCTTGAGCACTGCGAAAACCTGCTGCTGGGTCGGCTGATCGAAATAGATCAGCAGGTTGCGGCAGAACACAAAGTCGAACGGCGGCTCACTGACCAGCAGCGTCGGATCCAGCACGTTGCCGACCTGCAAGCGCACCTGCTCACGCACCGCGTCGTTGACGCGATGGCCGTCCTCCTCGGCGCTGAAATGACGCTCGCGAAAGTCCAGATCCTGACCCCGAAACGAGTTCTTGCCGTACAGCGCGCGCCGCGCCTTGTCCACCGACAGCGGGCTGACATCCATGCCGTCGACCTTGAACTGATGCGGCTTGAGCCCGGCATCGAGCAAGGCCATGGCAATCGAATAGGGTTCTTCACCGGTGGAGCACGGCAGGCTGAGGATGCGCAGCGCGCGCATGTTGTTCAGTTCGTCCAGCCGCTTGCACGCCAGTTTGCCGAGGGTGGCGAAGGATTCCGGGTAACGGAAAAACCAGGTTTCAGGGACGATCACCGCTTCGATCAGCGCTTGCTGTTCATCCCGCGAGCCTTGCAGCAATTGCCAGTATTCATCGCTGTGCGCCGCTTGCGACAGCGTCGTGCGCTGGCGCACCGCGCGCTCGATGATCGCCGGCCCGACCGAGGTGACATCCAGACCGATGCGTTCCTTGAGGAAATCGAAAAAACGTTGGTCGCTGCTCATGGCTGCGCCTCAAGCGGCGCCGGAAACAGCAGGCTGCGCACGGCGTCATCCAGCAGGTCGTTGACCCGCACCCACTGCACTAGTCCCTGAGCGTCTTCACGCACCGGACCGAGGTATGGCGCCTGACGATTGTCGAGGCCATAAGGCTGAAAATCTTCGGGATTGCAGCGCAGGGTGTCGGTCGCCTGTTCAAGGATCAGCCCGAGCCAGTGTGACGGCTGCAGTTCATCCGGGTGGTAATGCACCAGCACCAGCCGAGTGCTGGTGCGGGCCTCGGCGGGTTGGCCGAAGGTCAGCGCACTGAGGTCGATGGCTGGCACCACCGCACCGCGATAGGCGAACACCCCGGCCACCCAGTTCGGCGCCTGGGCAATCGGCTTCAACGGCAGGCGCGGCAGGACCTCGGCCACTTCCGTGGCGCGCAAGGCGTAACGCTCGTTGCCGATGCGAAACAGCAGGAACAACGCCTGCTTCGCCACCGGCGCAACGCTGCGTTTGGCGGTGATTTCGCTCATCAGACTTTGAATCGCGAAACGCCGCTGCGCAGCCCGACGGCCACCTGGCTCAGTTCGTCAATGGCGAAACTGGCCTGACGCAACGATTCGACGGTCTGGCTGCTGGCATCGCCCAACTGCACCAGCGCATGGTTGATCTGTTCGGCACCGGTGGCCTGGGCCTGCATGCCTTCGTTGACCATCAACACCCGCGGCGCCAGCGCCTGCACCTGATGAATGATCTGCGACAACTGCTCGCCGACCTGCTGCACCTCGGCCATGCCCCGGCGCACTTCCTCGGAGAACTTGTCCATGCCCATCACGCCGGCGGACACCGCTGACTGGATTTCGCGAACCATCTGTTCAATGTCGTAAGTGGCAACGGCGGTCTGATCCGCCAGACGCCGCACTTCGGTGGCGACCACGGCAAAACCGCGACCATACTCACCGGCTTTCTCGGCCTCGATGGCGGCGTTGAGCGACAGCAGGTTGGTCTGATCGGCAACCTTGACGATAGTCACCACCACCTGATTGATGTTGCCGGCCTTCTCGTTGAGGATCGCCAGTTTGGCGTTGACCAGATCGGCCGCGCCCATCACCGAGTGCATGGTGTCTTCCATGCGCGCCAGACCTTGCTGGCCGGAACCGGCGAGCACCGAAGCCTGATCGGCTGCGGTGGACACTTCGGTCATGGTGCGCACCAGATCCCGCGAGGTGGCGGCGATTTCCCGCGAGGTCGCGCCGATTTCGGTGGTGGTGGCCGCGGTTTCGGTGGCGGTGGCCTGTTGCTGTTTGGAGGTGGCGGCGATCTCGGTCACCGAGGTGGTCACCTGCACCGACGAGCGCTGGGCCTGGGACACCAGCGAAGTCAGCTCGGTCATCATGTCGTTGAAGCCGGTTTCCACCGCGCCAAACTCATCCTTGCGGTCCAGATTCAGACGGCTGCTCAAGTCGCCGGTGCGCATGATTTCGAGGATCTTCACGATGCGGTTCATCGGCGCCATGATGGCGCGCATCAGCAGCAGGCCACAGGCACCGGCCGCCAGCACGGCCACCAACAGCGACACGAACATGCTGACCTTGGCCGCCGCCACGGCTTCGTCGATGTTGGCCATGGCCTGATCAGCGACTTTCTTGTTCTCGCCAATGATGTCGTTGAGTTTCACGCGGCCGGTGTACCAGGCCGGGGTCAGCTTCTCGGTGAACAGCTTGATCGCTTCGGCTTGCAGGTTGCGCTTGTGCAAGTCGAGCACCTGATCCTGGATCTGCATGTAGATGTCGTGGTCTTTCTCGAACGTGGCGAACTCGACCCGGTCTTCGTCGGTGGTGATGGTGTTGCGGTAGTTAGCCATCTGCTCTTGCAGCCGCGTCTCGAACGCCTTGTAGTCCGCCGCATCTTGGCTGCTGATGCCCTGCCCTTCCTTGAGACCCAGCAGTTCCTGGGTCTGCAGATAGCTGTCGACCCACGCACCACGGATCATCGCGCTGTAATAGACGCCGGGAACCGCGTCGTCACGCACGCTGCTTTCACTGGTCTCGATCTTCAGCAACCGTGAATACGAGACAACGACCATCAGCAACATGATGGCGATAATCACCGCAAAGCTCGCCAAAATGCGTTGGCGCAACGTCCAGTTCTTCACAGTGATTCCTCGTGCCTAAGTCGAAATGCGGGGAGTATAGCCGAGGGAGGTGTCTCATTTATAAGACGCTTTTTAACCCTCCGGCCTGCCCGAGGTACTAAACCGGGAGGCTCTGGGGTGGGACTGTCCGGCAATCAGGGGTCGGCATGCCAGTGCTGAAATGGCAAAAATGGGCGATGGATCGGTCATTGCTGTTGATGCGAGGCTGAAAACGCAACCGCGAGCAGGCTCACTCCTACCTCTGAAATGTGTTCCCTTGCAGGGGTGAGCCTGCTCGCTAAGGGGCCCGCCGGTTTACAGCGTTGCCAACCGCACCTGTTTCTCCAGTTCTACCTTCAACCCCGGCTCCAGCTTCAGTTGCTTCGCCAATTCATCCAGATAAGCATTCTCCATAAAGCTCTCCTCGTCCACCAGCATCACACTGGCGATGTACATCTCGGCGGCCATTTCCGGGGTGCTGGCGGCCCGGGCGACATCGCCGGGATCGAGGGGCCTGTTGAGTTCGGCGTGCAACCAGTGCTGCAGTTCCTGATCGTTGTCGAGCCGGGTGAACTCGCCCTCGATCAACTGACGCTCGCGCTCATCGATATGGCCGTCAGCCTTGGCGGCGGCAACCAGCGCCTTGAGAATCGCCTGACTGTGTTGCTCGGCTTGCGCGGGCGGCAGTCGATCCAGTGTCTGTGGTGCGGTTTGCGGTGCCGTGCCTTTCTGGGCGTTCCAGTTGCCGTAGGCTTTATAGGCCAGCACACCGAGAGCGGCGAGGCCGCCGTAAACGGCGACTTTGCCGCCGACCTTGCGCGCTTTTTTGCTGCCGAGCAACAGGCCCATCGCCCCGGCAGCCAACGCGCCACCGCCCGCCCCCGAGAGCAGGCCACCCAGCGCACCGGAGCCTGAAGCGCCACCGAGCAAACCGCCCAGGCCACCAGCCGATTTGTTCTGCGCCCCGCCGGCCTTGTTCTGCAACAGATCCTGGCCGGACTTGAGTAGTTGATCGAGCAATCCACGGGTGTTCATGTTCCGCCTCCAAAACAGGGGTTATCCGGATCTATCAGGCCCTCAGCCTAGTTCGAAAGTGCCCTGGCCCTGGTGGCGAGTGTGCTTCCAGATGTTGCTCACTGTCCTGCCCAGACACTGACGGCAGCCCTTCGTGAAAATAGATATACACTCAGGCCAATCGATAAAAACAGCCCACCGGGTACCCTCTCATGATGACCCTGCGTCAGATCCGTCACTTCATCGCGGTGGCCGAGACCGGCTCGATTTCCGCCGCCGCACAAACCGCGTTCATTTCCCAATCGACCCTGACTCTGGCGATCCAGCAACTGGAAGAGGAAATCGGCGTCAGCCTGTTCAGCCGCCACGCCAAGGGCATGACCCTGACCCACCAAGGGCATCAATTCCTGCGTCAGGCGCACTTGATTCTGGCCACCGTGGATAACGCCAAGCGCAGCCTGCAACAAAGCACTGATCAGTTCGCCGGGCAGTTGATCGTCGGGGTGACCAGTCTGGTGGCCGGTTATTACCTCGCCGATCTGCTCACCCGATTCCAGCGCGCCTACCCCAACGTGGAAATCCGGGTGATGGAAGACGAACGGCCCTACATCGAGCATCTGTTGGTCAGCGGCGAGATCGATGTCGGCGTGTTGATCCTCTCCAACCTCGAAGACCGTCACGCCTTGCAGACCGAAGTGCTGACCCACTCGCCGCACCGCTTGTGGCTGCCGGCCCAGCATCCGCTGCTGGAACACGACAGCATCAACCTCGCCGATGTCGCTCGCGAACCGCTGATTCAATTGAACGTCGACGAGATGGATCGCAACGCCCAACGCCTGTGGCGCGGCGCCGGGCTGCAACCGAAGATCACTTTGCGCACGGCCTCGACCGAAGCGGTACGTAGCCTGGTCGCGGCGGGGCTGGGCGTGTCGATCCAGCCGGACATGACTTATCGCCCGTGGTCACTGGAGGGCGACATCATCGAAGCGCGGCCAATCGCCGACCTCAACCAGACCCTCGACGTCGGCCTGGCCTGGCGCCGTGGCACTGCGCGGCCCGCTCTGGTCGATCCATTCCTGACCGTGGCCCGCGAGCAGCCTCACGGCGGACGCAAGCCATCTATTTAATCGAATGCCACCTTCAGTATTTAGAATTTGTCGACCCCGGAGCCGCGCACTAGTCTTGCTGCATCTATAAGACGGTCGGCTCCCAGGCACGGGAGCAACAATGACCACACAAGAAAAGAGATCACGGAAAATGGCTGGCGTGCAGACCCCGATGTGTACCGCGTTGCTGATCGACGGCGAACTGGTCGCCGGGCAAGGTTTTGTCGAACCGATCCTCAACCCGGCCACCGGTGAAATCCTCACGCACATCGCCGAGGCCAGCACCGAGCAGGTCGAAACCGCGATCCTCGCCGCCCACCGCGCCTTTGCCGACTGGTCGCGCACCACGCCGCAACAACGCTCCAATCTGCTGCTGGAGATCGCCAATGCTGTCGAAAAACACGCCGACCATCTTGCCCGCCTCGAAGCGCTGAATTGCGGCAAGCCGCTGCACCTCGCGCGGCAGGACGATCTGACCGCCACCGTTGACGTGTTCCGCTTCTTTGCCGGTGCCGTACGCTGCCAGACCGGCCAGCTCAGCGGCGAATACCTGCCGGGTTACACCAGCATGGTGCGTCGTGACCCAATTGGCGTGGTGGCCTCGATTGCGCCGTGGAACTACCCAATCATGATGGCCGCGTGGAAAATCGCCCCGGCCCTCGCCGCCGGCAACACCCTGGTGTTCAAGCCTTCGGAACACACGCCGCTGTCGATCCTCGCACTGGCGCCAGCGCTCGCCGAGATCCTGCCACGCGGGGTGATCAACATCATTTGCGGTGGCGGTGAAGGCGTCGGCAGCCATCTGGTCGGCCACGCAAAAGTGCGCATGGTTTCGCTGACCGGCGATATCGTCACCGGGCAGAAAATCCTTCAAGCCGCGGCGAAAACCCTCAAACGCACACACCTGGAACTCGGCGGCAAAGCCCCGGTAATCGTCTGCAACGATGCCGACATCCAAGTGGTGGTCGACGGTGTGCGCACCTACGGTTACTACAACGCCGGACAGGACTGCACCGCTGCGTGCCGGATCTACGCGCAAGCAGGCATTCACGACAAACTGGTCGCCGAGCTCGGCGCAGCGGTCAGCAGCCTGCGCTTCGCCGGCAAGCGCGACGCCGACAACGAGATCGGCCCGCTGATCAGCACCCGCCAACGCGACCGCGTCGCCAGTTTCGTCGAGCGCGCCCTCGGCCAGCCGCACATCGAGCGGGTGACAGGCGCGGCGGTGCATTCCGGCGCCGGGTTCTTCTACCAGCCGACGTTGCTGGCCGGTTGCAAACAGACTGATGAGATCGTCCAGCGCGAAGTATTCGGCCCAGTGGTTACCGTGACCCGTTTCGACGAACTCGCGCAAGCCGTGGACTGGGCCAACGACTCCGAATACGGCCTGGCCTCCTCGGTGTGGACGCAGAATCTGGACAAGGCAATGCAGGTCGCCGCGCGCTTGCAGTACGGCTGCACCTGGATCAACAGCCATTTCATGCTGGTCAGCGAAATGCCTCACGGTGGCCTGAAACGTTCGGGTTACGGCAAAGACTTATCCAGTGATTCGCTGCAGGACTACAGCGTGGTGCGGCACATCATGGCCCGCCACGGCCAGCATCTCTGACTACGCTAATAACAAGCCGCCAACGGCATGCTTCACCGCGTTCACAACTGCCCCGACCATAATTTAAAGAAGAGGGTTCAACCATGTTCGTGCACAAGACCGCACTGTTCAGTGCAATCACCACGGCCCTGCTGGCCAGCGCCAGCCTGCAAGCAGCCGAGCCGCTGAAGGCTGTCGGCGCCGGCGAAGGTCAGCTGGATATCGTGGCCTGGCCGGGTTACATCGAACGTGGCGAGAGCGACAAGGCTTACGACTGGGTGACCGGTTTCGAGCAGGAAACCGGCTGCAAGGTCAACGTGAAGACAGCCGCCACCTCGGACGAAATGGTCAGCCTGATGGCCAAGGGCGGTTACGACCTGGTCACCGCTTCGGGCGATGCGTCGTTGCGGTTGATCGTCGGCAAGCGCGTGCAACCGATCAACACCGCGTTGATCCCGAACTGGAACACCCTCGACCCGCGCCTGAAAGACGCGCCGTGGTACGTGGTCAACAAGCAGACCTACGGCACCCCGTACCAGTGGGGCCCGAACGTGTTGATGTACAACACCAACGTGTTCAAGACGCCGCCGACCAGCTGGAACGTGCTGTTCGACGCGCAGAACTTCCCCGACGGCAAGCCGAACAAGGGCCGCGTGCAGGCCTATGACGGGCCGATCTACATCGCCGATGCGGCGCTGTACCTGAAGACTGCCAAGCCTGAACTGGGGATCAAGGATCCGTATCAACTGACTGAAGCCCAGTACAACGCCGTGCTTGATCTGTTGCGCGCGCAGCAGCCGCTGATCCACCGCTACTGGCACGACACCACGGTACAGATGAGCGACTTCAAGAACGAAGGCGTGGTCGCCTCCAGCGCCTGGCCGTATCAGGTCAACGGTTTGATCAACGAGAAGCAGCCGATTGCCTCGACCATTCCGAAAGAAGGCGCCACTGGCTGGGCCGACACCACCATGCTGCACGCCGAGGCCAAGCACCCGAACTGCGCCTACAAGTGGATGGACTGGTCGCTGAAACCGAAAGTCCAGGGCGATGTGGCGGCGTGGTTTGGTTCGTTGCCAGCAGTGCCGGCAGCGTGCAAGGCGAGCGAACTGCTCGGCGCCGAGGGCTGCAAGACCAACGGTTTCGACCAGTTCGACAAGATCGCCTTCTGGAAAACCCCGCAGGCTGAAGGCGGCAAGTTCGTGCCGTACAGCCGCTGGACCCAGGATTACATCGCGATCATGGGCGGCCGTTAAGCCCGGGAGCAACTCGGTCGAGCTCCCTTTCCCCCTCGCCCCCCTGGGGGAGAGGGAGCTAAAAGCGGATCGCATTCACCGTTAGATGCCGATCGTTCCCACGCTCCGTGTGGGAATGCATCACCGGACGCTCCGCGTCCATTTGCACGAGGTGACGCAGAGCGTCACAGGCTGCATTCCCACGCAGAGCGTGGGAACGATCATTCGAAAGAAGTCCAGGCAGGGCCGCTGCGACGGCCCGCGCCTTTTTGGAGCACCGCACCATGACGCTTGCAGTCCAGTTCACCAACGTTTCCCGGCAGTTCGGCGAGGTGAAGGCCGTTGACCGGGTTTCCATCGATATCCAGGACGGCGAGTTCTTTTCCATGCTCGGCCCTTCCGGCTCGGGCAAAACCACCTGCCTGCGTCTGATTGCCGGTTTCGAACAACCGAGCGCCGGCTCGATCCGAATTCACGGCGCCGAAGCGGCCGGTTTGCCGCCGTATCAACGTGACGTCAACACGGTGTTTCAGGACTACGCGCTATTCCCGCACATGAACGTCCTCGACAACGTCGCCTACGGTTTGAAGGTCAAGGGCATCGGCAAAACCGAGCGTCACAAGCGTGCCGAAGAGGCGTTGGACATGGTCGCCCTCGGCGGCTACGGCGCCCGCAAACCGGTGCAGTTGTCCGGCGGTCAGCGCCAGCGTGTCGCCCTCGCCCGTGCGCTGGTCAATCGCCCACGGGTGCTGCTGCTCGACGAGCCGCTCGGCGCCCTCGACCTGAAACTGCGCGAGCAAATGCAAAGCGAACTGAAGAAGCTGCAACGCCAGCTCGGCATCACCTTCATCTTCGTCACCCACGATCAGACCGAAGCGCTGTCGATGTCGGATCGCGTGGCGGTGTTCAACAAGGGCCGTATCGAACAGGTCGACACCCCGCGCAATCTGTACATGAAACCGACCACCACGTTCGTCGCTGAATTCGTCGGCACCTCGAACGTAATTCGCGGCGATCTGGCCCGCCAAATCAGCGGTCACCCGCAGCCATTTTCGATCCGCCCGGAACACGTGCGTTTCGCCGAAGGCCCGCTGGCCAGCCACGAAATCGAAGTCAGCGGCCTGCTCCACGACATTCAATATCAGGGCAGCGCCACGCGCTATGAATTGAAGCTGGAAAACGGCCAGACCCTGAGCATCAGCCACGCCAACAGTCAGTGGATCGACAGCAGCGCACAGCACCAGACCGGCCAGCGTCTGAGCGCGCGTTGGGCACGGGAAGCGATGATCCCGCTGCACGACACTGTGGCGAGCGGGGTGTGACATGAACACGCTCGCGATGACGCCTTCGCCGCCCTTGCGCCGGTTTTCCAACCTGCTCTATCGCAAGCCGAACCTTTATCTATCGATGCTGCTGGTGCCGCCACTGCTGTGGTTCGGCGCGATCTATCTCGGCTCGCTGCTGGTGCTGTTGTGGCAGGGCTTCTACACCTTTGACGACTTCACCATGGCGGTCACCCCGGACCTGACCCTGGCGAATTTTGCCGCGCTGTTTCAGCCGTCGAACTTCGACATCATCCTGCGCACGCTGAGCATGGCCATCGTCGTGTCGCTCGCCAGCGCCATCGTCGCCTTCCCGATCGCCTACTACATGGCGCGCTACACCACCGGCAAAACCAAGGCGTTTTTCTACATCGCAGTGATGATGCCGATGTGGGCCAGTTACATCGTCAAGGCGTATGCGTGGACGTTGCTGTTGGCCAAGGGCGGCGTGGCGCAATGGTTTGTGCAGCATCTGGGGCTGGAGCCGGTGCTGCAGTTCATTCTGGGGATTCCCGGCGTGGGTGGCAGCACCTTGTCGACCTCGCACCTGGGGCGCTTCATGGTGTTTGTCTACATCTGGCTGCCGTTCATGATCCTGCCGATTCAGGCGTCGCTGGAACGTCTGCCGCCATCGCTGTTGCAGGCCTCTGCCGACCTCGGCGCCAAGCCGCGCCAGACCTTCATGCAGGTGATTCTGCCGCTGTCGATTCCCGGGATTGCGGCAGGTTCGATTTTCACTTTTTCGCTGACCCTGGGCGACTTCATCGTGCCGCAACTGGTCGGGCCGCCGGGCTACTTCGTCGGCAGCATGGTTTATGCGCAGCAAGGGGCGATTGGCAACATGCCGATGGCGGCGGCGTTCACGCTGGTGCCGATTGTGCTGATCGCGGTTTACCTGTCCATCGTCAAACGTCTGGGGGCTTTCGATGCGCTCTGACTCTTCATCACAAGGGCAGGCCTCACTGGGCTTAAAAATCGCAGCCTGGGGCGGGTTGGTATTTTTGCACTTCCCGATCCTGATCATCTTCCTTTACGCCTTCAACACTGAAGAAGCCGCGTTCAGCTTTCCGCCGAAGGGCTTCACGTTGCACTGGTTCAGCGTGGCGTTTTCGCGGCCGGATGTGCTGGAGGCGATCAAGCTGTCACTGCAGATCGCAGCCATCGCTACATTGATTGCGATGGTGCTCGGCACGCTGGCTTCGGCAGCGCTGTACCGCCGGGATTTCTTCGGTAAACAGGGCATTTCGCTGATGCTGATCTTGCCGATTGCGTTGCCGGGGATCATCACCGGGATCGCCCTGCTGGCGACGTTCAAGACGCTGGGGATCGAGCCGGGGATGTTCACCATCATCGTCGGCCACGCGACCTTCTGCGTGGTGATCGTCTACAACAACGTCATCGCCCGCCTGCGCCGCACTTCGCACAGTTTGATCGAGGCCTCGATGGACCTCGGCGCCGATGGCTGGCAGACCTTCCGCTACATCATCTTGCCGAACCTCGGCTCGGCGTTGCTGGCCGGCGGCATGTTGGCGTTTGCGCTGTCGTTCGACGAAATCATCGTCACCACGTTTACCGCCGGCCACGAACGCACGTTGCCGCTGTGGCTGCTCAATCAACTGAGCCGCCCACGGGATGTGCCGGTGACCAACGTCGTCGCCATGCTGGTAATGATGGTGACCATGCTGCCGATCCTCGGCGCGTATTACCTGACGCGCGGTGGCGAGAGCGTCGCCGGCAGTGGCGGTAAATAGATTACGGGAGGAACCGGATCGAAATGTGGGAGCGGGCTTGCTCGCGAAGAGGCCATGACATTCGACGTTGATGTCGGCTGACCCACCGCTTTCGCGAGCAAGCCCGCTCCCACAGTTTCAATCCGGTTTCGGCAGAACAATAAAAGTGTTAGTGAGGACAAAACCATGCAAACCAGACTCTTGATCAACGGCCACCTGGTCAACGGCGAAGGCCCCGCCCAACCGGTGCTCAACCCTTCGCTCGGTGAAGTGTTGGTGGAAATCAACGAAGCCAGCGAAGCCCAGGTCGATGCCGCCGTGCGTGCCGCCGACAATGCTTTTGCCGAGTGGTCGCAAACCACACCGAAAGACCGCTCGCTGCTGCTGCTCAAACTCGCCGACGCCATCGAAGCTCATGGCGAGGAACTGGCGAAACTCGAATCCGCCAACTGCGGCAAACCCTACAGCGCCGCGTTGAATGACGAGATCCCGGCGATTGCCGACGTGTTCCGTTTCTTCGCCGGCGCCAGCCGTTGCATGAGCGGTTCGGCCGCTGGCGAATACCTGCCCGGCCACACCTCGATGATCCGTCGCGACCCGGTGGGCGTGATCGCCTCCATCGCGCCGTGGAACTACCCACTGATGATGGTCGCCTGGAAAATCGCCCCGGCGCTGGCTGCCGGTAATACCGTGGTGCTCAAGCCGTCGGAACAAACCCCGCTGACCGCGTTGCGTCTGGCCGAACTGGCGTCGGAAATTTTCCCGGCAGGTGTGCTCAATCTGGTGTTCGGTCGGGGTCTTACCGTTGGCAGCCCATTGGTGACCCACCCGAAAGTGCGCATGGTTTCACTGACCGGCTCGATTGCCACCGGTTCGAACATCATTTCCAGCACTGCCGACAGCGTCAAACGCATGCACATGGAACTGGGCGGCAAGGCGCCGGTGATCATCTTCGATGACGCCGATATCGACGCGGCGGTTGAAGGCATTCGCACCTTTGGTTTCTACAACGCCGGCCAGGACTGCACCGCTGCCTGCCGGATCTATGCGCAGCAAGGCATCTACGACACGTTCGTCGAGAAGCTCGGCGCGGCGGTCAGCAGCATCAAGTACGGCTTGCAGGATGATCCGTCCACCGAGTTGGGGCCACTGATCACCGCGCAGCATCGCGACCGTGTTGCCGGGTTTGTCGAGCGCGCCGTGGCGCAGCCGCATATTCGTTTGATCACCGGTGGCAAGGCTGTTGACGGTAACGGCTTCTTCTTTGAACCGACCGTGCTGGCCGATGCCCAGCAGGACGACGAGATCGTTCGTCGCGAAGTGTTTGGGCCGGTGGTTTCGGTGACCAGGTTCACCGATGAAGCGCAGGCGCTGGAATGGGCCAACGATTCGGACTACGGCCTCGCGTCCTCTGTGTGGACGGCAGATGTAGGACGCGCGCATCGCATGTCGGCACGTCTGCAGTACGGCTGCACATGGGTGAATACGCACTTCATGCTTGTCAGCGAAATGCCCCATGGCGGTCAGAAATTGTCCGGTTACGGGAAGGACATGTCCATGTATGGGCTGGAGGACTACACCACGGTTCGGCATGTGATGTTCAAGCATTAAAAAGCATCGCGAGCAGGCTCACTCCTACAAGGGATCGCATTTCAACCTGTAGGAGTGAGCCTGCTCGCGATGGCGTCAACTCCGGCTTCAAGGCAGAAACCGGCATTACGCACCACCAGGATCCCAAAACAATAACCACCGAACCGGGCGGCGCCCGCAAAGCCCCGCCACGGCCTCGGCCATCCGAAATCTGCCGATTTCACGGAGCAAACACACATGAGTTCCTCACCCGATCTCGCCGCAGCCGTTGCCGACAGCGATGCCGAACAACTGCGCAAACTGGGCTACACCTCCAACTTCAACCGCAGCATGAGCCTGTGGGAAAACTTCGCCCTCGGCTTCACTTATCTGTCACCGGTCGTAGGGGTTTATACCCTGTTCGGCCTGTGCCTGGCTGCCGGCGGGCCACCGATGTTCTGGGCGTACTTGCTGGTCGGTTGCGGCCAATTGCTGGTGTGCCTGATCTTCGGTGAAGTGGTCTCGCAGTTTCCGATTTCCGGCGGCGTTTATCCGTGGGCGCGGCGTCTGGTGGGCAAGAAATGGGCGTGGATGGTCGGCTGGATCTACTCCATCGCCCTGTGCGTGACCATCGCTGCTGTCGCAGTGGGCGCCGGCCCGTATCTGGCCGCCATGATGGGCTTTGAGCCGAGCAACAACACCAACATCGTCATCGCCCTGGTGCTGACGCTGTTCGCCACGCTGGTCAATCTGAGCGGCACCAAAGTGCTGGCGCGCATTGCCATGTTCGGTTTTCTCTGCGAGTTGGTCGGCGCGGTGATCGTCGGTGTGTACCTGCTGATCTTCGAACGTCACCAGCCACTGAGCGTGCTGTTCAACACCTTCGACATCAGCGTTGACGGCTCGTACCTGCCGGCCTTCCTCACCGCCTCGCTGGCGGGGATGTTCCTCTACTACGGCTTCGAGGCCTGCGGCGACGTCGCCGAAGAAACCCCGAACCCCAGCGCAAAAATCCCGGTGGCCATGCGCATGACCATCTACATCGGCGGCATCGCGGCAATGTTCGCCTGCCTGGCACTGATCCTCGCCGTGCCGGACATGCAAGCCGTAATCAACGGCACCGACAAAGACCCGGTCACCACCATCCTCAACAACGCCTTCGGCCCGGTCGGTTCGAAAATGGTGATGGGCGTGGTGATGATTTCCTTCATCTCCTGCGTCATCAGCCTGCAGGCCGCAGCGAGCCGTCTGCTGTATTCCTACGCTCGCGACGAAATGGTCATCGGCAGCCGACTGCTGAAAAAGATTTCTCCTACAACCCAAGTGCCGGTTGCTGCGCTGTTCGTCTCCGGCGTCCTGCCTGCGCTGATCATCGCCCTTGGCTTCTTCCTGCAAGACGCGGTGGCGACCATCGTCAGCTTCGCCGCCATCGGCATCTACCTCGCGTTCCAGATGATCGTGCTGGCCGCGCTGTACGCCCGCAGCAAAGGCTGGAAGCCGAGCGGCAAATTCACCCTCGGCGCGTGGGGCTGGCCGGTGAACATCGGCGCGCTGGTGTACGGTGTTGGCGCAATCATCAACATGGCCTGGCCACGCACGCCGGATGCGGCGTGGTATGTGAACTATGCGATGGTGTTGAGCACGGCGATCGTGATTGGCTTGGGGCTGGTTTACATGTGGATTGGCAAGCCGTATGACCATGGCAAGGCGCCGGCTGGGGATGCTTGGAAGGTGAGTCGCTAAGAAGAATCACCCCGGAATCGAGATTTGATTCCGGGGTCTCCTCGAAGCACTGTCATCAATTCATCAGTACGCCATTTGATATCGGCTTTACCTCTAACAGCTTCGAAGCGATCCAGATCGATCACCTTTCTCTTTTTACCCTTCGCTTCATCTTTGCTCACAGAATTGCTTCTCCCTTTTCCCGATTGCTAACTCATAAAGGAAAATCTTCGGTGCAGGGATGGTTTAGCAGCGGAATCAAAAAAAACAGGCATTTCCTACAGACACAGCCTGCCTGAAAAAGCCCCATTTCCTACGATGTGTGGCGAAAGGGTAGACTTGTCGCCGCAAGCGCCTGACCGATAGGCTTTATCCCGTCGCTGTTAATTCAGCGATCCGGGGTCGAAGCCGGAAACTGTCAAAACGGTGCTTGCATGCCCTCCATTGAACTGCGGCTTTTTCACAACTTCAGTTCTGCTTTATGGCGGGCCGTGTGGCGCGGGCCTTCCGGCTTTACCGTTTCGACAGGAAGTAACCCGACTTCGAACGCCACTCGGCTCGCCACCCAATTTTTCGAAGAATTGGTGGCGACTTTCCAACTCGAAACGGAAGTCACTACATGTCTACGCAAATCCAGAATCCACCTTCAACGCACTTCACCCCCACCGCCTTCACCCGCCACAACCGCTTCCTCCACGCCTTCATGCAAGACCACGAAGCCTGGTTCTGCGTGCAAGATCTCGGTCGCTTGATGGGTTACCCCCTGAACGAACGCCTCACCCTGAAACTCGATCCCGATCAGCGTCGCCATGTCCTTCTGCGTCGGGACGGCGAAATCATCGATTGCGCGATGGTCAGCGAGTCCGGCCTGTTCGCCCTGCTCGTCCATCACTTCGTCCCGGAAAACCGTCACCTGCGCCAGTGGTTGAGCCATGAAGTCATCCCAATGCTGCGTGAAACCCATTCAAGTCCAGTGGAAAACCACCCAAGTCTGAGTTCGATGCACTGGGCAGGCGTCACCGTGCCGCTGCTGCACTGGCAGCAGCAGGCGTGGGTCAAATGGCGGGATGTACCAGAGTTGATGCGCGGCCAGCGGCCGTATCCGGTTCAGGGGACTTGTAACTAAATCCTCGTCAAAACCGGTATATCTCTGGCGTCGATTCTGACGTCAGAGTGTTGCGCCAAGCATTTCGCAACACATCTCGACGCTTCGTTCCATTATGGACCGCTACAGTTTTCTTGGACTGTCGCACGCTCACCGGTTGACGAAGCTCTGGCAGCAGCCTAGGGTGTTTACGTCGTTTACAACGTATACATAGGAATTCTGACATGGCCTCGCCAGTTCTATCTTTCCGCGTCGAAGAATTGTTGGCACAGCAGCTGGATGAACTGGCTGCGGCAACGGACAGAGACCGTCAATACCATCTCAAGCGTGCACTGGTTCGATACGTAGAGGCCGAGTCATGGCATCTACAAGCTATCAGCGAAGGTATCGCAGATGCCGATGCTGGAAATCTCACCGATCTGGATGCCGTGAAGGCTAAGTGGGCAAAACGTGCCGAACGTAGTACTGACAAAAAGGGCTGAAAATGATCTCGATGTTATCCATGAGCACTACCAAGGCCTTTTAGGTTCAGAGGGCTCCTTAGAAATCATCGATTCGATTCTTAAAACATTTCATCAACTTGAACAATTTCCGGGATCAGGGCGGCCGTCGGTCGCCCCCGATATTCGAGAGTTGGTGATCACTCGCTATCCATTCATTGCTCCCTACCGATTGATGCACGGACGCATTCAAATACTTCGTGTTCTGCACCAGCGGGCAGAACGATCGCGGGATTGGTGAACCAGCCGTAAAGGACGGCTGGTTACTTCACACCTCACTCAAAATCGCGAAACACTCCGCATCGCATCCACCAGATACCGCATCGCAATCCGGTCGTTCTCCGAAAGCTCCCGATATCGCTCAACCAGCTTCACTTCGTCAGAGCTGAGCCGACGCCTTTTGCGGCCGCTGCCGAGGCAGGGAAAGATGCCCAACATGTCGGTGATCCCTTGTATTTTTGCCATGGACGATGTCCTTCAATACTTCAAAGAATTGCTAAACCACCACATCGCCCTGCCCCTTACAGCAGCGCCGTGTGCCCTACCGGTCAACACCGGTCATGCCCATAGAATAGAAATTAAATCGGCGCTGAAAAGCGGTTTTTAGAGTAATTAGTCGAAAAAAGCAGATATGCCGTATAAATCAGAACGCCCTGTCAGATTTTTAACCGACATGTCTTGTTTCATTGACACTCTGTCACTGTGAATCAACGAATTTTGCTCGGCGAGCGAACCGTTTAAGCTAGCCGGCATCTGTTTATAGTCCGTAGCGTTTGGCCGAAGGCTTGTCCGAACCGTAATTTCTGATCCAGTACGTGCCAGGAACGGCGCGGGATTGTCCACGACAGGTTGTATCTATGCACCGCAGGAATTTGCTCAAAGCGTCCATGGCCATTGCGGCTTACACCGGCCTTTCCGCCTCAGGCCTGCTCGCCGCGCGCGCCTGGGCCGCCTCTGGCGGTGCCGCCGACGGTGAAGCGCAGGCCTTCGACTTCGAAGCGCTCAAGCGCCAGGCCAAGCAACTGGCCGGCTCGGCTTATCAGGACACCAAACAGGTGCTGCCGCCGACTCTGGCGACCATGACCCCGCAGAATTTCAACGCGATCCGCTACGACGGCGATCATTCGCTGTGGAAAGAGAACAAGGGTCAGCTGGACGTGCAGTTCTTCCACGTCGGCATGGGTTTCCGCCAGCCGGTGCGCATGTACAGCGTCGATCCGAAGACCCGCACCGCGCGCGAGGTGCATTTCCGCCCGACGCTGTTCAATTACGAGAACACCTCGGTCGATACCCAGCAGCTCAAGGGCGACCTGGGGTTTGCCGGCTTCAAGCTGTTCAAGGCGCCGGAACTGGATCGCCATGACGTAGTGTCTTTCCTCGGTGCCAGTTATTTCCGTGCAGTGGATGCGACTGGCCAATATGGCCTCTCCGCTCGCGGCCTGGCCGTCGACACCTACGCGAAAAAGCGCGAAGAGTTCCCTGACTTCACCAAGTTCTGGTTCGAAACTCCGGAGCAGAACGCCACCCGCTTTGTGGTCTATGCGCTGCTCGACTCGCCGAGCGCCACCGGTGCGTACCGCTTCGACATCGATTGCCAGGCCGAGCGCGTGGTGATGGAGATCGACGCCCACATCAACGCGCGAACCGCCATCGAACAACTGGGCATCGCGCCGATGACCAGCATGTTCAGCTGCGGCACCCACGAACGCCGCATGTGCGACACCATTCACCCGCAGATCCACGACTCCGATCGCCTGGCGATGTGGCGTGGTAACGGTGAGTGGATCTGCCGCCCGCTGAACAACCCGGCGACCCTGCAGTTCAACGCATTCGCCGACACCGATCCGAAGGGCTTCGGTCTGGTGCAGACCGACCACGAGTTTGCCAACTATCAGGACACCGTCGACTGGTACAGCAAGCGCCCGAGCCTGTGGGTCGAACCGACCACCGCGTGGGGCGAGGGCTCCATCGATCTGCTGGAAATTCCAACCACCGGCGAGACCCTCGACAACATCGTCGCGTTCTGGACGCCGAAAAAACCAGTGGCCGCCGGCGACTCGCTGAACTACGGCTACAAGCTCTACTGGAGTGCGCTGCCGCCGGTCGGCACGCCGCTGGCGCGGGTGCACGCGACTCGTTCAGGCATGGGTGGATTCGTCGAAGGCTGGGCACCGGGCGAACATTACCCGCCGGTCTGGGCCCGTCGCTTTGCCGTGGACTTCACCGGTGGCGGCCTGGATCGCCTGCCGCAGGGCACCGGGATCGAACCGGTGGTCACTTGCTCCAATGGCAAGGTGCAGGACTTCAGCGTGCTGGTGCTCGATGACATCAAGGGTCACCGGATCCTGTTCGACTGGTATCCGACCAATGACAGCGTTGAGCCGGTGGAGCTGCGGTTGTTTATCCGCACCAACGATCGCACGTTGAGTGAGACCTGGTTGTATCAGTACTTCCCGCCGGCGCCGGATAAGCGTAAGTACCCTTGAGGGTTCTCTAGCGTTTGGGCGGGCCTCTTCGCGAGCAGGCTCGCTCCCACAGTTGATCTCGGCCGATCACAAAAGT
This sequence comes from Pseudomonas sp. P8_229, assembly GCF_034008635.1. NCBI lineage: Bacteria > Pseudomonadati > Pseudomonadota > Gammaproteobacteria > Pseudomonadales > Pseudomonadaceae > Pseudomonas > Pseudomonas sp. P8_229. Next base: position 4,201,533 of record NZ_CP125378.1, on the reverse strand, counting down.
CATGACCGGCATGATCCAATATGGGAGCGAGCCTGCTCGCGAAGGAGGCCCCAGGCAAAACAACATTCAGCAGACAAAACAAAGCCCCGGCCATCACTGACCGGGGCTTTTTGCTTTACCGCAACCGATTCAATCGCGCAAATCAGACTCATGAATCGGCTGATCCCGATGAGTCGCGCGCTGATACTGCGCCGGCCACACCGCTTTGCGCCCGCCCAGATCATCGTCGGCGTGCAGCGGCCAGTACGGGTCGCGTAGCAGTTCACGGGCGAGGAAGATGATGTCGGCCTGGCAGGTGCGCAGAATGTGCTCGGCCTGCGCCGGCTCGGTAATCATGCCGACGGTGCCGGTGGCGATGCCTGATTCCTTGCGCACCCGTTCGGCGAAGCGCGTCTGATAACCCGGCCCCACAGGAATCTCGGCGTTGGCGGCGGTACCACCGGAGGAGACGTCTATCAGATCCGCTCCCAGTGCCTTGAGGCGGCGCGCCAGCTCCACGGTTTCATCCGGGTTCCAGCCGTCTTCAACCCAGTCGGTGGCCGACACCCGGACGAACACCGGTAATTCCTCCGGCCAGACCTCACGAACGGCTTCGGTGACTTGCAGCACCAGCCGAATGCGGTTTTCAAACGAGCCACCGTATTGATCGCGGCGCTGATTGCTCAGCGGCGAAAGAAACTGATGCAACAGATAGCCATGCGCCGCGTGCACCTCAACCACACTGAAACCCGCCTTCAGTGCGCGTTGTGCGGCATCGACAAATGCCTGAATGACTTCGCCGATCTGCCCTTCATCGAGTTGTTTCGGTTGAGTGTGTTGCGGGTCGAAAGCAATCGGCGACGGCCCGACCGGGGTCCAGCCGCCATCGTCCAACTTGACGCTGCCATGTTTGCCGAGCCAAGGCCGATGGGTGCTGGCCTTGCGCCCGGCGTGGGCCAGTTGAATGCCGGCGACAGCGCCCTGGGCGGTGATGAAACGGGTGATGCGTTGCAGCGGTTCGATCTGTTCGTCATTCCATAAACCGAGGTCTTCGGCGGTGATCCGCCCGTCGGCCGTGACCGCCGTAGCCTCGGTGAAAACCAGGCCGGCGCCGCCCACCGCACGGCTGCCCAGGTGCACCAGATGCCAGTCGTTGGCCAGACCGTCGACGCTGGAGTACTGGCACATCGGCGAGACGGCGATGCGATTGGGCAGGGTCAGTTGGCGAAGGGTAAAGGGTTCGAGCAGCAGACTCATGGGGCACCTCTCAAATCAGTGGGCAGGCTCCAGGGTTCTGTTTGAAAAGTCGACGAGTGACAGGAAAAGGCGCAGCACCCGCCCCCGCGGGCAAAACATTCGACAAGACGTCACAAGGCCAATCAAGCAGTGCTTAGAGCCTAGTCGACAACTGGGGATGAGGCAGGGTTCAGAGTAATTCTGTGTGTGAAAGACCGCCTTCGCGAGCAAGCCCCACACAAGGGCAACACCGTACCTGTGGGAGCGGGCTTGCTCGCGAATGGCGTCAACGCGGTTCGATGTGGGCAATCATCAGTTGTACCGTCTCGTTGCCCCGAAACTCGTTGACGTCGAGTTTGTAGGCCAGTTCAACCCATTGAATCGTCGGATTCGGCCAGACATCGCGGTCGATACCAAAGGCAATTCCGTCGAGTTTCACCGAACCGCACTCGCTTTTCAGCACCACTTTCAGGTGCCGCTCGCCGACCACCCGCTGCTCGACCAACTGGAACACGCCATGGAACAGCGGCTCCGGAAAGTGCTGGCCCCAAGGCCCGGCGTGACGCAGGGCGCGGGCCAGTTCGAGGTGGAATTCCTCGACCGCCAAGGTGCCATCCGACAGCATGCGCCCGGTCAGGTCTTCTTCACGAAGCTGGCGACGCACTTCGGCATCAAAAGCCTCGGCGAACAGCGGAAAATTCTCTTGCGCCAAGGTCAGGCCGGCCGCCATGGCGTGACCACCGTATTTGGCAATCAGGTTCGGATGCTGCGCCGCCACCACGCTCAGGGCATCGCGAATGTGGAAACCCTGCACCGAGCGCCCCGAGCCTTTGAGCAGGCCGTCACCGGCATCGGCGAACGCGATGGTCGGGCGGAAATAACGCTCTTTCATCCGTGACGCGAGAATGCCGATGACACCCTGGTGCCACTCGGGATCGAACAGACACAGGCCGAACGGCATCGATTCCACTGGCAAGTCCTTGAGCTGGGCCAACGCTTCGCGCTGCATGCCCTGCTCGATGGATTTGCGATCCTGGTTCATGCCGTCCAGTTGCGCGGCCATTTCCCGCGCCAGATTGGCGTCGGCGGTGAGCAGGCATTCGATCCCCAGGCTCATGTCGTCGAGGCGCCCCGCCGCATTCAGGCGCGGGCCGACGATAAAGCCCAGATCCGTGGAAGTGATACGCGCCGCGTCACGCTTGGCGACTTCGAGAATCGCCTTGATCCCCGGCCGTGCACGCCCGGCGCGGATCCGCTCCAGGCCCTGATGCACCAGGATCCGGTTGTTGGCGTCCAGCGGCACCACGTCAGCGACGCTGCCCAGCGCCACCAGGTCGAGCAGCTCGCCAATGTTCGGTTGCGGTTTGCTCTCGTACCAGCCAAGGCTGCGCAGGCGGGCGCGCAAGGCCATCAGCACGTAGAAAATCACCCCGACCCCGGCCAACGCCTTGCTCGGGAAGTCGCAGCCAGGCTGGTTCGGGTTGACCAGCGCATCGGCCAGCGGCAGCTCATCGCCGGGCAAGTGGTGGTCGGTGATCAACACCTTGAGCCCGGCCTTTTTCGCCGCAGCCACGCCTTCAACGCTGGAGATGCCGTTGTCGACGGTGATCAACAACTGCGGCTCGCGGGTCAGCGCCACCTCGACGATTTCCGGGGTCAGGCCGTAGCCATATTCGAAGCGGTTCGGCACCAGATAGTCGACATGCGCCGCACCGAGCAAACGTAGACCGAGCATACCCACCGTACTGGCCGTCGCGCCGTCCGCATCGAAGTCGCCGACGATCAGAATCCGCTGACGCTGCTCCAGCGCCGTCACCAGCAGATCCACCGCCGCATCGATGCCCTTGAGCTGCTGGAACGGAATCAACCGCGCCAGGCTTTTATCCAGCTCCGCCTCGGACTGCACGCCCCGCGCCGCGTACAAACGGGTCAACAGCGGTGGCAGGTCACCGAGAAACGGCAGAGTGGCAGGCAACGGTCGAGGATCAATACGCATGGGGTAACGGAAACTTCTCTTGAATACGTGGGATTAATCAGTGGCGATGCAGGATCAGCCGCGTTCGCCTTGCAGCCATTGCAACTGGACTTCGTGCTGACCACGGTCGTCGGTCACGAAAATCGTCCCTTCGCTGATCATCACGTCCCACTTGATAACGCGAGGCATGTCCTTGGCCAGGGTCTCCAGCACTTCTTGCGGGACCGCAGCGATGTTGACGTTTTTCAGGTTCTTGATCGCCGGGATCACTTTGGTTTCCCAGACGCGCAGGCTGCCGTAGGCCAGCAGGCTGGTGCGCTCGGTACGGCGCGAGCACCAGGTCAGGCGATCGGCGTCTGGCTGGCCGACTTCGATCCAGTGCAGAACACGGTCATCCAGGCTCTTTTCCCACAGCGCTGGCTCATCCACGTCTGACAGACCACGGCCAAACGACAACTGCTCGTTGTACCAGAGCGCGTAGGCCAGCAGGCGCACGGTCATGCGCTCTTCGGTTTCCGAAGGGTGACGGGCGATGGTCTGCTTGACGCTCTCGTAGACACTGCGGTCGAGGTCGGTGAGGTTCAGTTCAAACTTGTAGGTAGTGGACGGCTGGGCCATGAACGGGCTTCTTGATACGAGGAAAGTCGGCAAGTCTAACCGAAGCGGTAGGCAATCATCGAATTGATGGCGATCAACCTGCGGCGTCTGACAGCCGGCTATGTTAAAACGCTGTATCCGCTCAGCCTTGTCCTACAGGATTCAGTATGCCGTTCGCCAACAAACCGCTCAGCGGTGTGAAAGTCATTGAATTGGGTACGTTGATTGCCGGGCCGTTTGCGTCGCGCATTTGCGGCGAGTTCGGCGCTGAAGTGATCAAGATCGAATCGCCCGACGGCGGCGATCCGCTGCGCAAGTGGCGCAAATTGTATGAAGGCACCTCGCTGTGGTGGTTCGTTCAGGCGCGCAACAAAAAGTCGCTGACGCTGAACCTCAAGCACCCCGATGGTCTGGCGATCCTGAAAAAGCTGCTCGGCGAAGCCGACATCCTGATCGAGAACTTTCGTCCCGGCGTGCTGGAAAAACTCGGGCTGAGCTGGGAAACCCTGCACGCGCTGAACCCGAAACTGGTGATGGTGCGCCTCTCGGGTTTCGGCCAGACCGGGCCGATGAAGGATCAACCGGGCTTCGGCGCGGTTGGCGAGTCCATGGGCGGCTTGCGCTACATCACCGGTTTCGAAGACCGGCCACCGGTACGTACCGGGATTTCCATCGGCGACTCGATAGCAGCGCTTTGGGGTGTGATCGGTGCGCTGATGGCCTTGCGTCATCGCGAGGTGAATGGCGGTCTCGGCCAGGTCGTCGATGTGGCGCTGTACGAGGCGATTTTCGCCATGATGGAAAGCATGGTGCCGGAGTTCGACGTGTTCGGTTTCATCCGCGAGCGCACCGGCAATATCATGCCGGGGATCACGCCGTCATCGATCCACACCAGCGCCGACGGCAAGCATGTGCAGATTGGCGCCAATGGCGACGCGATTTTCAAGCGCTTCATGCTGATCATCGGCCGCGAGGATCTGGCCAACGACCCGGCGCTGGCGAGCAACGACGGGCGCGATACCCGCCGTGACGAGTTGTATGGGGTGATCGACCGCTGGGTCAATTCGCTGCCGCTGCAAAGCGTGCTCGACCTGCTCAATCAGGCTCAGGTGCCGGCCAGCCGGATCTTCAGCGCCGAGGACATGTTCAGCGATCCGCAGTACCTGGCGCGGGAGATGTTCCTGCAGGCCAAACTGCCGGACGGCAAGCCTTTCAAGATGCCGGGCATTGTGCCGAAACTCTCTGATACACCGGGTACTTCCGAATGGGTCGGGCCGCAACTCGGTGAACACAATGCGCAGGTACTCCACGATCTTGGCTATGACGAACAGCAGATCGCCCGCTTGCGCGCAGACGGAGCCATTTAAGCTGAAACATCGGCAGACATCGGACGCCAACCGCGCCCACCACTGGTGGACGTGGCGGCTGTTCGGCTTGTTGTTTCTGCTGGCCCTGCCGGCCTGGGCCCAGGCCAAACCCACGCTGGTCTGGTTAATGCGCGATCTGCCGCCCCTGACCATCTTCGAAGGCCCGAAAAAGGGTCTGGGCGTGATCGATCAACTGTTGCCGATGCTGATCGCCGGCATGCCGCAATACGAACACACGCTGATGCGAGTCAACCGCGCCCGGGGCATGCAGATGATGCATGACACCTCGTTCACCTGCGACCCGTCACTGATCTGGAGCAAAGAGCGCACACAATGGATCGTTTTTTCCATTCCGGCGTTCCGCGCCGTCAGCAATGGACTGGTGGTGCGTCAGAAAGATCGCGCAGTGCTGGAGCCCTACGTGGTCGACGGCGAGGTCGATCTGGCGGCCTTTTTGGCCAACGCCGAGCAAAAGGTCGGGGTCGTGGCCGAGCGCAGTTACGGTGAGTTTGTCGATGGTCTGCTGCAACAGGCACCCGACGGTGCGCTGACGCCGCATTACGGCAACGATGCACTCAGCAGCCTGCTGTCGATGCAGCGCCTGGGCCGTCTTCAGGTGGTTTTGGGGTATTGGCCAGAGATTCGCTACCAGGCCCACCAGGCGCAAATTGCCGAAGATGAATTGGTGTTCTTTCCGATTCAAGGCACGGGCAAATACCTGTCGGGATACATCGGGTGCTCCGATACGCCTCAAGGTAGACAGGCCATCAGCGAGATCAACCAACTGCTGCGCACCCTGCCCCACGAGCATCTGAACGAGCTCTACGCCAACTGGCTGGACCCGGCCATGCGCAACGATTATCTCGAACAGGCGCGGACATTCTTCGAACAACAGACCGCGCAGTAAAGAACTGCGGGCAAAAAGAAACCCCGAGAAGTGGGGAGACGACTCGGGGTTAAACGCGGTCTACATAAAGACCCGTAGCAGCAAGCGACAAGCACCGGAGCACAATGCTTGATCCTGCTGTTATGGGGTCTGACTGACGGGGATGCAGGAAGGTTCCCACAAAAAATATTTCATCTTTACAGGGCCGCGCGCTTATCCAGCGCCGCATTGCGCAAGGCCGCGATCACACAGGGTTCCAGTCGCCCTTCGGCGATCAGGACGTCGCGGTGCAAACCGTCGACCACATCTGTCAGCAGACGTTTGTCGGTCAACTGCGCTTGATTGAATTCGCGCTCCACCACGATGGCACCGTTGCCGTTTCTCAAGGTCACCAGGCATTCGCCATGGGAGCCACGAGGAGTCAACGTCACCTGATACGGGCTCAGAGCCTCACCGAGCAATAGACTGATACTTTCCATCTCGATCTCCACTCAACAGTCCGAAAACATTGCGCCTGGGGCGTGTCCACAATAAATGACCACCGGCCCGAGAAGAAAGTTCTGAATACCGGGCTCCTCCCTGAGCAGTGACCGGTCTGTCAGAGCATGCACGCTGAAGATGACAGAAAAACATCGGCGCTGTTCAGGCGATGACCGGCGCACGCATCGTAGCCAGATAGGCGTCCAGCAGACCTCTCATCAGTACTGCCGAGACCGGTGTATGCAGGCGTCCCAGCAACATCGGCGCATGTCCCAGCAGCAGATGCTCAAGATCGGTCAGCAGGCCTGCCGCCACCGGTCCCAGCAGAATCAGCCCGCGCGCCTGACGCTGAGCCCTAAGGTGGCGAATCAGTGCCATGCCGTCGCCACCTTTGAGCTGCGGATCGCAGATCGCAATATCCACGGCGCCGCGATGGCCCAGGGAAACCAGCGCCGAGGACAGCGTCGGCGCGGTGAGCACATCGTAGATGCCGATGGCGTTGAGCATCTGATGCAACGCCATCAGCTGGAACGGATTGGGTTCAAGAATCAGGACTTTTAGCGAGCGCATCGGCGACCTCGGAAACTGCAGTGGCGGACTCTTGCCGCAGGGTCCGTTCACTCTAGGGGAGCCGTCCTCAGCCTCCCATCGGAAAAGGCGCCGCGTCCTATAGGAAACTTCCCGTCTTCAGTGCAGACATTGGCAGCCGTTTTCCGTGCGGCGCTGGCTGATGTCGGTCCAGCCACCGAGCAGACCGCGCAATTGGCCATCGGCGCTGTAAAACGGCACGGTCCACTGATAGATGGCCTTGGAGCCGCTCTTGAACGCCAGCTGACGATTGCTGAAACGGACCTTGCGCGTATGCATCTGCACCATGAACTCATCGTGCAGCATCCGTGCTGTAGCTTCGGGCAGTGCATCGACTTCGAACAGCATCCTTCCCTTCACCTGCTCGAGTCGGACCGAGAGTGCCTCTTCATAGCTTCGATTGCACATTACCAGGCGACCTTGCAGGTCGCGGACGAAGACCGGATCGGGCATCGCATCGATCAACGCGTGCTGAAAGGCCAATTGGTCACCCAAGTGCTTTTCCGCTTCGCGGCGTTGTCGGATGACCGCCGCCAGCCGCCGATTCCAGACCAGTGACAACAACCCGAAGCCCCCCAGCCCAGCCATGCCCCAGCAGCCCCAATCGACGAACTCGTCCCACAGCGAAAGCCGTGCCGGCGGAGAGACACCGTCCAGCCACTTCACCCGGATGGCGCGCAACTCTGTGGCGGGAAAGGCGCCCAGCGCCTTGTTGAGGATACTCGCCAGTTCGGGCAACCCCTTGCGCACGGCCAGGTGATCGGCCTCCCAGCGCCCTTCCACCAGCCCGCCGACCTTGAGCAACCCTGAAGGGTACAACTGCGCACCGATTTCATTTTCGATGGTGGCGTAGGCCTCACCGCTTTCGACCAGCGCCCGCGCTTCGGCATACGTCTTGACCGAAAGAATCTCGATTGACGGATATTCGCGCCGCACAACCTCCTCCAGCGCATGCCGAGCGGGCAATACCAGCACCCGCTTCACCAGTTGTTCCAGCGACTGGATGGCCGGCTCGTCCTTGTGACCGACGAACACCCAGCCTGCACCGCCAAAGGCGTGACTGAAGTTCAGGAAAGTTTTGCGCTCATCGTTCATGGCCAGCGTGGTACTCAGATCCGCTGTCCCGGTTTGCAGGTGCTCCAGCATCTGATCAGTGGAAAACGATTCCACGTGAACAAACTGCAAACCGGTCATCGCACTGATGCGCTTGAGCACATCGTTGTTCAAGCCAGCCCAGTGCCCGTGTTCGTCCAGAAACAGGTACAAGGGGTATTGCACTGAAGCGACGGTCACGCTGGGGTTGTCTCGTATCCAGCGTCGCTCCCGCTCGTCCAGCTCAATGAGTTCGATCTTCTGCGCCTGCACCCCTTCGTGCAGCACCATTTGTGCTGCCATCCCCCCGCGGACGAATCCACTCAGGCACAACAACAGTAGCCAGCCCAGGGCCGGTTTAATTGCTCGTTCATACAGCATTGCCACTTCCTTCGTGATCGACTCACCCGTCCTTCATGGGCGAAAACCCGAGCAGTGTGGCAGCAGAAACAAAAAAGCCCGTCAGGAGACGGGCTTCAAAATGTGACAGCTTTTTCGGTTTACAACGGCTTGCCGCGGTTGCCATGCTGGCTGACAAAGGCCTGTACGGCTTTCAGCTCGTTTGGCAAAACGGTGCAACGCTCGTTTCGCTCAAACAAATCAGAAAGATGTGCAGGCAGTTCGAGAGCTTTTCCTACACCGGCTTTCTCCACGGCATCCGGGAATTTCACCGGATGCGCAGTGCCCAGAATCACCATCGGGATGTCCAGGCTGCGACGGCATTCGCGTGCGGCTTTCACGCCGATAGCGGTGTGCGGGTCCAGCACTTCGCCGCACTGCTCGTAGACTTCGGCAATGGTTTCGCAGGTTTGCGCATCGTCAACGGCCAGCGAGTCGAACAGCTTGCGGGCTTCGGTCCAACGCTCTTGCTCGACGCTGAAACCGCCGCCCTGCTTGAACGAGTCCATCAACCCGGCGATCGCCGCACCGTTGCGACCGTGCAGGTCGAACAACAGGCGTTCGAAGTTCGACGAGACCATGATGTCCATCGACGGCGACAGCGTGGCGTGCAGGGTTTCCTTGACGTACTGGTTGCCACTCATGAAGCGGTGCAGGATGTCGTTGCGGTTGGTGGCGACGATCAACTGATTGATCGGCAGGCCCATGTTGCGCGCCAGGTAACCGGCGAAGATGTCGCCGAAGTTGCCGGTCGGCACCGAGAACGATATCGAACGCGCCGGGCCGCCCAATTGCAGGGCTGCGTGGAAGTAGTAGACGATCTGGGCCATGATCCGCGCCCAGTTGATCGAGTTCACCGCCACCAGACGCGTGCCTTTGAGGAAGCTCTGGTCGGCGAAGCTGTTCTTGACCATTTCCTGGCAGTCATCGAAGTTGCCTTCGATGGCGATGTTGTGGATGTTCTCGCCGAGAATGGTGGTCATCTGCCGACGCTGCACTTCGGACACACGGTTGTGCGGGTGCAGGATGAAGATGTCGACGTTTTCGCAATGCTTGCAGCCTTCGATGGCAGCCGAACCGGTGTCGCCGGAGGTGGCGCCGACGATCACCACGCGCTCGCCGCGCTTTTCCAGCACGTAGTCGAGCAGACGACCGAGCAGTTGCAGGGCGAAGTCCTTGAACGCCAGAGTCGGGCCGTGGAACAGCTCCATGACCCATTCGTTGCCGTTGAGCTGACGCAGCGGGGCAACGGCGCTGTGCGAGAACACACCGTAGGTTTCTTCGAGAATCTTTTTGAAATCGGCGTCAGGAATGCTGCCGGTGACAAACGGGCGCATCACCCGGAAAGCCAGTTCGTGATACGGCAGGCCGGCCCACGAAGCGATTTCTTCCTGGGTGAAACGTGGCAGGTTCTCCGGGACGTACAGACCGCCGTCGGTGGCGAGACCGGCCAGCAGGACGTCTTCGAAATTCAGGGCCGGTGCCTGGCCGCGGGTGCTGATGTAACGCATGACTGACTCCAATGCAGAGTGTTCGCAATGCCGGGCCCGCGCACGGGCCCGGTCAATGATGGCGACTTAGTTCAGGTGCTCGACGCGGATCCGCACAACCGGACCGTTGACGCCGGCCAATGCTTCCAGGGCGGCAATCGCATCGTTCATGTGCTGTTCCAGCACGCGATGGGTCAGCAGGATCATCGGCACCAGACCGTCGTGCTCTTCGACTTCCTTCTGCATGATCGACTCGATGTTGATGCCGCGTTCCGAGAGGATGCTCGCCACCTGAGCAAGTACGCCCGGATGGTCCTTGGCCTGAATGCGCAGGTAGTAGGCGCTTTCGCAGGCTTCGATCGGCAGGATCGGATGCGCCGACAGCGAGTCCGGCTGGAAGGCCAGGTGCGGTACGCGGTTTTCCGGATCGGAGGTCATCGCGCGAACCACATCGACCAGATCGGCGATCACCGACGAAGCGGTTGGCTCCATGCCAGCGCCAGCGCCGTAGAACAGCGTCGAACCCGCCGCGTCACCATTGACCATCACTGCGTTCATCACGCCGTTGACGTTGGCGATCAGGCGATCGGCCGGGATCAGCGTCGGATGTACGCGCAGCTCGATACCGGCAGCGGTGCTGCGAGCCACACCGAGGTGCTTGATGCGGTAGCCCAGCGCTTCGGCATAGTTCACGTCAGCGGTGGTCAGCTTGGTGATGCCTTCGGTGTAGGCCTTGTCGAATTGCAGCGGAATGCCGAACGCGATCGAAGCCAGAATCGTCAGCTTGTGCGCGGCGTCGATGCCTTCGACGTCGAAGGTCGGATCGGCTTCGGCGTAGCCCAGCGCTTGCGCTTCGGCCAGCACGTCCTCGAAGGTGCGACCCTTCTCGCGCATTTCGGTGAGAATGAAGTTACCGGTGCCGTTGATGATCCCGGCGACCCAGTTGATGCGGTTGGCGGACAGGCCTTCACGGATCGCCTTGATCACCGGAATGCCACCGGCCACAGCCGCTTCGAACGCCACGATCACGCCTTTCTCGCGTGCCTTGGCGAAAATCTCATTACCGTGAACGGCGATCAGTGCCTTGTTCGCGGTGACCACATGCTTGCCATTCTCGATGGCCTTGAGTACCAGCTCGCGGGCAACGGTGTAGCCGCCCATCAGCTCTATGACGATGTCGATCTCAGGGTTCGTGGCCACTTCGAAGACATCGTTGGTAATCGCAATACCGGTCGTCTGGAACTGAGGCTTTGGCGTGCGCATGGCAATTTGTGCCACTTCGATCCCACGCCCGGCACGACGAGCAATTTCCTCGGCGTTGCGCTGAAGTACGTTGAAGGTACCGCCACCGACGGTCCCTAACCCACAGATGCCTACTTTGACCGGATTCACTGTGAACTCCCCATGAAACGGCCGACGCAAGGTCGGCCGGAAAACAACCGCGTACTCGCGGCTCTCTATTAATGGCCCGGCGATGTTACCGCCGGACCATGATCGTCACGGCTGACCGTGACGATGCGAATTACTTGGCGCCCAATGCCAGTTTGGCGACTTGTGGCGCCGGCTGGTAGCCCGGAATGACTTGTCCGTCGGCCAAAACGATGGCCGGTGTGCCATTCACACCGATCGACTGACCGAGGGCGAACTGTTTGGAAACCGGGTTCGCGCATTTGGCGGCCTTGATTTCCTTGCCATCGACCATTTTGTCCATGGCGGCTTTCTTGTCGGTCGAGCACCACACGGCTTGCAGTTGCTCGTCACCCGGCGAACCCAGGCCCTGGCGCGGGAACGCAACATAACGCACTTCGATGCCGCGCTTGTTCAGCTCAGGCACTTCGGCGTGCAGCTTGTGGCAGTACGGGCAGGTGGTGTCGGTGAACACGGTGATGTGCGATTTGGTCTCGCCCACGGCCGGATACACCACGGTTTCGGCCACCGGAATGGCGTTGATCAATTTGGAAATGCCCAGGCGTTCGGTCTTCTCGGTCAGGTTGACCGGTTTACCGTCCTTGAGCTGGAACAGGTTGCCCTGAACGATGTACTGGCCATCGGCGCTGGCGTACAGCACGCGGCTGCCCTTGAGCTTGACTTCATACATGCCCGGCAACGGGCTGGCGCTGATGCTTTCTACCGGAACCTCGAGTTCGAGTTTTTCCAGGCTTTGACGAATGGCTTTGTCGGCCGCGTCATCGGCGACGGCAAAGGTGCTGACCAACGCAATGGCTGCGGCGGCGAAAATCTGGGTCAAACGCATGAGAACTCCTGAAGGCGGACAAATGAAACGGTCAGAACGCCCGTGCCGGAACACCGGGTCATAACCGTCCATCGTGCAAACCGGCAAAGCCTAACACATAAGGCTCGCAGGGCCGAATGCGCCTGACACAAGACACTCAAGGCCTACTGACACACAGTATTGTGGCGAGGGGATTTATCCCCGATGGGTTGCGAAGCAGCCCTGAAACCATCCACCGCCATCTATCAGGCAAAACGGAGCACGCCGGGCTTGGGGCTGCTGCGCAGCCATCGGAGATAAATCCCCTCACCACGGGTACACATTCCACCATTGGAGATTTCATCAGCCGCGCGGATGGTGTTTGGCGTGCAGGTCTTGCAGGCGAGCGCGGGCGACGTGGGTGTAAATCTGCGTGGTCGACAAATCGCTGTGCCCAAGCAGCATCTGCACCACGCGCAAATCCGCGCCATGGTTAAGCAGGTGCGTGGCAAACGCATGCCGAAGAGTATGCGGCGACAGCGACTTGCCGATCCCGGCAACCTTGGCCTGATGCTTGATGCGGTGCCAGAAGGTCTGGCGGGTCATCTGCTCGCCGCGCTGACTGGGGAACAACACATCGCTGGGGCGCCCGCCCAGCAGCTCGCTGCGGCCATCGCGCATGTAGCGCTCGATCCAGACAATCGCCTCCTCGCCCATCGGCACCAGCCGCTCCTTGCTGCCCTTGCCCATCACCCGCAATACGCCCTGTCGCAGGTTGACCTGCTCGAGGGTCAGGCTCACCAGCTCGGTCACCCGCAGACCGCAGGCGTACAGCACTTCAAGCATGGCGCGATCGCGCTGGCCGATGGCTTCGCTCAGGTCCGGTGCCTTGAGCAACGCCTCAACGTCGGCCTCCGAAAGAGACTTGGGCAGCGGTCGACCCAATTGCGGCATGTCGACGCGTAAGGTCGGATCGACGCTGATCATTTTTTCCCGCAGCAGATAGCGATAAAAGCCACGCACCCCCGAGAGAAATCGGGCGGTGGAACGCGGTTTGTAATTCTGCTCCAGACGCCAGGCCAGATGATCGAGGATCAACTCGCGACCGGCATTGATCAGCTCCAGGTTCTTCTCCTGCAGCCAGCCATTGAACAGGGCCAGATCGCTACGGTAGGCGCCACGGGTGTTGTCGGACAGGCCTTTTTCCAGCCACAGGGCGTCGAGGAATTGGTCAATCAGTGGATGGTCGATGGCAGGCATGGGCGCTCAAGACACGCAACCTCAGGGACTGCGCGCAAATGTAGAGTGAACTGTAGGAATGGACGCTAGTCTTTCATAGCCCGCAATTTCAAGGAACAGGGAGCATCAATGAACGAGCAGCAAATTCTATTGGCATTTGGCGGGATTGGCGCGGCGGCGCTGGGTTGCCAATGGCTGGCGTGGCGTCTGAAGCTGCCGGCGATTCTGTTTCTGTTGCTGACGGGTATTCTGGTTGGCCCGATTCTGGGCTGGCTCGATCCGCAGGAAATGTTCGGGCCGCTGCTGATGCCGTTGGTGTCGCTGGCGGTGGCGCTGATTCTGTTTGAGGGCAGCCTGACGCTGCACCTGTCGGAATGGAAGGAGATCGGCAGCGTCGTCCATCGTCTGGTGACCATTGGCGCGATCTCGACCTGGATCGTCATCGCGGTCGCCACGCATTTCCTGCTCGGTTTCGACTGGATGCTGGCCATCCTGTTCGGCAGCCTGACACTGGTCACCGGCCCGACCGTGATCGTGCCGATGCTGCGCGTGGTGCGACCGAAAGCTTCGATCGCCAACATTCTGCGCTGGGAAGGCATTGTCATCGACCCGATCGGCGCCCTCCTCGCCGTGGTGGTCTACAGCTTCATCATCGCCAGCGCTGAAGGTCATGGCTTCAAGCAGAGTCTGTTCACCTTTGGCGGCGTGATTCTGTGCGGCGCGGTGTTCGGCATTGTCGGTGGCTGGCTGCTCGGTACGGTGATCCGCCGGCAATGGCTGCCGGAATACCTGCACAACCTCGCCTCGCTGGCCGCGGTGCTGGGGATTTTCATTGCCTCCAACGAGGTGATGCACGAGTCCGGCCTGCTGGCGGTGACACTGATGGGCATGTGGCTGGCGAACATGAAGGGCGTGGATGTGCGGCACATTCTGCACTTCAAGGAAAACCTCAGCGTGCTGCTGATTTCCGGGTTGTTCATTCTGCTGGCGGCACGCCTGGACCTGTACGCACTGATTGGACTGGGGCCGCTGGTACTGATTCTGCTGCTGGTTATTCAGTTGATCGCCCGTCCGCTGAACGTACTGCTCAGTACCGCCGGTTCCAGTCTGAGCTGGCGCGAACGCGCATTGCTGTGCTGGATCGCCCCGCGCGGGATAGTGGCGGCGGCGGTGTCGGCGATTTTCGCGATTCGTCTGCATGAAGCCGGACATGAAGGCGCCCTGCTGTTGGTGCCACTGACCTTTGCCGTGATCATCGGCACCGTGGTCCTGCAAAGCGCCACCGCACGACCACTGGCACGACTGCTGAAGGTCGCCGAACCGGCGCCAAGCGGTTTCCTGATCGTGGGTGCGAACGGCCCGGCGCGGGAGCTGGGCAAATCACTGCAGCAACTGGGCAGCCGCGTGCTGCTGACCGATTCGAGCTGGGAGAACATTCGCACGGCGCGCATGGAAGGTTTGCCGACGTATTTTGGCAATCCGGCCTCGCAGCACGCCGATGCGCATCTGGATCTGGTCGGGCTTGGGCATCTGCTGGCGCTGTCGCCGTCGGGTGAACTCAATACCTTGGCGGCGATGCGCTTTCGTCATGACTTCGGTCATCAGCGCTTGTTTGGCCTCGCCAGTGGTCACGAGAGCCGTCGCAGCGACAAACACCGGGCGAGCCTTGAGCATCGCGGCAATCAGCTGGGCAGCGAAGCATTTACCTACGCGAAGCTGGCGAGCCAGATGGGTCAGGGTGCCGAGCTTTACAGCACGACGCTGACCGATGGTTTCGGCTGGGAGGATTACCGCGCACTGCACGGCAATCGCGCGACCTTGCTGTTCATGCGCGATGACAGCGGCTGGGTGCATGTGGTGACGCCGGAGACGGCGGTGAAGCCTGGGGCGGGGTGGACGTTGCTGGCGTTGATTCAGCCGGAGGCCAGCGGCGCCTGATCTGACGCCTTCGCGAGCAAGCCCGCTCCCACAGGTGCTGTGCCGGACACAAATGTTGTGTTCGCCCCGATCACTGTGGGAGCGAGCTTGCTCGCGAAGGCTGCGGCGCGGCTTCAGATCAGGCCGCAAAACCCGGAAGCACCGGTACCGGTCGCTTGTCGTCATCAATGGCGACAAAGCTGAACTGCCCATGAATCGCTTTCTCACGACCATCACAGCTCATGCTTTCGACAAACACTTCCACCTCGACCTTGAGGCTGGTATTGCCAACCTTGATCACCCTTCCGACCAGCTCGACGATGGAGCCAGCCGGGATCGCGTGATTGAAGTCGATACGGTCGGTGGACACGGTTACCAGTGGCAAACGACAGAATCGCGTAGCGGTAATGAACGACACCTCATCCATCCACGCCAGCGCGGTACCACCGAACAGAGTGTTGTGATGGTTAGTGGTCGGAGGAAAGACAGCTTTGGTCACGCGAGTCACCGAGAGCTCGGTGCGGCGTTGAATTTCCTGGTCACGGATAGACATGTGAGATGACTCGTAAAAAGTAGACTGCAAATCGAAAACAAGATCAAAAGATCGACCGAACGCGGCCCGAGCCTTCGGCAGCTCCTACAGGATGAGGGCAATTTATTGCAGGCAACAAAAAAGCAGCCCGTAGGCTGCTTTTTTCTGCATCGGAAGCTGGACTTAAGCCAGTTTTTCCTTGATGCGAGCTGCTTTACCCGACAGGTCGCGCAGGTAGTACAGCTTGGCTTTACGTACGTCACCGCGACGTTTAACAGCCATGCTGTCGATCTGCGGGGAGTAGGTCTGGAAAGTACGTTCTACGCCAACACCGTTGGAGATTTTACGAACGGTGAACGCACTGTTCACGCCGCGGTTACGCTTGGCGATTACAACGCCTTCGAACGCTTGCAGACGGGAACGATCGCCTTCCTTCACTTTCACCTGAACGACAATGGTGTCGCCCGGGGCAAAGGTAGGGATTTCTTTGGTCATCTGCTCTGCTTCGAGTGCAAGGATGATTTTGTTGGTCATGCTGTGCTCCTAAGGTAAATCAACTGATCTACCATCGATACGTTGTTAACTATCGTCCCGCTCGCGGATGTATTCCTCGAGCAGCTTCTTCTCTTCTCCAGAAAGCGAGCGGCTTTCCAGAAGATCGGCGCGTCGTTCATAAGTCCTGATAAGGGACTGCTGTAAACGCCAACGCCGGATATGCGCGTGATTGCCACTTAGCAACACGTCGGGAACACGCTGATCCGCATACACCTCAGGTCGGGTGTAGTGCGGGCAATCCAGCAGACCATCCGTAAAGGAATCTTCCTCAGCGGAATCCGCATGCCCTAAAGCTCCAGGCAGCAGTCGTGTAACCGCATCGATCATGACCATGGCCGGCAGCTCGCCGCCAGACAGTACATAGTCACCAATCGACCACTCTTCATCGACATGAGCCTCAATAAAGCGCTCGTCAATGCCTTCATAGCGGCCGGCAATCAGGATCAATGCATCCGATTGTGCCAACTCGCGTACCGCCGACTGAGTCAGTTGACGGCCTTGGGGGGACAGGTAAATCACCTTCGCCGCCTCCCCGGCTGCTGCCTTGGCCTGAACCAGAGCATCTTCCAGGGGCTTGATCTTCATCACCATGCCCGGACCACCGCCAAACGGGCGATCGTCCACAGTGTGATGCCGATCCGTCGTGTAATCCCGCGGGTTCCAACAGGTCAGCTGCAACAGCCCCTGTTTCACCGCTCGACTGGTAATGCCGTATTCACTGATGGCCGAGAACATCTCGGGGAACAACGTTATGACGTCTACGCGCAGGCTGGCCATTGCTTAGAAGTCCGCGTCCCATTCCACCCTCATCACGCCTGCATCCAGGTCGATTGTCAGCACGCATTGCTCTGTGTAGGGCAACAACCGCTCACGATCATCCAGGCTGCCCGCGCAGGGCTTGACCACCAATACATCGTTCGCGCCGGTCTCCAACAGGTGATCAACCTTGCCGAACAATTGCTCGTCCTGGTTGATGACGCTCAGACCCTGCAACTGGTACCAGTAGTACTCGTCGCCTGTCAGGTTGGGCAAAAGGCTTCGCGAGATGCAAATCTCATAACCGCTCAGAAGACGGGCTTCATCACGATCGTCGAGGCCTTTGAGCTTGGCAACCAGATCCTTTTGAGTGGATCGGCCGCTGACCAGCTCGACCTGCTTGACCACGCCTTCGCGCCGAAGCGTCCAGTTGCGGTAATCCAACAGGTTTTCAATCGGATCGGTAAAGGAAAAGACCTTCACCTCGCCGCGAACGCCGTGAACCGAAAAAATCTTGCCGACAACGATCAGGTCATCAGCTTTTTCTGGCGTCGCGCTCATACTGCTCAGGCTGCAGCCTTGGCAGATTCCTTCAGCAACTGAGCAACACGCTCAGAAGGCTGTGCACCAACGCTCAGCCAGTAGGCAACGCGCTCTTGGTTCACGGACAGACGGATTTCCTGACCACGGGCAACAGGGTTGAAGAAACCAACCTGTTCTTTGTGGGAGCCGTCACGCGGGTTACGCGAGTCGGTTACGGTCAGGTGGTAAAACGGGCGCTTTTTGGAGCCGCCAAGGGCAAGACGGATTGTTAGCATGTGAACATCGTTCCTGTAGTCGGTGCTGCAAATCTAAATGCACAGCGGGCATGGGTGCCCGAAAGGCCGCATATTCTAAGGAATATCCGGACTTTTGCAAATGACTTTTTCCGGCGCCTATGGCATGCCGTGCGGATTTGCATATAGAGCCGTCGATGAAAACGGCCAGTCAGCTCCCGCCGAGTGCGGGTTTGCTGTTGATCCCGCGTCCTTGCGGGGTCTGCGCCGGTGCGACGACCGGCGCAAATTCTTTACATCTTGGGCATGCCGCCGCCGGGCAACATTCCGCCCATGCCGCGCATCATTTTCGCCATTCCGCCCTTGGCGGAGAATTTCTTCATCATCTTTTGCATCTGCTTGTGCTGCTTGATCAAGCGACCGATGTCCTGCACCTGGGTACCGGAACCCATGGCGATCCGGCGTTTGCGCGAACCGCTGATCAGCTCAGGGTCGCGGCGCTCGGCCGGGGTCATGGAATTGATGATGGCTTCCATCTGTTTGAACTGCTTCTCTGCAGCGTTCTGGGCATTGCCCATCTGCGACAGGTTGACGCCGCCGATGCTCGGCAGCTTGTCCATGAGCCCACCGAGGCCGCCCATGTTCTTCATTTGTTGCAGCTGATCGCGGAAGTCTTCGAGGTCGAAGCCCTTGCCCTTCTTCAGCTTTTTAGCAAGCTTGTCGGCCTTGTCCTTGTCGAGGGTCGCTTCGGCCTGTTCGATCAGGCTGAGCACGTCGCCCATGCCGAGGATTCGCGAAGCGATACGCTCAGGATGGAACGGATCGAGCGCTTCGCTCTTCTCGCCCATACCGATGAACTTGATCGGCTTGCCGGTGATCGCACGTACCGACAGTGCGGCACCGCCACGGGCGTCGCCGTCGACCTTGGTCAGGATCACACCGGTCAGTGGCAGCGCATCGCCGAAGGCCTTGGCCGTGTTGGCGGCGTCCTGACCGGTCATGGCGTCGACCACGAACAGGGTTTCGACCGGGTTGATCGCAGCGTGCAGCGCCTTGATCTCGCCCATCATCTCTTCGTCGATGTGCAGACGACCGGCGGTATCGACGATGACCACGTCGATGAATTTCAGTTTGGCTTCTTTAATAGCCGCATTGGCGATGTCGACCGGCTTCTGGCTCAGGTCGGACGGGAAGAACGTCACGCCGATGTCGTTGGCCAGGGTTTCCAGCTGTTTAATAGCCGCAGGACGATAAACGTCCGCCGACACCACCATGACCGACTTCTTCTTGCGCTCTTTAAGGAAGCGCGCCAGCTTGCCGGCAGTGGTGGTTTTACCGGCACCCTGCAGACCGGCCATCAGAATGACGGCTGGCGGTACGGCACTCAGGTTCAAATCTTCGTTGGCCGCGCCCATCAGGCTTTCGAGTTCGGCCTGGACGATCTTCACGAATGCCTGGCCCGGCGTCAGGCTGCGCGACACCTCGGTGCCGACAGCGCGCTCCTTGACCGAATTGACGAAGTCCTTGACCACCGGCAGGGCGACGTCGGCTTCGAGCAACGCCATGCGCACTTCGCGCAAGGTGTCTTTGATATTGTCTTCAGTCAGCTTCGCCTTGCCGGTGACATGGCGCAGCGTCTGCGAGAGACGGTCGGTTAAGTTTTCAAACATTGCGCGATCCTTTCAGGCCCTGTGTAGACCGGGATAATGGCGGCCCAGACCGGATTCAACATGTGCTCGGCGAGCCTGCGGCGTGGGCAGGTCGCGGATTATAGCGAAGACTGCGTCGGGCGGACACCTCGCACTTTCGTGGTGTGGCGGTTCTATGCCAAACTCAGCGCCTTTCGGGCCTGCCTAACAGGATTTATGCTCCCCTTATCACCCAGTTTGCTGACCACGCTCGCCGCCGCTCTCCTTTATGCCGCTGCGACCCTTTATCAGGGCACCCGCCTGGCCTCCGGCGCCAAGGCGAACAAGCGCCTGCTGGTTACGCTCGGCGTCCTTGCCGTGCTGGCCCACAGCGCCAGCCTGCTCACCCACCTGCTGACGCCGATCGGCCTGGGCCTGGATTTCTTCAGCGCCGCCAGCCTGATTGCCGCCGCGGTCATCGCCTTGACGCTGCTGGCCTGCTCGCGGATCCCGGTGGAAAACCTGCTGGTGCTGTTGTTCCCGCTGGGCGCGGCGACGGTGCTGCTGGCGCAGTTCGCGCCTGCCGGCACGGTGCAGATCATCGACGAAGAGCCGGGCATCCTCGCCCACATCCTGCTGTCGATCCTGGCTTACGGAATGTTCACCATCGCGGTATTCCAGGCCTTGCTGCTGCTGGTCCAGGATCACCAACTCAAGCACAAGCACCCGTCGGGCCTGATCAAGAACTTCCCGCCGCTGCAAACCATGGAAAGCCTGCTGTTCGGTTTCCTCTGGGCCGGCTGGACGCTGCTGTCGCTGTCGCTGATCTCCGGCTGGCTGTTCGTCGAAAACCTGTTCGCCCAGCATCTGGTGCACAAGACCCTGCTGGCATGCCTGGCCTGGGTCGTGTTCAGCGTGCTGTTGTGGGGTCGCAACCGCCTCGGCTGGCGCGGTCACAAGGCGATTCGCTGGACCCTCGCCGGTTTCTGCCTGCTGATGTTGGCGTATTTCGGCAGCAAACTGGTTCGTGAATACATCCTGCACATCTGACGGGCGGCATAAATGGACGGTTTGCCCATAGGGCCGATGCTCGCGGTGTTTGTCCTGCTGATTTTATGGTCGGGGCTATTTACCGCCGTCGAAATCGCGCAGCAGCACCTGCTCGCGCAGCGCACCGCCTCGCGCGCCAGCGACAAACCGCTGGCGAAGCTGAGCTTCCCGCTCGACAGCCTGATTCTGTGTAACACCCTGTGCCGCGCCCTGGCAGTGGTCATTGCCACATTGCTGGCGATCTTCCTTTGCGAAGAGAACGGGCCTTGGGCAGCCTGCCTCGGCGCCGCTGCAGTGTTGCTGGTGTTTGCCGATTACTTTCCGCGCACAGTGGCCCAGCGTTATCCGGAGGCCGTGCTGTCCTTCGGCAATACCCTGCTGGCCATACCGCTGAAAATCCTTTACCCGCTGGCCTGGCTACTGAGCAGCATCAGCGGCTTGCTGATTCGCCCGTTCGCCCGCAAGACTCAAGTGGTGCAACAGAGCGAAGACGAAGAGCCTGCTGACCGAAACGACGACCCGGAACATCCGTCTCGTACCCATCCGGTTGCGGGGATCCACGCGCTGGACAACATCACGGTCAATGACATTCTGGTGCCGCGCAGCGATGTCGACGGCATCAACCTCGACGACTCGATCGAAGAGATCATCGAACAACTGCGCCACAACAAGCGCACGCGCCTGCCGGTGTTCCACAGCGACATCAACCAGGTCGAAGCAGTGCTCAACACCCGGCAGATCCGCCATCTGCTCAACGATGGCAAGCTGACCCGCGAGGCGCTGCTGGCCGCCAGCTACGAACCGTATTTCGTCCCGGAAAGCACGCCGCTGCAACTGCAACTGCTGAACTTCCATAAACAGCAGCGCCGCCTGGGCATGGTGGTGGACGAGTACGGCGAAGTACTGGGCATCGTCACCCTGGAAGACATTCTCGAAGAGATCGTCGGCGAATTCGAAAGCGAACACAGCCTCGACAACCCGCACATCCATCCACAGGCCGACGGGCGCATGGTCATTGATGGTACTGCGTCGATCCGCGAACTGAACAAATGCCTGGGTTGGCATTTGCCGAGCGACGGGCCGAAAACCCTCAACGGCCTGGTGACCGAAGCGCTGGAGAGCATTCCGGAAAGCGCGGTGTGCCTGAAAATCGGGCGTTACCGGCTGGAGATTCTCGAAACCGAGGAGAACCGGGTGAGCAAAGTCCTGATCTGGCATACCTCTTCGGTGCCGGCCGTCATTTAAGACATGCACCATTCTCTGTGGCGAGCGGGCTTGCCCCCTCGCCACAAAGGCCACGCCCTCGCGTCCCTTTTTAGAGCTTGTTCAATCGTTAGCCCCCTTCCTATAATCGAAACGCTTACCCTAGCGCCGTCGAGCCCTGTGCCTACCCTGCACTCCTGCGGCTTCGGCTATTTCCGCACCGCCCCGACGACTGTTCCTACTCGAAACAGCGACGCGCCTCATCCCACATCCCTGGGTGTTCGACCATAATAATTCGCTCCAACGGAGCCATGACTGTCAGGGATCACCGCATGACGACCAGTACCGCTTATAGCGCCACAGCGCCTGCCCAGCCGACCAACTCCGCCACCCGCGTAGCGACGGCGAGCTTCATCGGCACCGCTATCGAGTTCTACGACTTCTATGTCTACGCCACCGCCGCCGCGCTGGTGATCGGGCCGGTGTTCTTTCCGCAGACCTCCGGAACCGCGCAGATGCTCTCGGCATTTCTCACCTTCGGCATCGCCTTCCTCGCCAGACCGCTGGGCTCGGCGCTGTTCGGCCACTTCGGTGACCGCATCGGACGCAAATCGACGCTGGTCGCCTCGCTGTTGCTGATGGGTGTCTGCACCACGCTGATTGGCGTGCTGCCGGGTTACGCCAGCATCGGTGCCTGGGCGCCGATTCTGCTGTGCGTGTTGCGCTTCGGTCAGGGTTTGGGACTGGGTGGTGAATGGGGCGGCGCAGCACTGCTGGCCACGGAAAACGCGCCCAAGGGCAAGCGGGCGTGGTTCGGCATGTTCCCGCAACTTGGCCCGTCGATCGGCTTTCTCGCGGCCAACGGGCTGTTTCTGACCCTGGCCATGACCCTCAATGACGAACAGTTCCGCAGTTGGGGCTGGCGGATTCCGTTTCTGCTCAGCGCGATACTGGTGATGGTCGGCCTGTACGTGCGCCTCAAGCTCCACGAAACCCCGGTGTTCGCCAATGCGATTGCCCGTCAGGAGCGGGTGAAAGTGCCGCTGGTCGAACTGTTCAGCCAATACTGGGCGCCGACCTTGCTCGGCGCGGCGGCGATGGTGGTGTGCTATGCGCTGTTTTACATCTCGACGGTGTTTTCCCTGAGCTACGGCGTGTCCACCCTCGGCTACAGCCGTGAGACCTTCCTTGGCTTGCTGTGTTTTGCCGTGCTGTTCATGGCTGCGGCGACACCGTTGTCCGCCTGGGCCAGTGACCGTTACGGGCGTAAACCGGTACTGATCATCGGGGGCGTGCTGGCAATTGTATCCGGATTCCTGATGGAGCCGTTGCTGACGCAGGGTTCGACCTGGGGCGTGGCACTGTTCCTGTGCATCGAGCTGTTCCTGATGGGCGTGACATTTGCGCCAATGGGTGCGCTGCTGCCAGAACTGTTTCCGACGCATGTGCGCTATACCGGCGCATCGGCCGCGTACAACCTGGGCGGGATCGTCGGCGCCTCGGCGGCACCGTTCTTTGCGCAGAAGCTGGTGGCGATGGGCGGTTTGAGTTATGTCGGCGGGTATGTGTCGGGGGCAGCGGTGCTGAGCCTGATTGCGGTGTTGTGCCTGAAGGAAACGAAGAATAACGATCTGAATCAGGTTGCCTGACAGAAGATCAAAAGCTTCGCGAGCAAGCCCGCCCCCACATTGGATCTGTGGCGTACACAAAACCTGTTGTAGGAGCGGGCTTGCTTGCGAATGTCGTGCCTCGGTTTACAGCTCTACAACAACAGCCTGAGCCGCGCGGGTCGCCTTGGCACGCGCAGCCTCGATCGACTCATCCCGCGCCAATGCCACGCCCATGCGGCGCTGACCATTGACTTCAGGCTTGCCGAACAGACGCAACGCCGTATCCGGCTCGCTCAGCGCAGCACCAAGGTTGGCGAAGGCCGTCTGGGTCGACTGCCCTTCCACCAGAATCACCGCCGAAGCCGACGGGCCGAACTGACGGATCAGCGGCACCGGCAGGCCAAGAATGGCGCGCGCATGCAGCGCGAATTGCGACAGATCCTGGGAAATCAGGGTCACCAGACCGGTGTCGTGCGGGCGCGGCGAAACTTCGCTGAACCATACCTGATCACCCTTGATGAACAACTCGACACCGAACAGACCACGGCCACCCAGTGCCTCGGTCACGGCTTTGGCCACGCGCTCGGACTCCGCCAGGGCAATCGGGCTCATGGCCTGCGGCTGCCAGGATTCCTGATAGTCGCCCTTCTCCTGACGGTGGCCGACTGGTGCGCAGAACGTGGTGCCACCGATGTGGCGCACGGTCAGCAGGGTGATTTCGTAGTCGAAATCGATGAAGCCTTCGATGATCACCCGGCCTTTGCCGGCGCGGCCGCCCTCTTGCGCGTAGTCCCAGGCTTTCTGCACGTCATCGGCGCTGCGCAGCAGGCTCTGGCCTTTACCCGACGAGCTCATCACTGGCTTGACCACGCACGGGAAGCCCAGGTCCTGGACGGCTTTGCTGTAGTCCTCGAAGGTGTCGGCAAAGTGGTACGGCGAGGTCGGCAGGTCCAGCTCTTCAGCGGCCAGACGACGGATGCCTTCACGGTTCATGGTCAGCTGTGCGGCGCGCGCGGTCGGGATCACGGTGAAGCCTTCGGCTTCCAGCTCGACCAGCGTGGCGGTGGCGATGGCTTCGATTTCCGGCACGATGAAGTGCGGCTTCTCGGCTTCGATTACCGCACGCAGCGCGGCGCCGTCGAGCATGTTGATCACGTGGCTGCGATGGGCAACCTGCATGGCCGGCGCGTTGGCGTAACGGTCGACGGCAATCACTTCAACGCCCAGGCGTTGCAGCTCGATCACCACTTCCTTGCCCAGCTCACCACAGCCACACAGCAATACGCGGGTCGCGGTCGGCGACAATGGAGTTCCGATACGGGTCATCTCAGGTCCTCAAAGAAGCGGATCATCGAGGAAAGCAACGCCAGACGCGCTTTCCATGGGGAGAAAGCGCGGCATTTTACATGAACCGCAGGGTTTGGCTTAGCTGGCGACAGCCTGTTTGCGCTCGCGCCAGGCCATGATCAGCCAAACGGCAGTGACACCAGCGAACTTCGAGACCAGCGCGGTGATGATCACCGGTGGCGTCATCAGGTCGATCATGCCGAAAAAGATGAAGGTATCGAGCGGAATGCTCAGCGCCGAGCTGATCCACAAGCGGTCACGCAGCGGGCGTTTGGTGACGCTGAACACCAGCCAGTCGATGCATTCGGAGATCGCGAACGCCGTGGCGCTGGCCAGGGCGATGGACGGATCGGACGTAACGTAAGACAACACCAGTGCCACCAACATTGCCGCAATGGCACCGTGGCCGAAGCGGGTCTGCACCATGTCGCGCAACACGAACACCAGCCCGCCCCAGGCCGACCAGATGATGTCCAGGTGTGGAGCGGTGGAGAAGGCGAAGTTGATCAGCACGACGCTGCTGATGTAGGCGATGAGGAAAATCATGGAAGCGACCTTTCAGATTGGCGCACAGGTTACTTCAGGCTGGGAGTTGGGCCAATAAGAAGTCGCGACTGTGCCGGCCTCTTCGCGAGCAAGCCCGCTCCCACACTGGATCTTCAGTGAATCCGAATGGCGGGGCAGGCACAGATCAAATGTAGGAGCGGGCTTGCTCGCGAAGGCGTCGTCTCAGACGCCAGATTTCCCGGGGATCATCCACACCAACCCACTCGCCTTCGCTCGCTCATGACACAGGCCAAGCACCACCCGCCGCTCGTCGTTGGTCATGCGGCCCCAACGGGTGATCTCCTCGACCGTGCGCTGGCAGCCGGTGCAAATATCGTCCTCATCCAGTGCGCAGATATTCACGCACGGCGAGGCGACGGGTCTTTCGGGTGCGTTCATTCTTCTTGCTCGACCAGATCACGCGCGTAACGCTGCGAGTTATGCACATAGTGAGCGGCGCTGGCTTCGAGCATTTTCTTCTGCGGCTCGGTCAGTTCACGCACGACCTTGCCCGGCGAGCCCATCACCAGCGAGCCATCAGGGATTTCCTTGCCTTCGCCGATCAGCGAATTGGCGCCGATGATGCAGTTCTTGCCGATCTTTGCACCGTTGAGAATCACCGCGTTGATGCCGATCAGGCTGTAATCGCCGACGGTACAGCCATGCAGCATGGCGTTGTGGCCGATGGTCACACCGGTGCCGATGGTCAACGGGTAGCCCATGTCGGTGTGCATCACCGTGCCGTCCTGGACATTGCTGTTCTTGCCGATCAGGATCAGTTCGTTGTCGCCGCGCAACACGGCGTTGAACCAGACGTTGGCGCCCTCTTCCAGTCTGACCTTGCCCACCAGCACGGCATTGGGGGCGACCCAGCTCTGCGGGTGGGCGTCGACGCGGGCGTCACCCAGGCGGTATTTCATCTTGTTTTCCTCAGGGCTCACGATGACGGGCCATTCGAGCGATGGCTTCAGGTATTGATATAGCTTTTAGGGGGATGGTGCAGGCTGATCTGTTCGTCATAGAGCAGGTTGATCAGCTCGACGATCATGATCGCCGTCAGCCCCCAGATCTTGAATTCACCGTAACGATAACTCGGCACGTACCAACTGCGGCCCTGGTAATCGATACGGTGTGTATGTTCACGCGGGTCTTTGCGGAAGAACTCCAGCGGCACATTGAAGACTGCAGCGATCTCGGCATCGTTGGCCTGGTACTCGACAAAGTCCGGGATCACTCCGACATAAGGCGTGACCTTGATGCCATGCAACGAAATCAGCGGGCTGAGCGGGCCGATGACCTCGACCAGCCCCGGCGGCAGACCGATTTCTTCCTCGGCTTCGCGCAGTGCAGTGAAAATCAGGTCAGGGTCTTCCGGGTCACGGCGCCCGCCGGGGAACGCCACTTCGCCGCCATGGGTCGAGAGGCCGCTGGCGCGCAGGGTCAGCACCAGCTCGGGCTCGTCACTGCGGGTGATCGGCACCAGAACAGCGGCCTCGGGGAAACGTTTATCGGTCTCCAGCGTGCGCGGTGTGTGGTTGCTTACCCTATGCAGTAGCTCGTCCAGCATGAGTGTTCTCGATCTGTGCCTTACCCTGCATCATGCACCAATCATTGCAGCCGCCCAAGCCCTTCGCCAGGCCATGTCGCGAAACGACAACTTGCCGACCGGCACCGCTGCACGCCAAGATAGGCGCAGCATTCAGGAACCCCAGCATGAAATTTTGCAGCCAGTGCGGCAACCCGGTGACCCAGCGCATTCCCGAAGGCGATTCGCGGCTGCGATTTGTCTGTGATAGCTGTCAGACCATTCACTATCAAAACCCCAATATCGTCGCCGGTTGTGTCGCGACCTGGGGCCGTCAGGTGCTGCTCTGCCGCCGCGCCATCGAGCCACGGCTCGGCTACTGGACGCTGCCTGCCGGTTTCATGGAAAACGGCGAGACCATCGAGCAGGCCGCGATTCGCGAAACCGCCGAGGAAGCCTGCGCCCGGGTGCGCAACCTGAGCATCTATACGCTGATCGACGTGCCGCACATCAGCCAGGTGCATGTGTTTTTCCGCGCAGAACTGGCGGACCTGGACTTTGCCGCCGGCCCCGAGAGCCTCGAAGTACAACTATTCGACGAAGCCGACATTCCCTGGGACGAGCTGGCTTTCCGCACGGTGGGGCGTACCTTAGAATGCTTTTTCGCTGACCGCCGCGCCGAAACCTACCCGGTTCGCTCCGAATCGATACCGCCGCTGGCTCAGCCTGCCATCACCTGAAAGCGTCCATAACTAAAATATCTGCGTCACTCCCTGGGGAATCGTTTCAATGCGCTGGTTGCTTGCCCTGCTTTGCCTGTCGTTCGCCACGGTCTCACAAGCGTCCTTCGTGACCACCGTGACGCCCTCGAATACGCCGCTGATCGAAAAAATACTGGTGCTCAAATCGGCGCACCAACTGCAGTTGATTGCCGATGGAAAGCCGATCAAGACCTATCGCATCTCCCTGGGCAAGGGCGCGAAAAAAGGTCCGAAACTGATCGAAGGCGACAAACGCACCCCGGAAGGTTTCTATTGGATCGACTGGCGCAAGGTCAGCGACAAGTTCAATCTGGCGATGCACATCTCCTATCCGAACATCAGCGATTCGGCGCGCGCCCGGCGTGAAGGCGTCGAGCCTGGCGGGATGATCATGATCCACGGCACCCCGGATTCGGAAGAAACGCCTGAAGACCTGTTCCATACCCTGGACTGGACCGACGGCTGCATCGCCATGCGCAACATGGACATGCGTGAGGTCTGGGGCCTGGTGCCGGACGGCACGATGATCGAGATTCGCCCTTAACCTGTGGCAACGTTTCGCTAAATCCCCTCGCCACAAAGTGCTCTTTCAGCCATTACCGTCGGTCGGCGATAAAAAATAAATCAAAAGATCGCAGCCTGTGGCCGCGCCTTCAGGGTTGATACCACTTCCCACTGAAGGCGCGGCCACAGGCTGCGATCTTTTGCGTTCTGCATGCCACCTCTAATACCACTTCAAGACAACCTACCCACAGCCCGCCATTTCATTGGGCTACAGGCCAATTCCTCGCGTTGACATGGTATTCAAGTGGTATTAATTTCCGCCCCACAAGCGAGCCACAACAATCCTATACTCGCGTCGGAAATGACCTACATGAACGACCTCCAGGCCCTACGCCCAGATGACTCCCAGCCGACGCCGCTGTACCTGCAACTGGCGCGCAACCTGGAATCGGCGATCCATGCCGGGCAGTGGAAGGCCGAGCAGGCGATGCCGTCCGAGCGCAACCTCAGCGAGCAGCTCGGTATCTCCCGGGTCACCGCCCGCAAGGCCCTGGAAGTGCTGCTCGATCAAGGTCTGATCCGCCGCCTGCAAGGTTCCGGCACATTCATCACGCCACGCCTGGAACAACCACTGTCGCGCCTCTCCGGTTTCAGCGAAATGCTCCGCCTCAAGGGTTTCGTCCCCAGCTCGCAGTGGCTGGAGCGCGAAGTCACCCTGCCGACTCACGAAGAACTGATCCGCCTCAGCCTGTCGCCGAACGACAAGGTCGCGCGCATGAAGCGTCTGCGCAAAGCCGATGACACCGTCATGGCCATCGAGATGAGTACCCTGCCCGCCTCGATCATGCCCAAGCCGCAATTGGTCGGCGATTCACTCTACGAATACCTCGACGGCATCGGTAAACCGATCGTCCGCGCCCTGCAGCACATCCAGGCGATCAACGCCTCGGACGAGTTCGCCGCGCTGGTCGGCATCGCTCCCGGCACCGCCATGCTGCTGATGACCCGAGTCGGCTATCTGGAAGACAACACGCCGATCGAAGTCACCGACACCTATTGCCGCAACGACTACTACGACTTTGTTGCAGAGCTTCGTAGATAAAAACTTCGTAGATAACGAGCTGCGCCGCTGAGGCGGCCCAAAGCGAGAACCGAAATGTCTGAAGACAACATCCTCACCGCCAGCGGCTGGGTTCGCGGCCGGCTGATCCACGAACACGGCAAAATCGTGTCGATCGAAGGCGTGCCTTGCGATCCGGCCGACAATGACCTGCCCTATCTGCTGCCGGGTTTCATCGACCTGCACGTCCACGGCGGTGGCGGCAAAGACATCATGGAAGGCGCGAGCGCCTTCGAGACCATCACCAGGACCCACGTGCGTTTCGGCACCACCTCGCTGCTGGCCACCACCATGACCGCACCGAGCGCCGAGATCTCCAGCGTGTTGAGGGCGGTCGGAGAATTCTGCGAACAGCGTCCGAAAGGTACCGCGCGCGTCCTCGGCGTGCACCTCGAAGGCCCGTACATCAATCCTGGCAAACTCGGTGCGCAACCGAACTTCGCTCACACCGCGTTGATGGCCGAAGTCGAAGAATACCTGGCGCTGGCGCCGATCCGGGTGATCACCATCGCCCCGGAAATCGCCGGTCACGACGCCTTGATCCGCGAGTTGAGCAACCGTGGCGTGCGCATGCAGATCGGCCACACCCTTGGCAGTTACGAAGAAGGTGTCGCTGCACTCGATGCCGGCGCGACCAGTTTCACCCACCTCTACAACGCCATGAGCCCGCTGCATCACCGCGAGCCGGGGATCGTTGGCGCCGCACTGGCCCACGCCAAATTCGCCGAGCTGATCCCCGACTTGCTGCACGTGCACCCCGGCGCCATTCGTGTGGCCCTGCGCTCGATCCCGTGCCTGTATTGCGTCACCGATTCGACCGCTGCCGCCGGCATGCCCGACGGTGAATACAAGCTTGGTAGCCACACCGTGACCAAATGCCTGGGCGGCGTGCGCCTGCCCGACGGCACCTTGGCCGGCAGCACCCTGACCATGGATCAGGCCCTGCGCAACCTGGTGAAGATCGGTTTGCCGATCGCCGAAGCCTCGCAACGTCTTTCGCAATTTCCCGCCGATTACCTCGGCATCACCGAACGCGGGCGCCTTGCAGCTGGCGCCTGGGCCGACTGCGTGCGGCTGGATCGCTCACTCACACTGACCGCCGTCATGGTCGAAGGAGAAGACATTGACTTCAAAAATGCTTGAAGAGGCGCTGTCCTCGTTCGAGGCCGTGCAAGCCCAACTGCAACAGCTCGACCCGCAAATGATCGAGATCGCCGGGCGCCTGCGCCGTCAGCCACCGCAAGTGGCGATGACCGTCGCCCGCGGCAGCTCCGACCACGCGGCGAGCTACTTCGCCTACCTGACCATGCAGCAACTGGGTGTACCGGTGGCGTCGCTGCCGATGTCGGTGGTGACCATGCAACAGGCGCCGTTGAAGGTCAGCGGTCAGGTGGCGTTCGCGTTCTCGCAATCGGGTCAGAGCCCGGATCTGGTCAACAGCCTGCGTCTGTTGCGCAAGCGCGGCGCGCTGAGTGTTTCGATGGTCAACGCGGCTGATTCGCCACTGGAAGCCGCGTGTGAATTCAGCCTGCCGTTGCTGGCCGGCACCGAAAGCAGCGTTGCCGCGACAAAGAGTTTCATCGCCACCCTCAGCGCCAGCGCCCGCCTGATCGCGCACTGGAAAGAAGACAGCGAACTGCTGCAAGCACACAACGCCCTGCCCGAAGGCCTGCGCGAAGCCGCGCAACAGGACTGGAGCGTGGCCATCGAAGCCCTGCGCGATTGCGAACGCCTGATGGTTATCGGCCGTGGCGCCGGTTTTTCCATCGCCCAAGAGGCTGCACTGAAATTCAAGGAAACCTCGGCGATTCAGGCTGAAGCGTTCAGCAGCGCCGAAGTCCGTCACGGCCCGATGGCCCTGATCGACGAGCACTACCCTCTGCTGGTGTTCGCGCCACGCGGTGCCGAGCAGGCCGGACTGATCAGCCTCGCGGCGGAAATGCGTCAACGCGGCGCCCGCGTGTTGCTGGCCGCACCGGACGATGTGACTGAACGCGACCTGACCCTGAGCCGCGCCGAACACCCGGCCCTCGACCCGATTCTGGCGATCCAGAGTTTCTACGTGATGGCCGCAGGCCTGGCCGTGGCCCGGGGCATGGACCCGGATCAGCCGCGCCACCTGAGCAAAGTGACCCGTACACACTAAGTCCGAATGATTGCAGACCTGATGAGACCGAGCCATGCACAACAACAATAAAGAGCTGACCCTCAGCGCCCCGCTCAGCGGCCCGGTGCTCACGCTCGCCAAAGTCCCGGACGCGGTGTTCGCCAGCGGCGCCATGGGTGACGGCATTGCCATCGACCCGATCAACGACACGCTGTACTCGCCGTGCGCCGGAGTGATCATTCACGTCGCGCGCACCGGCCACGCGCTCACTGTACGCGCCGACAACGGCGCGGAAATCCTCCTGCATCTGGGCCTCGACACCGTTGAGTTGAACGGTGAGGGCTTCTCGATGCTGGTCAAGGAAGGTGGTCGAGTAACCAAGGGTCAGCCGCTGTTGCGCTATGACCTGGACAAGGTCGGCCAGCAATGCAAAAGCCTCGTCAGCCTGTTGATCCTGACCAACAGCCAGGATTTTCAGGTGCGGCCGATCACGCTTAAAGCGGTGAAGGTTGGCGAGCCGTTGCTGCACATCATCGCACGCACCGGTTTGGCGGCGAATGCTGAAGCCGTCGACGGGCCGCAGGTTCATGGTCATGTGTTGGTGGCTCATCGTGGCGGTCTGCATGCGCGCCCCGCTGCGCTGATTCGCCAGACCGCACAAGGCTTCAAAAGCCAGTCGCAGTTGCACTTCGCCGGTAAATCGGCGCCGTGCAACAGCTTGATCGGGCTGATGGGGTTGGCCGTCGGTGAGCGGGACGAAGTGCAGGTCAGCTGTCAGGGACCGGATGCCGAAGCCGCGCTGCAAGCGTTGCTCAGCGCGTTGGCCACCGCCCTGCCCGAGGACCATCACGCCGCCGCCCCGGTCAGCGCTGCACCGCGCAAACGTCCGACCGAGGCTGGCGTGTTGCAGGGTGTGTGCGCCGCGCCGGGACTGGTCGGCGGGCCGCTGTTTCGCCTGAACGCGATCCACCTGCCAGCCGATGCGGGCAATCACGATCCGCTGGTGCAAGAGCAGGTTCTTGAGTCGGCGTTGAATCAGGTTCGCAACGAAATCCACGCCACACTCGTCCAAGCGAAAAAGCACAAGAACACCGACGAAGAAGCGATCTTCGCTGCGCATCTGGCACTGCTCGAAGACCCGGCCCTGCTCGACGCCGCGCAGCAGTCCATCGAGCAAGGCACGGCGGCGACTCACGCCTGGAGTCAGTCGATCGATGTGCAGTGCGAAGTGCTGCAACACACCGGCAGTGCACTGTTGGCCGAACGCGCCAACGACCTGCGCGACCTCAAGCAACGCGTGCTGCGCGCATTGCTTGGCGAAGCCTGGCATTACGACGTGCCGGCCGGCGCCATCGTTGCTGCGCATGAACTGACGCCGTCGGATCTGCTGCAACTCAGCGCCCAGGGTGTCGCCGGGCTGTGCATGGCCGAGGGCGGCGCGACGTCGCACGTAGCGATTCTGGCGCGGGGCAAGGGTCTGCCGTGCATGGTTGCGTTGGGTTCGGCTTTGCTCGATCAGCCGCAAGGGCAGTCGGTGGTGCTGGATGCTGACGGCGGTCGCCTTGAACTGACCCCGAGCGCCGAACGTCTGGCCGAAGTTCAGCAGGCACAAATCGACCGCCAGCAACGCCGCGATGCACAACAAGCCAAGGCGCACCTGCCCGCCGAAACGCGCAATGGCGTGGCGATCGAAGTGGTTGCCAACGTCGCTTCAAGTGCTGAAGCAGCCGACGCGTTTGCCAACGGTGCCGACGGTGTCGGTCTGCTGCGCACCGAGTTTTTGTTCGTTGATCGCCAAACGGCGCCGGACGTTGAAGAACAGCGCGTCGCCTATCAAGCCGTGCTCGATGCGATGGGCGACAAATCGGTGATCATCCGCACCATCGACGTCGGTGGCGATAAACAACTCGACTACCTGCCGCTGCCCGCCGAAGCCAACCCGGTACTCGGCCTGCGTGGTATTCGCCTGGCCCAGGCCCGTCCGGAAATCCTCGATCAGCAACTGCGCGCGCTGCTGCAAGTCAGCCCGTTGCAGCGTTGCCGGATCCTGCTGCCAATGGTCACCGAGGTCGATGAACTGCGGCACATCCGTCAGCGCGTCGATGCGCTGTGCCTGGAACTGAACATCAGCCAGCGCCCGGAAATCGGCGTGATGATCGAAGTCCCGGCCGCCGCGCTACAAGCCGAGCAACTGGCTGAACACGCCGACTTCCTGTCGATCGGCACCAACGACCTGTCGCAATACACCTTGGCTATGGATCGCGATCACGCAGGCCTCGCCGCCCGGGTCGATGCCCTGCACCCAGCGCTGCTGCGCCTGATCGCCATGACCTGTGCAGGCGCGGCGGTGCACAAGCGCTGGGTCGGCGTCTGCGGCGCGCTCGCCTCCGATCCGCTGGCAACACCAGTGCTGATCGGCCTGGGCGTGACTGAACTGTCGGTCAGCCCGGTGCAGATCGGTGAAATCAAGGATCGCGTGCGCCAGTTGCACGAGGCCGAATGCCAACGCCTCAGTCATGACCTGCTCAAACTGAACAGCGCCGATGCGGTTCGTCACGCCTGCCACCAGCATTGGCCTCTGCACTAACAACAAGCTCTCTATAAAGAGCAGGGAGAAGCACCATGTACCAACTCTTCATCGAAGGCCTGCAACGCCTCGGCCGCGCGCTGATGCTGCCGATCGCGATCCTGCCGATTGCCGGTCTGCTGCTGCGTCTGGGTGACACCGACCTGCTGAACATCGCGATCATTCACGATGCCGGCCAGGTGATCTTCGCCAACCTGGCGATGATCTTCGCCATCGGTATCGCCGTCGGCTTCGCCAAGGACAACAACGGCACCGCTGGTCTGGCCGGGGTGATCGGTTATCTGGTGATGATCTCCACGCTCAAGGTGCTCGACGCGAGCATCAACATGGGCATGCTCGCCGGGATCGTCAGCGGCCTCATGGCTGGCGCGCTGTACAACCGTTTCAAGGACATCAAACTGCCGGAGTATCTGGCATTCTTTGGTGGCCGGCGGTTTGTACCGATCGTCACCGGGTTTGCAGCGGTCGGTCTGGGCGTGGTGTTCGGCTACATCTGGCCGCCGATCCAGCACGGCATCAATAGCTTCGGCACCCTGATGATGGAAAGCGGCAGCTTCGGCGCCTTCGTCTTCGGCGTGTTCAACCGCTTGCTGATCGTCACCGGCCTGCACCACATCCTCAACAACATGGCGTGGTTCGTCTTCGGCAACTTCACTGATCCAACGACCGGCGCTCTGGTGACGGGTGACCTGTCGCGCTACTTCGCTGGCGATCCAAAGGGCGGCCAGTTCATGACCGGCATGTTCCCGATGATGATCTTCGGCCTGCCCGCCGCGTGCCTGGCGATGTACCGCAACGCCCTGCCGGAACGCCGCAAAGTCATGGGCGGGATTTTCCTGTCGATGGCCCTGACTTCGTTTTTGACCGGGGTGACTGAACCGATCGAGTTCGCCTTCATGTTTTTGGCGCCCTTGCTGTATCTGCTGCATGCGCTGCTGACCGGGTTGTCGATGGCGATTACCAATGCGCTGAACATCCACTTGGGCTTTACCTTCTCTGGCGGCTTCATCGACATGGTGTTGGGTTGGGGACGCTCGACCAATGGCTGGCTGGTGATTCCGGTGGGACTGGCCTATGCCGTGGTGTATTACGCGGTGTTTGATTTCTGCATTCGTCGCTTCAATCTGAAAACGCCGGGGCGTGAAGATGTTGCGACGGCCGACAAGGCTGTTCTCACCGAGAACGAGCGCGCTGCGGCCTACATCAAGGCACTCGGTGGCGCAGAGAATCTGGTGACGGTGGGTGCGTGCACCACCCGTCTGCGCCTGGAAATGGTTGATCGCAACAAGGCTTCCGACGCTGACTTGAAGGCACTGGGCGCGATGGCGGTGGTCCGTCCGGGTAAAGGTGGGAGTTTGCAGGTGGTTGTCGGGCCGATGGCGGACAGCATTGCCGATGAGATTCGCCTGGCGATGCCGGCGCTGGGGCGTGCCGTTCTGGTTGAAACCGCTGTTGTTGATGAGCCGAAAGCTGTGGCCGTTGCCGGTTCCGAGGCGCAGCAATGGCTGAATGCGCTGGGCGGTGGCGACAATGTGCTGCAGCTGGATTGCATTGCGATGACGCGGATTCGCCTGCAATTGGCGGATGGCAAGGCGTTGTCCGAGGCGCAGTTGAAGGATCTGGGTTGTCACGGTGTCAGCCAGTTGGATGGCGGGGTCTGGCATTTGCTGGTGGGGGATAAAGCAGCGAGTTTGAGTGGGGCACTGGAAGCGCTGGTCAACCGCAGCGAGGTCAGCGCCAAAGTCTGACCCCACACATCACCCCTGTAGGAGCTGCCGCAGGCTGCTATCTTTTGATTTTGCTTTTTTACAATCATAAGCAAGAGCAAAAGATCGCA
The DNA here is from genome assembly GCF_034008635.1 of Pseudomonas sp. P8_229. Lineage (NCBI taxonomy): Bacteria > Pseudomonadati > Pseudomonadota > Gammaproteobacteria > Pseudomonadales > Pseudomonadaceae > Pseudomonas > Pseudomonas sp. P8_229. The sequence continues at coordinate 4,165,632 of NZ_CP125378.1, read as the reverse complement.
GCCTCGTTTCACTCGACAGCTCCTACAGGGAAGCTATCTATCCGAAGAATCAGGTCGGCTATCAGGTCGCCATCGCTGGCAAGCCAGGCTCCCACAGGGATTGAGTACATCTGCGGGTGATTGGTTGCTGTGAGGTTGCTATCGCGAGCAGGCTCACTCCTACAGTTGGATTGAGTACACCTGAAAGAAACAGGGCGGCTGTCAGGTCGCCTTCGCTGGCAGGCCAGCTCCGACAAAATCAAGATCAAAAGATCGCAGCCTTCGGCAGCTCCTACACAGGATGAGCGCAAGCTCGGCTGCGGCTCTTGATCTTGATCCACAGGCCCCGTCGGCAGGCTGAGTGGAAGGATTCATCCGGGGGTGGGAGCGCAGCGACCGTTTGGCGCAGCCAAATGCATCGAGAGGAGGTGCAGCGAAGCAAACCGGAGGCGATGCGCCCGGATGGATCCCGGAGCGAAGGAACCCCGAGCTTTAGCGAGCGGGCCGAACGTTGGGGCAAGCCTTTTTGGTTACTTTTGAGGCGTTTGTCAAAAGTGACCCGCCGTAAGGGCGGAACCGTCAGCGGCAGCACTCGAAGAAACGGATATTCACTCAGCCAGACAGAGCATGGTCGCCTGTCAGGGCGCCATCGCGAGCAGGCTCACTCCTACAGAAAAGCAAATCGGGGGCAACAAAAAACCCGCAGACAATCACTCATCTGCGGGCTTCTTGTTTAAGCGGCTATCAGAAATCTTCCAGCCGCCACACTTCATAAGCCGGCGTCTCATAGGGATGGCTCAACTTAAGAGCCGCCACAACAGCCACGATCAACTCATCTGCCACCACAAGCTCAACCTTCCATTCCTCAACCCGCTCAACCTGCCCCGCCTCGCCAATAAACGGCTGACTGCCGTCCAAAGGCCGAAACTGACCAGACCCAAGCACCTGCCACGCACAGTGGTCATAGTCACCGATTCGCCCACCACCGGCAGCGAACACAGCGCCTTTGACCACCTCGACATGACTGTCAGGAACAAAAAAGGCGAGCTTGTACACAGGCCTTAGTTAACCCAGACGCGCGCGTTACGGAACATACGCATCCAAGGTGCGTCCTCGTTCCAGTCTTCCGAACGCCACGAGTTCTGCACGGCACGGAACACACGCTCCGGGTGCGGCATCATGATCGTCACACGGCCATCACGGCTGGTGAGACCGGTAATCCCGCGCGGCGAACCGTTTGGGTTGGCCGGGTAGGCTTCGGTGACCTTGCCATGGTTGTCGACGAAACGCATCGCGACGCAACCGGACAGATCGGCTTCCAGCAGTGCTTCTTCGCTGGAGAACTCGGCGTGACCTTCACCGTGAGCGATGGCGATCGGCATACGCGAACCGGCCATGCCCTGCAGGAAGATCGAGTTCGATTCCTGGATCTGCACCATCGCCACGCGCGCCTCGAACTGCTCGGAGCGGTTACGCACGAAGTGTGGCCAGAACTCGCTGCCCGGGATCAGCTCGTGCAGGTTGGACATCATCTGGCAACCGTTGCACACGCCGAGGGTGAAGCTGTCGTTACGCTCGAAGAAACCCTGGAACGCATCGCGGGCGCGGCTGTTGAACAGCGCCGACTTGGCCCAGCCTTCACCGGCGCCGAGGACGTCACCGTAGGAGAAACCACCGCAGGCCACCAGACCTTTGAACTCGTTCAGGTCGACGCGGCCGGCCAGAATGTCGCTCATGTGCACGTCGATCGCGTTGAAACCGGCGCGGTCGAAGGCAGCGGCCATTTCCACTTGACCGTTGACGCCCTGCTCACGCAGCACGGCAACCTGTGGGCGAATGCCTTTCTTGATGTAAGGCGCGGCGATGTCCTGGTTGACGTCGTAGCTCAGCTTGACGCTCAGGCCCGGGTTGTCTTCTTCCAGCAGCACGTCGAACTCTTGCTCGGCGCAGTCGGCGTTGTCGCGCAGACGCTGAATCTGGTAGCTGGTTTCAGCCCAGGTACGTTGCAGCAGACGACGCTGGCCTTCGAACACGGTGTCACCGTTGAAGGTGATGTTGATCTGGCCGTTGTTCATTGGCTGACCGATCACCGACACGCTGTCGCCCAGACCGGCCGCGCTGAACTGCGCGAGGATATCTGGCGTGGCGTCCTGACGAACCTGGATCACGGCACCCAGTTCTTCGTTGAACAGGATCGCGGCGATTTCTGCCGAGGACTCGGCAACGCTGTCCAGGTTCAGGCTCAGACCGCAGTGGCCGGCGAAAGCCATTTCCACTACGGAAGTCAGCAGACCACCGTCGGAGCGGTCGTGGTACGCCAGCAGGTGACCGTCGGCGTTCAAGCCCTGGATCACGGCGAAGAAGGCTTTCAGGTCTTCGGCGTCATCGACGTCCGGCGCGTGCTTGCCGAGTTTGCCGTGGACCTGTGCAAGGATCGATGCGCCCATACGGTTCTGACCGCGACCGAGGTCGATCAGGATCAGGTCGGTGGTGCCCTTGTCCATGCGCAGTTCCGGAGTCAGGGTCTGACGGATGTCAGCCACTGGCGCGAAACCGGTCACGATCAGCGACATCGGCGAGGTCACGGTTTTTTCTTCGCCGTTGTCGTTCCAGCGGGTGGCCATGGACATCGAGTCCTTGCCCACCGGAATGGTGATGCCCAGCTCAGGGCACAGTTCCATACCGACCGCTTTCACGGTGTCGTACAGACGCGCGTCTTCGCCCGGGTGGCCGGCAGCCGACATCCAGTTCGCCGACAGTTTGATGTCGGAGATCTTGTTGATGCGCGACGCGGCAATGTTGGTCAGGGTTTCGCCGATGGCCATGCGGCCCGACGCCGGAGCGTCCAGCAATGCCAGCGGAGTACGCTCGCCCATCGCCATCGCTTCACCGGTGTAAACGTCGAAACTGGTCGCGGTGACGGCAACGTCAGCCACCGGAACCTGCCACGGGCCGACCATTTGGTCACGGGCCACGAGGCCGGTGATGGTGCGGTCGCCGATGGTGATCAGGAAGCTCTTGCTCGCCACGGCCGGGTGATGCAGAACGCGTTCGATGGACTCGGTAATGTCGAGGTTCGACGGATCGAAGTCATCGCCGAGCTCGGCTTCGCGAACCACCGAACGGTGCATGCGCGGGGCTTTGCCCAGCAACACTTCCAGTGGCATGTCCACCGGGTTGTTGCCGAAGTGGCTGTCGGTCACGGTCAGTTGCGGCTCGGCAGTTGCCTCGCCCACTACGGCAAACGGGCAGCGCTCGCGTTCGCAGATCGCCTGGAAGCGCTCGAAGTCAGCCGGGCCGACCGCCAGAACGTAACGTTCCTGGGATTCGTTGGACCAGATTTCGTGCGGGGCCATGCCCGGCTCGTCGTTTGGAATGTTGCGCAGTTCGAAACGGCCACCGCGGTCGCCGTCGTTGACCAGTTCCGGGAAGGCGTTGGACAGACCGCCCGCGCCGACGTCGTGGATGAAGCTGATCGGGTTTTTGTCACCCAGTTGCCAGCAACGGTCGATGACTTCCTGGCAGCGACGCTCCATTTCAGGGTTTTCGCGCTGTACGGAAGCGAAGTCCAGATCCGCCGAGCTGGTGCCGGTGGCCATCGAGGAAGCGGCGCCGCCACCCAGACCGATGAGCATCGCCGGGCCACCCAGTACGATCAGCTTGGAGCCGACGACGATTTCGCCTTTCTTGACGTGTTCTTCGCGGATGTTGCCCATGCCGCCAGCGAGCATGATCGGCTTGTGGTAACCGCGAACTTCGTCACCGTGCGGGGTGGTGATCGACTGTTCGAAGGTACGGAAGTAGCCAGTCAGGGCCGGGCGACCGAATTCGTTGTTGAACGCGGCGCCGCCAAGCGGGCCTTCGATCATGATGTCCAGCGCGGTAACGATGCGCTCAGGCTTGCCGTACGGCACTTCCCACGGCTGTTCGAAGCCCGGGATCTGCAGGTTGGACACGGTGAAGCCGGTCAGGCCGGCCTTTGGCTTGGCGCCACGACCGGTGGCACCTTCGTCGCGGATCTCGCCACCGGAACCGGTGGATGCGCCAGGGAACGGAGCGATCGCGGTCGGGTGGTTGTGGGTTTCAACCTTCATCAGGATGTGCACCGGCTCCTGCACCGCACCGTACTGGCGGGTTTCAGGGTTCGGGAAGAAACGGCCGGCAACGTTGCCGACGATCACCGAGGCGTTGTCCTTATAAGCCGACAGAACGCCTTCGCTGTGCATCACGTAGGTGTTCTTGATCATGCCGAACAGGCTTTTTTCCTGGCTCTGGCCGTCGATATCCCAACTGGCGTTGAAGATCTTGTGGCGGCAGTGTTCGGAGTTGGCCTGGGCGAACATCATCAGTTCGATGTCGTGCGGGTTGCGCTTCAAGCCGTTGAAGGCGTCGACCAGATAGTCGATCTCGTCTTCGGCCAGGGCCAGGCCCAGCTCGGTGTTGGCTTTTTCCAGCGCAGCGCGACCGCCACCGAGGATGTCGATTGCAGTCAGCGGTTTCGGCTCGGCGTGGCTGAACAGACCGGCGGCCTGTTCCAGGTTGGCCAGCACGATCTGGGTCATGCGGTCATGCAGCACGTCAGCAATCTGCTGGGCTTCAGTTTCGCTGAACTGACCGGAGACGTAGAACGCGATACCGCGTTCCAGACGCTGGATCTTGCTCAGGCCGCAGTTGCGGGCGATGTCGCTGGCCTTGCTCGACCATGGCGAGATGGTGCCGAAACGCGGCAACACCAGAAACAGACGGCCGGTCGGCTCTTGAACCGGAACGCTTGGACCGTACTTCAGAAGGCGCGCAAGCACCTGCTGTTCGTCGCCGGTCAGGACGCCGGTGACTTCGGCGAAGTGAGCGAATTCAGCATACAGGCCACTGACAGCTGGAACCTTCTGGCTCAGTTGCTCAAGGAGTTTGCTGTGGCGAAAGGCAGAAAGGGCAGGAGCGCCGCGCAGGATCAACATCTTCGGGACAGCCTCGGGAAGGGGTGTGCTTTGAGGCCGTGCATTCTAGCCTAAACCGCCCTCAACATCACCCGAAACGCTACGCACGGTTGCACTCGGACATCAATCTGTGTTTCTGCCTTTGAAGTCAGATTTAACAGGGCAGAGAGACTGGCTTATTTTTACTGTAACAAAATGCCCTTGAACCCCATTCCTGCGGGGTTTCGGCCAGATTTTTGATCTCTAGCAGACAAGCCCTTCACTGTCGAGATATGGCGCCCGTGGCCGTTTGCGTATACTGCGCAGATGTTTTTCCCAACGGCTTTGCGTCCGCGGTACGCCAAATGGCTGATCGCAACCGGACTCTTCCTGATGCTCGGTGGCTGTGTTGATAAACCCAACACACTCGAGCGCGTAAAGGAGGACGGTGTGCTGCGGGTGATTACCCGTAACAGCCCCGCCACCTACTTTCAGGATCGCAGCGGTGAAACCGGCTTCGAATACGAGCTGGTGAAGCGCTTCGCCGACGATTTGGGGGTCGAGCTGAAAATCGAGACCGCCGACAACCTCGACGATCTGTTCAATCAGATTGGCAAGCCGAACGGCCCGGTACTGGCCGCGGCCGGTCTGGTCAGCAGTGAGGATCGCAAGAAGCAGGTGCGGTTCTCCCATTCTTACCTTGAAGTCACCCCGCAGATCATCTATCGCAACGGTCAGTCACGCCCCACCGATCCCGGCGATCTGGTCGGCAAAAAGATCATGGTGCTCAAGGGCAGCACCCACGCCGAACAGCTGGCAGAGCTGAAAAAGAAATTTCCCGGCATCGAGTACGAAGAATCCGACGCGGTGGAAGTGGTCGACCTGTTGCGCATGGTCGATGAAGGTCAGATCGACCTGACCCTGGTCGACTCCAACGAAGTGGCGATGAACCAGGTGTACTTCACCAACATCCGCGTGGCCTTCGACCTCGGCGATGCGCGCAGCCAGAGCTGGGCTGTTGGCCCGGGTGAAGACAACAGCCTGCTCAACGAGATCAACGCCTACCTCGACAAAGTGCAGAAGAACGGCACCCTGCAACGCTTGAAAGACCGCTACTACGGCCACGTCGATGTCCTCGGCTACATGGGCGCCACCACCTTCGCCCAGCACTTGCAGCAGCGCCTGCCCAAATACGAACAGCACTTCAAGACCTACGCCAAGAAAGAGAAGGTCGACTGGCGCCTGCTCGCGGCGATCGGCTATCAGGAATCGCTGTGGCAACCGGCGGTCACCTCGAAAACCGGTGTGCGCGGCCTGATGATGCTGACCCAGAACACCGCCCAGGCGATGGGCGTGTCAAACCGTCTCGACCCCAAGCAAAGCATCATGGGCGGCGCCAAGTACCTGGCCTATATGAAGGATCAGCTCGACGATTCGATTCAGGAACCAGACCGCACCTGGTTCGCGCTGGCCGCTTACAACGTCGGCAGCGGTCACCTCGATGACGCGCGCAAACTGGCGTCCCGCGAAGGCCTGAACCCGGACAAGTGGCTGGACGTGAAGAAGATGCTGCCACGCCTGTCGCAGAAGCAGTGGTACAGCAAGACCCGCTACGGCTACGCCCGGGGCGGCGAGCCGGTGCATTTTGTGGCGAACATCCGTCGCTACTACGACATCCTGACCTGGGTGACCCAGCCGCAGCTTGAAGGTGATCAGGTGGCCGAGGGCAACCTGCATGTGCCGGGGATCGACAAGACCAAGCCTGCTGCGGAACCTGCCCCGCTCTAACCAACACCCCAAATCAACTGTGGGAGTGAGCCTGCTCGCGACGGCGGTGTGTCAGCCAATGTGATGGTGCCTGACACACCGCTATCGCGAGCAGGCGAAGGCCTACAGAGGGTTGTGTTGTTGCTTAGTGCTTGGCGGCAGCCAGGATCAGCGCCTTCATTTCCGATACGGCAGACTTGAACCCGACGAACAACGCATGCGCCACCAGCGCGTGGCCGATGTTCAATTCGTTGATGCCCTTGATCTCCGCCACGGCTTCAACGTTGTGGTAGTGCAGGCCATGGCCGGCATTGACGATCAGGCCCTGCGCCAGACCAAACGCCACGCCGTCCGCCACACGCTTTAATTCTTCCGCGACTTCGGTCGGGGTCTCGGCATCGGCATAACGCCCGGTGTGCAGTTCGATCGCCGGCGCACCAACGCGCTTCGAGGCCGCAATCTGGCGTTCGTCGGCATCGATGAACAGCGACACTTCACTACCGATTTTCGACAGGCGCTCGACCGCTGCCTTGATGCGCTCCTCCTGCCCCGCCACATCCAGACCGCCTTCGGTGGTCAATTCCTGACGGGTTTCCGGCACCAGGCAGATGTGTGCCGGACGGATGCGCTCGGCGAACGCCATCATTTCTTCGGTGACGCCCATTTCAAAGTTCATGCGGGTCTGCAGCACGTCCTTGAGCAACAGCACATCGCGCTCCTGAATGTGCCGACGGTCTTCGCGCAGGTGCACGGTGATGCCGTCGGCACCCGCCTCTTCCGCGTCCAGCGCAGCCTTGACCGGATCCGGGTAGCGCGTGCCACGGGCCTGACGCAGGGTGGCGACGTGGTCGATGTTCACGCCAAGAAGAATGCGATTGCTGGTGGTCACGGATGCGCTCCTGAAGGGAAAGATTCGGCGCACAGCATATCAGGGCTTGCGAAATAGCTCGCGGCTGACGAGGGGGCGCCCACCGAGATGAACAGCCAGTGCCTGACGCATCAGACGCTTGGCCGCCGACAGGGCTCCCGGGGCGGTCCAATCGGCTTCGGCCATGGCCAGTAATTCAACGCCGTTGAACAAGCCTGGTTGCAGCAGGTAGACGCGCTCAAGCCCGGCATCGACTTGCAGACGATAGAGGCCATCCGGCGCGATGGGCTCACCGTGGATATCGGCATTCAGGGAGAAGCCGTAACCGAGGTCGTCCAACAGGCGCCATTCGAAGGAGCGCAGCAACGGCTCCAGCGGCCGCCCTTCGGCCAAGGCCAGCAGCGTCGCGGCGTAGTGGTCGAACACCGCCGGGTGCGGGTCTTCGGCGGGCAGCAGACGGATCAACAGTTCGTTGAGATAGAGGCCACTGAACAGGGCCTCGCCGACCATCCAGGTCGCGTTACCGGCACTTTCCATGCGCCCGACGTTCTTCAGCTCACCCTTGCCACGAAACTCCACTTCCAGCGGCACGAACGGTCGTGCCAGTGTCCCGGCCTTGCCCCGCGCACTGCGCAACACCGCCCGCAGCCGACCTTGCGGCGTGAGGAAGTCGACCAGCGCGCTGGTTTCGCGGTAGGCACGCGAATGCAGGACGTAGGCGGGTTGGGCCGGAGGCGGGGTTTGCGACATTGAGTTCTCGATGAAGAATCGCGGTTTTACTCACAACCCAAAACTACTGTGGGAGCGGGCTTGCTCGCGAAAGCGGCGAATCAGTCAAAGTATATGTCGACTGACACTGCGCATTCGCGAGCAAGCCCGCTCCCACAGGGGGTCTCTGGTGTAACAGAAAACCGGTATTACAGGTCGCCGTAACCCAGCGAACGCAGTGCACGCTCGTCGTCGGACCAGCCGCCCTTCACCTTCACCCACAGGTTGAGCATGATCTTGGAGTCGAACAGCAGCTCCATGTCCTTGCGCGCTTCGGTGCCGATGCGCTTGATGCGTTCGCCCTTGTCGCCAATGATGATCTTCTTCTGACCGTCACGCTCGACGAGGATCAGCGCGTGAATGTGCAGGGTCTTGCCTTGTTGCTTGAACTCTTCGATCTCGACGGTGATCTGGTACGGCAGCTCTGCACCCATCTGGCGCATGATTTTCTCACGCACCAGTTCGGCAGCGAGGAAACGGCTGCTGCGGTCGGTGATCTGGTCTTCCGGGAAGAAGTGATCGTTCTCCGGCAGATGATCGGCGATGACCTTTTCCAGCGCTTCCAGGTTGTGCCCGTGCTGCGCGGAAATCGGAATGATCTGCGCGTTCGGCAGTTGTTCCTGCAACCAGCTGAGGTGCGGCATCAGCTCGGCTTTGTCTTCGATGCGGTCGGTCTTGTTCAGCGCGACGATCAGCGGGCCGGTCACGTACTGCACACGCTCCAGAACCATCTGGTCTTCTTCGGTCCACTTGGTGCGGTCGACCACGAAGATCACCACATCGACGTCTTTCAACGCTGCCGAAGCGGTCTTGTTCATGTAGCGGTTCAGGGCCTTTTCGCCACCCTTGTGCATGCCAGGGGTGTCGACGTAGATCGCCTGCACGTCACCCTCGGTCTTGATCCCGAGCATGTTGTGACGGGTGGTCTGCGGCTTGCGCGAGGTGATCGCCAGCTTCTGCCCCAGAATGTGGTTCAGCAGCGTGGACTTGCCCACGTTGGGACGGCCGACGATGGCAACGTAGCCACAGCGAGTTGCGTTTGTATCAGTCATTGCCATTCTCCACGCCCAGGGCAATCAGTGCTGCGGCGGCCGCTACCTGTTCGGCAATACGACGACTCACACCCTGACCTCGGCTTTTTTCATTCAATAAGACCACTTCGCACTCGACGAAGAAGGTACGGCAGTGCGGTTCACCCTGGATATCCACCACTTCGTAGCGTGGCAGATCGCAACCGCGCGATTGCAGGTGTTCCTGCAGACGAGTCTTGGGATCCTTGTTGGTGTCGACCAGCGTCAGGCCTTCGAACTCACCGGCCAGCCAGGCCAATACGCGCTCGCGCGCCATGTCCATGCCGGCATCAAGGTAGATCGCACCGATCAACGCCTCGAGGGCATCGGCCAGAATCGATTCGCGACGGAAGCCGCCGCTTTTCAGCTCGCCCGAGCCCAGACGCAGGTAATCACCCAGGTCGAAGCCACGGGCCAGCACGGCCAGTGTCTCACCCTTGACCAGGCGTGCGCGCAAACGCGACAACTGGCCTTCGCGGGCTAGCGGAAAGCGATCGAACAGCGCCTCGCCGGCCACGAAGTTGAGGATGGCATCGCCGAGAAATTCCAGGCGTTCGTTGTTACGCCCGGCAAAGCTGCGGTGCGTAAGGGCCAGCAGCATCAGCTCCTGATCCTTGAAGGTGTAACCGAGCTGGCGCTCGAGACGGCTTAGAGAAACGCTCACGGTTTACCCACGCTGAGTTCGTGGCTGAATTCCACCGCCATCGCCGGGGTACGGCGCAGGCCTGGGACAATTAACGCTGTGTTCAAAAATGACGTCCTGAATATCGTGGCTTCATGCCCTGGCGCCGATTTGTGTCGACTCCAGAAATGCATTCGGCGCTGTGGTCAACAGCGCCGTGATTGATTACTTGATCAGGCCAACCCGCGAGAAATTCGGCAGGTGGCTGAGTTTCGGTTCCGGCCAGCTCATCCAGACAGCGAAGGCTTTGCCGACGATATTCTGGTCGGGAACCATGCCCAGCAGATCCTTGGGAATGTTCGGGTCATCCCAATAGCGACTGTCGTTGGAGTTGTCGCGGTTGTCGCCCATCATGAAGTAATGGCCGGCCGGCACGGTCCAGGTATGGTCCGGGGTAGCACGGTAGCGGCTCATTTCCTTGCGGATCAGGTGCTCGGCCGCGCCGAGTTTTTCCTTGTAGAGCTCGGCACTGCCCAGCGTGCCCGGCTCGGAGCCGACCAGTTGCTCGGCAATCGACTCGCCATTGACGAGCAGGCGCTTGTCAGCGGTGTAACGCACCGTGTCGCCCGGCAGGCCGACTACACGCTTGATGTAGTTGACGTTCGGGTCGCTCGGGTAGCGGAACACCATCACATCGCCACGCTGTGGATCACCGACTTCGATGACTTTCTTGTCGATCACCGGCAAGCGGATCCCGTAAGAAAACTTGTTCACCAGAATGAAGTCGCCAACATCCAGGGTCGGTTTCATCGAGCCGGACGGGATCTGGAACGGTTCCACCAGGAACGAACGCAGCACCAGCACGATGAACAGCACCGGAAAGAACGACTTGCCGTATTCGACCAGCAGCGGCTCTTTGTTCAGTTTTTCAACGACCACCACATCTGGCTGGCTGACGCTGCCTTGATAAGAGGCAATGGCAGCACGCCGACGCGGTGCCAGGATCAACAGATCAAGCAACGCCAACAGGCCGCAGACGAACACGGCGATGACCAGCAACAGCGGGAAATTTAGTGACATAGGACCTAACTATCCAACCTGAGCACTGCAAGGAAGGCTTCTTGTGGAATTTCCACGTTACCGACCTGCTTCATGCGTTTTTTACCGGCCTTTTGCTTCTCGAGCAGTTTCTTCTTACGGCTGACGTCACCACCGTAGCATTTGGCCAATACGTTCTTTCTGAGTGCCTTGACGGTTGTCCGTGCAACGATCTGACCGCCAATGGCAGCCTGAATGGCTACGTCAAACATCTGACGAGGAATCAGTTCTTTCATCTTCTCGGTCAACTGGCGACCTTTGTAGTGCGAGTTGTCACGGTGCACGATCAACGCCAGAGCGTCGACCTTGTCGCCGTTGATCAGCACGTCCAGTTTCACCAGATTAGCCGATTGGTAACGATCGAAATGGTAATCCAGCGAAGCATAGCCGCGGCTGGTGGATTTGAGACGGTCGAAGAAGTCCAGGACCACTTCGTTCATCGGCAGGTCGTAAGTGACCTGCACCTGATTGCCGAGGAACAGCATGTCGACTTGAACGCCACGTTTCTCGATGCACAGGGTGATGACGTTGCCCAAGTGTTCCTGCGGAACCAGGATGTTGGCCCGCACGATCGGCTCGCGCATGTCTTCGATCGACGACACATCCGGAAGCTTGGATGGGTTGTCGACGTAAATCGTTTCACCGGTTTTCAGCACCAGCTCAAAGATTACCGTTGGCGCGGTGGTGATCAGGTCCAGGTCGTACTCGCGCTCCAGGCGCTCCTGGATGATCTCCATGTGCAGCATGCCGAGGAACCCGCAACGGAAGCCGAAGCCCAGTGCGTCGGAGCTTTCCGGGGTGTACTGCAGCGACGAGTCGTTCAGGGTCAGTTTCTGCAGCGCTTCGCGGAAATCTTCGAAGTCGTCGGAGCTGACCGGGAACAGACCGGCGTAAACCTGCGGCTGGATGCGTTTGAAGCCTGGCAGCACCTCAACGTCCGGGGTCGAACTCAGGGTCAGGGTGTCACCCACCGGCGCGCCGTGAATGTCCTTGATGCTGGCGATGATGAAGCCCACTTCGCCGGCCTTCAGGTCAGACGTGGCGGTGTGTTTCGGGTTGAACACGCCAACGCTGTCAACCAGATGGATCTTGCCAGTGGACTTGACGAGGATCTTGTCGCCCTTCTTCACGCGACCATGACGCACGCGCACCAGGGAGACAACGCCCAGGTAGTTGTCGAACCAGGAATCGATGATCAACGCTTGCAGCGGATCTTCGATGTTGCCGGTCGGCGCAGGAATGGTATGCACCAGGCGCTCGAGCACCTCGTCGACACCCAGGCCAGTCTTGGCGCTGCAAGTGACGGCGTCGGTGGCGTCGATACCGATGATCTTTTCGATCTCGTCCTTGACGCGATCAGGATCAGCCTGTGGCAGGTCGATCTTGTTCAGCACCGGCATGACTTCGAGGCCTTGCTCGATCGCGGTGTAGCAGTTGGCCACGGACTGGGCCTCAACGCCCTGACCGGCGTCGACCACCAGCAAGGCACCTTCACACGCGGCCAGAGAGCGGCTGACTTCGTAGGTGAAGTCGACGTGGCCCGGGGTGTCAATGAAGTTCAGCTGATATTTGATGCCGTCTTTGGCAGTGTAATAAAGGGTAACGCTGTGGGCCTTGATGGTGATCCCGCGTTCGCGCTCCAGATCCATGGAATCCAGTACCTGGGCTTCCATTTCACGCTCGGCCAGGCCACCGCACATCTGGATGAAACGGTCAGCCAGCGTCGACTTGCCATGGTCAATGTGGGCGATGATGGAGAAATTGCGGATATGACTCAAATCACTCACGGATCAACACTCAAAAAGGCTGCAGGCTTGGCCCGCCGAAAAATAGCCGGGAATTGTACCTGATACACGGCGCAAGCGTCACGTTCGCCTGTCACCCGGATTGCATACGAAAACGCCCCGATCTGTCGACCGAGGCGTTTTCGAGGTTAAAGCGTTGGTAACAACACGGCCATCAACCGGCCCGTCGCAGCAACCAGACCCCTGCCAGCGCACAGACCGCGGCGGGCACAAGCACCGCGAACAGCGGCGAGAAGCCGAACACCAGGCTCGATGGGCCGAGCAAATCCTGGACGATGCGGAAGGTAAAGCCTACCAACACACCGGTGAACACCCGCTGACCGAGGGTTACCGAGCGCAAAGGGCCGAAGATGAAGGAGATAGCCATCAGTACCAGCGCGGCGGTGACCAGCGGCTGCAACACCTTGACCCAAAATGCCAGCCAGTAGCGGCCGTTGCTCAGGCCCTGCTCCGCCAGATAGTGGATGTAACCCCACAGACCGGAAATGGACAGCGCCTCAGGCGCCATCACCACCGTGTTGAGCAATTGCGGGCTCAGCGACACGTCCCACTGTTCGCTCGGGGCGTTCAGTACTTCAGTGTTGCGCTCATGGAACACCGTGGTGGTCACGTCGGTGAGCTGCCAGCGGTTGCCGTCGAATTCCGCACGCTTGGCGAAGCTGGAGCTCAGCAGGTGGCGCTCCTTGTCGAAGTGATAGCGGGTCACGCCATACAACAGGCCATCGGGTTGCACGGCGTTGATATGAATGAACTCCTCGCCCTGACGGTGCCACATGCCGTGCTTGGCACTCTGCGCGTCGCCGCTGCCTTGCGCCAGCGAACGATTGGCCTGAGCCATGCTTTCGGTGGCCGGGGCCACGTATTCACCGATCAGCACACCGGCCAGCATCAACACCAGCATCGGCTTCATGACCGCCCAGACGATACGCCCGATGGACACGCCAGCGGCCCGCATGACCGTCAGCTCGCTGCTGCTGGCCAGACTGCCAAGGCCGATCAGGCAGCCGATCAGTGCGGCCATCGGCAGCATTTCATAGAGGCGACGTGGTGCGGTGAGGATGACGAAGCTCAGAACGTCGGTCAGCGTGTAGGTATCGCTGACGTCGCTCATCTCGTCGATGAAGGCAAACAGGGTCGCCAGACCCAGGATGATCGCCAGCACGGCGATAATCGCCACGAATACGCTGCTGCCGATATAGCGGTCGAGTTTAACCACGAGCCACCTCCAGCGCAGCGCTGCGACGGCTGGCCAGTTTCAGGCGCAAAGGCTCCCAGTACAGCAGGCCGAGGCCGATGACCAGGAAGATCCCGTGCACCCACCACAGGCCAAGGGCGGGTGGAATCTTGCCTTTTTCGAGGGCGCCGCGGGCGGCAATCAGGATGGTCAGGTAAGCCATATAAAGAAGAATCGCCGGCAGCAGCTTCAGGAAACGGCCCTGACGCGGATTGACCCGCGACAGCGGCACCGCCATCAGAGTCACGATGAATACCAGCAACGGCAACGAAATACGCCATTGCAGTTCAGCCTTGGAGCGCTCGTCGTTGTTGCTCAGCAAGGTCGATGTCGGCATCGCGTCACGGTCGGTGACCTCGTCGCTGGCATCGGGTTTGGGCAGCAATACGCCGTAGGTGTCGTATTTGATCGCGCGGTAATCGGCCTGGCCCGGGCTGCCGTCATAACGATAGCCATTGTGCAGGATCAGGTAGCGATTGCCGTCCGAGTGGATTTCCTGACGGCCCTTCTCGGCCACCAGCACGGAAATCCCGCGATCCTTCTGATTGGCCCCCAGGTTCTTCTGCGAGATGAATACACCGCTGAGGTTGACGCGATCGTCGGTCAGGGTTTCGGTGTAGGTCACCCGGGTGCCGTCACGCAATGCCTGGAAACGGCCGGGCTCGAGGGTATCGAATTCGGTCAGGGCGTCCTGCTTGTTCAGCAGCAGCTGAAACTGATTGGCACCCTGCGGGGCCAGGCTCAGGCTCAACCACGCCACCACCAGTGCAACCAGCGTCGCCGGAAACAAGGTCATGCGCAGCAGACGCTGCTGACTCATGCCGGTGGCCGAGAGCACGGTCATTTCGCTTTCGAGGTACAACCGGCCGTAAGCCAGCAGGATCCCGAGAAACAGGCCCAGCGGCAGGATCAGTTGCATGAACCCCGGCAGACGGTAACCCATGATCAGGAACAGCGATCCCGGATCGAGCTGGCCCGCAGCGGCCTGGGCAAGGTATTTGATGAAGCGACCGCTCATGATGATGACCAGCAGCACGGCGCTGACGGCGCTCAGGGTCAACATCACTTCACGGGACAGATAACGGAAGACGATCAAACCAGACACTCCAGGGTTGTCAGGCTAAGGCGGCCAAACAAGCAAACGTCTCGACCGGCCCGCAAGGCAGAGCCGTCGAAAAAAGATGCGGCATTATCCTGTGATTGAGCGCGCCTGTCACTGCGCACACTCACCCAAGCGTGCAATCGGTTGAAGATCGTGTCGCCGAGGGTTGTCAGGCGCGGGGAGCGAGGTTCAAACTGCGGCCCTTGTCGCAGGCTTTGGCCTGCGCCTCTTCTATCTATAAGCAGGCGACTGCGGACACCGTCGAACGCCTGCGTGTTGACCATTCATTCAGGGATCCGGACATGGAACTGGTTGTAAAAAGCGTTAGCCCAGAAACGTTGAAAACCGCCACCCTGGTGGTTGCCGTCGGCGAAGGCCGCAAACTCGGCGTCGCCGCCAGACAGGTCGACGAACTGAGCGGTGGCGCGGTCAGCGCCGTCCTCAAGCGTGGCGACCTGGCCGGCAAGGTCGGTCAGAGCCTGCTGCTGCACAGCCTGCCAAACCTGAAAGCCGAGCGCGTGCTGCTGGTCGGCGTGGGCAAGGATGAAGAACTGGGCGACCGTCCGTTCCGCAAAATCGTTGCCGGGATCCTCAACACCCTGAAGGGTCTGGGCGGCACCGACGCGGTGCTGGCGCTGGATGAAATCATCGTCAAAAACCGCGACAGCTACGGCAAGACCCGTCTGCTGGCCGAAACCCTGGTGGATGGCGAATACAGCTTCGACCAGTTCAAGAGCCAGAAAGCCGAACCGCGCGCCCTGAAGAAAATCACCCTGCTGACCATCAAGGCCGCCCAAGCCGAAGTGCAACGCGCCGTGAATCACGCTACAGCGATCGCGCACGGCATGGCCTTCACCCGCGATCTGGGTAACCTGCCGCCGAACATCTGCCACCCGACGTTCCTCGGCGAACAAGCGAAGAACCTCGGCAAAGAGTTCAAGGATCTGAAAGTCGAAGTCCTCGACGAGAAGAAGATCAAAGCGCTCGGCATGGGTTCGTTCTACGCCGTTGGCCAGGGCAGCGCCCAGCCGCCGCGCCTGATCGTCATGCAGTACAACGGCGGCAAGAAGTCCGAGAAGCCTTACGCGCTGGTCGGCAAAGGCATCACCTTCGACACCGGCGGCATCAGCCTGAAGCCGGGCGCCGGCATGGACGAAATGAAGTACGACATGGGCGGCGCTGCCTCCGTGTTCGGTACTCTGCGTGCCGTGCTCGAACTGAAACTTCCGATCAATCTGGTGTGCATCCTCGCCTGCGCCGAAAACATGCCGAGCGGCAACGCTTCGCGTCCGGGCGACATCGTCACCACCATGAGCGGCCAGACCGTGGAAATCCTCAACACCGACGCCGAAGGCCGTCTGGTGCTGTGCGACGCCCTGACCTACTCCGAACGCTTCAAGCCGCAAGCGGTGATCGACATCGCCACCCTGACCGGCGCCTGCGTCGTGGCACTGGGTGCACACACTTCCGGCCTGCTGGGCAACAACGACGAACTGGTCGAGCAACTGCTCAGCGCCGGCAAGGCTGCTGACGACCGCGCCTGGCAACTGCCGCTGTTCGACGAATACCAGGAGCAACTGGACAGCCCGTTCGCCGACATCGCCAACATCGGCGGGCCGAAGGCCGGCACCATTACCGCCGCGTGCTTCCTGTCGCGCTTCACCAAGAACCTCAACTGGGCACACCTGGACATCGCGGGCACCGCCTGGACCAGCGGCGGCAAGGACAAGGGCGCCACTGGCCGTCCGGTACCTTTGCTGACCCAATACCTGCTGGACCGCGCCAAAGCCTGAAACCGATGACTTGCAACGGCGTCACCCTGCGGTGACGCCGTTCGCAGTTCTGGAACCGCAATGACCAAAGTCGACTTTTATATCCTGCCCAGCGCCGATCCTTCGGCTCGCCTGGACTTTGCCTGCAAGCTCACCGAGAAAGCCTGGCGCATGGGCCACCGCATCTACCTGCATTGCAGCGATGCTGCCCAGCGTGACGACCTCGATGCGCGCCTGTGGGCGTTCAAGGGCGAAACCTTCGTACCTCACGGCCCTGCCGACAGTGAACCAGATGGTTTGATTGTGCTGGGGGTGGGCGCTGACTGCGGCGCGCACCAGGATCTGCTGGTCAACCTCGACCTGAAAGTCCCGGCCTTCGCCAGCCAGTTCGCCCGCGTGGCGGAAGTGGTGGTGGAAGACCCGACGATTCGCGCGGCGGCACGGGAGAGTTTCCGTTTCTACCGCGAACAGGGCTATCCTCTGCAAGATCACCGTTTACAGCGACTCTGAGTACGCCGATGGACACTCCAAAACCGCTGCAAAAGCCTGCTCACCTGCTGGACGATCTCGAATCGATCCGCCAGTTGCTCGGCGATGACAACCTGCAACCGCCACTGCTGACCGACACGGTCGATGAGGGCGAACAGGAACAGATTCCGATGCTGTTCGAGGCCGTCGACACTACGCCGCCCGCCATCGAACCGCCACCCGCGCCGGCCCCGGCACCTGCGGCACAACCGGCAGCTGCACCTGTGGATAAAGGCCCGGACGCTCTGCTGCATCTGGACAGCGAACTGCGCGCTGCCGCGCAATTGATCATGCAAGATGTGATCGACGACTTCGCGCCGCACATCGAAACCGAAATCAAACGCCGTCTGGATGCGCGGATGGAACGGCTGCTCAGTCAGTACGAATAACCCCGCGGATCCCTTTGTGGTGAGGGGATTTATCCCCTCACCACAAAGGTTCACCCCCCAACATTAGTGTCCGCCCGGCCTCCCCCCGCTCGCCCTCGGCCCCATGCCCCGCTATACTCGTCGGCTTTTCCTGAATTAATGCCAATAGGGTCCCGCCGCGCATGGATAAGACCTACCAGCCGCACGCCATTGAAACTTCCTGGTACAACACCTGGGAGTCCGAGAACTACTTCGCCCCGCAAGGCGCGGGCGACTCCTACACCATCATGATCCCGCCGCCGAACGTCACCGGCAGCCTGCACATGGGTCACGGTTTCAACAACGCGATCATGGACGCCCTGATCCGTTTCCGCCGCATGCAGGGTCGCAACACCCTGTGGCAGCCGGGCACCGACCACGCTGGTATCGCCACGCAGATGCTGGTGGAACGTCAACTGGAAGCCACCGGCCAGAACCGTCATGACCTGGGCCGCGAGAAATTCCTCGAGAAAGTCTGGGAGTGGAAAGATCAGTCCGGCGGCAACATCAGCCGTCAGATCCGCCGTCTCGGCTCGTCCGTCGACTGGAGCCGCGAGCGCTTCACCATGGACGACGGTCTCTCGGAAGCGGTCAAGGAAGCCTTCGTGCGCCTGCACGAAGACGGCCTGATCTACCGTGGCAAGCGTCTGGTCAACTGGGACACCAAACTGCACACGGCGATTTCCGACCTCGAAGTGGAGAACCACGACGAGAAAGGTTTCCTGTGGAACCTGAAATACCCACTGGCTGACGGCGCGAAAACTGCTGAAGGCAACGATTTCCTGATCGTCGCGACCACCCGTCCGGAAACCATGCTCGGCGACTCCGCCGTGGCCGTTAACCCGAACGATGAGCGCTACAAAGCCCTGATCGGCAAATTTGTCGAGCTGCCACTGGTTGGCCGCCGCATCCCGATCATCGCCGACGATTACTGCGATCCTGAATTCGGCACCGGCTGCGTGAAAATCACCCCGGCCCACGATTTCAACGACTACGAAGTCGGCAAGCGCCACAACCTGCCGCTGCTGAACATCTTCGACAAGAACGCCAACGTACTGCCGGCAGCCCAGGTGTTCAATCTCGACGGCACGCTGAACGACAGCATCGACGGCAAGATTCCGGCCGAGTACGCCGGTCTTGAGCGTTTCGAAGCGCGCAAGCAGATCGTTGCCGCGTTCGACGCCGCCGGCCTGTTGGTCAGCGTCAACGACCACGCCCTGAAAGTGCCGAAAGGCGACCGCTCCGGCACCATCATCGAGCCGTGGCTGACCGACCAGTGGTACGTGTCGACCAAACCGCTGGCCGAGCCTGCGATTGCTGCCGTTGAAGACGGTCGCATCCAGTTCGTGCCCAAGCAGTACGAAAACATGTACTTCTCGTGGATGCGCGACATCCAGGACTGGTGCATCAGCCGTCAGCTGTGGTGGGGCCACCGGATTCCGGCCTGGTACGACGAGTCGGGCAAAGTCTACGTCGGTCGCGACGAAGCCGAAGTGCGCGCCAAGCACAACCTCGGCCCGGACGTGGCGCTGCAACAGGACAACGACGTACTCGACACCTGGTTCAGTTCGGGCCTGTGGACGTTCTCCACCCTGGGCTGGCCTGAGCAGACCGAGTTCCTGAAGAAATTCCACTCCACCGACGTACTGGTGACGGGTTTCGACATCATTTTCTTCTGGGTTGCCCGGATGATCATGATGACCATGCACCTTATGAAGAACGAGGACGGCACGCCGCAGGTTCCGTTCAAGACCGTTTATGTACACGGTCTGGTGCGTGATGGTCAGGGCCAGAAAATGTCCAAGTCCAAGGGCAACGTCCTTGACCCGCTGGACATCATCGACGGTATCGAGCTGGAAGAACTGGTGCAAAAGCGCACCTCCGGCCTGATGCAGCCGAAACTGGCGAAGAAAATCGAGAAGCAGACCCGCGACGAGTTCGCCGACGGTATCGCCAGCTATGGCACCGACGCCCTGCGCTTCACCTTCTGCTCGCTGGCTTCGACCGGTCGTGACATCAAGTTCGACATGGGCCGCGTTGAAGGCTATCGCAACTTCTGCAACAAGATCTGGAACGCCGCGCGTTATGTTCTGGACAAGGGCGAAGATTGCGGCCAGAACGGCGAAGCCTACGAGCTGTCGCTGGCGGATCGCTGGATCATCTCGCAGCTGCAACGCACCGAAGCCGAAGTGACCCGTCAGCTGGATCAGTTCCGTTTCGACCTCGCTGCACAAGCGCTGTACGAGTTCATCTGGAACCAGTACTGCGACTGGTACCTGGAGCTGTCCAAGCCAGTGCTGTGGGACGAGAACGCGCCGGTCGAGCGTCAGCGCGGCACCCGCCGTACGCTGGTTCGCGTACTGGAAGTGGCATTGCGTCTGGCCCATCCGTTCATGCCGTTCATCACTGAAGAAATCTGGCAGCGCATCGCGCCGCTGGCCGGCGTTCAGGGCAAGACGATCATGCTGCAAGCGTGGCCAGTGGCCAACGAAGAGCGCATCGATCCGGCGGCCGAAGACGACATCGAATGGCTGAAGGAGCTGATGCTCGGCACGCGTAACATCCGTGGCGAAATGAACATCGGCCCGGGCAAGCCATTGCCGATCTACCTGAAGAACGTCAGCGCTGAAGACCAGCGCCGTCTGACCGAGAACGAAGCACTGCTGAAGAAGCTGGCGCGTCTGGAATCGATCACCGTTCTGCAGGCCGGCGAAGAAGCGCCGCTGTCCGCTACCGCACTGGTTGGCGAGATGGAAGTGCTGGTGCCGATGGCCGGTCTGATCGACAAGGGTGCCGAGCTCGCGCGTCTGGACAAGGAAATCCTGCGTCTGCAGGGCGAAGTCCAGCGGGTTGGCGGCAAGCTGTCGAACGCCGGTTTCGTTGACAAGGCCCCGGCCGAAGTCATCGAGAAAGAACGCGCCAAACTGGCCGAGGCAGAACAGGCCCTGGGCAAACTGGCCGAGCAACACGCGCGGATTGCCAGCCTGTAACGGCAAATCGCAATAAAAAAGGGAGGCCCTGGTGGCCTCCCTTTTTTATTCCTTCAGCCACCACAAACCCCATGTAGGAGTGAGCCTGCTCGCGATAGCGGTAGTCCAGATAACTCCGATAGTGACTGATACACCGCTATCGCGAGCAGGCTCACTCCTACAATTGGTCGGTGTTGCCTTGAGATGTGGGACAATACCCGCCACTTTCAGCCATACCCGAATCGATCACACCCATGAACGCCCCCCGCACACCCAAACCTGCGCGCAAGAAGCCCGACTCCGCGACCCCGGCCAAAGCCGTCGAGCCGCGTGAAAAGGCCAGCCTGCACCCGCGCAATCGCCACCAGGGTCGTTACGACTTCCCGGCACTGATCAAGACCACGCCGGAACTGGCGAAATTCGTGATCACCAACCCGTATGGCAAGGAAAGCATCGACTTCGCCAGTCCCGATGCAGTGCGCGTGTTCAACCGGGCGCTGCTCAAATCGTTTTATGGCATCCAGCATTGGGACATCCCGGCGGATTACCTCTGCCCACCGGTCCCGGGCCGTGCCGATTACGTGCACTTCCTCGCGGATTTGCTGGCGAGCATGAACGACGGCAAGGTCCCACGCGGCGCGATCGTCAACGTGCTGGACATCGGCATGGGCGCCAACTGCGTGTATCCGCTGATCGGCAACAGCGAATACCGCTGGCACTTCCTCGGCTCGGAGATCGATCCGACGGCCGTGGCTGCTGCCAGAGCCATCGTCCAGTCCAACGATCTGAACAAGGTTATCCAGCTGCGCCAGCAGGAAAACCGCAAGCACATCCTGATCGGATTGCTGGAACCGGGTGAGCGCTTTGACCTGACCATGTGCAATCCGCCGTTCCATGCCTCGATGGATGAAGCGACCAAGGGCAGCGAGCGTAAATGGCGCGCATTGGGCAAGGCCGACCCGAAGCGCAAGCTGCCGGTACTGAACTTCGGCGGCCAATCAGCCGAGCTGTGGTGTGAAGGTGGCGAAGCACGTTTCGTGACGCAACTGATCGCCGAGAGCGCGAACTTCCAGCACAAGGTGCTGTGGTTCAGCACACTGGTGTCGAAAGCCTCGAACCTGCCAGCCATCGAAACCGCGCTGAAGAAAGCCGGCGTGCTGGAAAGCCAGGTGGTGGAGATGTCGCAAGGACAGAAACAGAGCCGTTTCGTCGCCTGGACCTTCCAGACCAAGTCCGAGCAGCAGATCTGGCGTCGCGAGCGCTGGACGCGCTAACCCGAAGTTATTGACCGGCGCAGGTTCAAATTGTGGGAGCGGGCTTGCTCGCGAATGCGGTAGATCAGCCAACATTTTAGTTGACTGACACACCGCTTTCGCGAGCAAGCCCGCTCCCATATTGGCCCAGTGATTCAGTCAGCAAATCGCAGACACAAAAAAACCGTGCCCGGATCGCTCCGGTGCACGGTTTTTTTATCGCTGCGTCTTACTTGTTCACAGCGTCGGTCAGGCCTTTGGCCACAACCAGCTTGATCACTTTCTTGGCAGGGATTTCGATGGCAGCGCCAGTCGAAGGGTTACGGCCAGTGCGGGCAGGACGCTCGGTCACTTTCAGCTTGCCGATACCTGGCAAGGTGATTTCGCCGCCGTTTTCCAGCTGATCGGCAACGATTTGGCCCAGTTGGTCCAGAGCGTTACGCGCGGTGGTTTTCGGCGCGTCGATAGCTTCAGCGATGTCGGCGATCAGTTGGTCTTTAGTAAGAGCCATGTAGTGTTCCTTCCCTATCAAATTCATATGGATTGCAGAGTGCAGTGTCAGCCATCGAGCCCGATCTTCTGGATCTGGCACCCTCGGCGATAACCACGACGAGTCGGGTTATAGATACCGAAATCAGGGTTTGGTTCGACCTGACAAATGCTGATTGCACGCTTAACGCAGTGACTTCGCGTAAGACCGGGCAAAACTAGCACAGAGACGGGGAAATATCCGCCTCTAGCTACCCATTTGGTCAGCTTTATTGCTCTAAATCGGTAAAAAACTGCATAAGGGCCGCCACCCGCCCCGGATTTGCCCTTCACCCCGCGCCAAAACCAGTGGTTGCGGTACACTGGGCGCTTTTTCGGGGGAGCCTGCCCTCCTCCCTTCCAACAGCCGAGAAGCCCATGCCGATCCGTCATTGCATCGTCCACCTGATCGACAAAAAACCCGACGGCACGCCCGCAGTTCTGCACGCCCGTGACACAGAACTCGCTGAATCCGCGGCCATCGAGAACATGCTCGCCGACCTCAACGAGAGCTATAACGCCAAACAGGGCAAAGCCTGGGGTCTGTTCCATCCGGAATCCGGCGCATTCCCGTTCAGCGGCTGGCTGAAGGAATACATGGAGGGCGGCAAGGACTTCACCGCGTTCAGCAAAGTCGCGGTCGAGCATCTGCAGAAGCTGATGGAAGAATCGAACCTGTCGGTCGGCGGCCACGTGCTGTTCGCCCACTACCAGCAAGGCATGACCGATTATCTGGCGATCGCCCTGCTGCACCACAGCGAAGGCGTGGCGGTGACCGATGAGCTGGACGTGACCCCGTCGCGCCACCTCGACCTCGGTCAACTGCATCTGGCTGCGCGGATCAACGTGTCCGAGTGGCAGAACAACAAGCAGTCCAAGCAGTACATCTCGTTCATCAAGGGCAAGAACGGCAAGAAGGTCTCGGAATACTTCCGCGACTTCATCGGCTGCCAGGAAGGCGTCGACGGCCCGGGCGAGACGCGCACCCTGCTCAAGGCGTTCAGTGATTTCGTTGAAAGCGAAGACCTGCCGGAAGAGTCTGCCCGCGAGAAGACCAAGACCTTGGTCGATTACGCCAGCAGCCAGGCCAAGCTTGGCGAGCCGATGGGCCTGGAAGAACTGTCGGAGCTGATCGACGAGGAGCGCCCGAAAGCCTTCTACGACCACATCCGCAACAAGGATTACGGCCTGTCGCCGGAGATACCGGCGGACAAACGCACCCTCAACCAGTTCCGTCGCTTCACCGGCCGCGCCGAAGGCCTGTCCATCAGCTTTGAGGCACACTTGCTGGGCTCCAAGATCGAGTACGACGAAGAAGCCGGCACTCTGGTCATCAAGGGCCTGCCGACCTCGCTCACCGATCAGCTCAAGCGCCGCAACTGATGCTCGGCAATGTGCTGAAGAAAGTTGCGCTGGTTCTGCTGGTGGTCGTGGTCTATCAGAACTGGGGCAAGATCGAGCGGGTGTTCAACCCGTCGCAAATGGTCTCGGAGCAGACGCGGGCGCAGGCCCATGTTGTGCTCTATGCCACCGACTGGTGCGGCTACTGCAAGCAGACCAAACGCTTTCTCGACAGCAAGGGGATTGCGTTCAAGGAATTCGACATCGAGAAGGATGCCGAGGCGCGCAAGGCGTATGAGGCACTGGGCGGGCGCGGGATTCCGTTGATTGATGTGAATGGCACATTGATTCGCGGATTCAGCCCGGACGAGATCCTCGCTGCCCTGAAGTAACCCTGCTCCTCTGTGGTGAGGGGATTTATCCCCGATGGGGCGCGAAGCGCACCTGAAACCTGCAATATCCAACTGCCAGATGTTGCGACGGCTTCGCCGCCGATCGGGGATAAATCCCCTCACCACAAATGCCCCTCTCCCCATCAAGCAGAGGCTACTTGCTGATCAGCGAGCTTCGATACGAAAACCAAAGCGCGGGAAGTGCACATGCACCACGCCGCCCCGTTCGTCCTCGCGGCGAATGATCAGCTCCTCGCTACCGGCAAACAGCAACTCACCCACCACCGGATCAACTCCGTAGTCCGTCGCGGCAATTGATACCTGCTGACCCGCCTTGAAGCCGTTCGGGTCAACAAACTGCTCATTCGGCAAATCCGCCGGGGTCGCGTTGCGCGCCACCTCGAGGGCTTCCTCGGCAGTCATCGCGCTCGCCGCGCCATGACCAAAGCCCAGCACACGCCCCAGCCACGCCGTGACAGCCGGATACTCATCGACCAGCGGCGCAGTGACGTGCGTCGCCTTGAGGAACCACAGCGGATGCGCCAGGGCGAAGTCGGCAATCGACGGCTCACCGAACAGGAAGTCACCCTGCTCGCGCTGCAACTGCTGCTCCAGGCGCGCCATGATCGTTGGCCATTGATGCCTGGCCTGCTCGGCCGACAGCCGGGTGGCGCTGCCGCCGCTGAACAAACCGGCACGGTCGGCGAGGAACGCCTTGATCGCTTCCGGCGGCAACTTGCCAAAACGCACCGCGACCGATTCCGGCTGGAACACCAGACTGACCGCATGCTGGAACACCACCGAATCGGCCCACGCGGCGAAGCTGGCACTGGTCATTTCCTGACCTTCGGGGAAAAACGCCGGCAAGGCCTTTTCCTGCTCCAGACGACGGGCGATCAACGAGGTGTCGCAGTAGATGTCGGCACCGATTTGCAGCACCGGCGTTTTACGATAACCGCCAGTCAGCGCAGTCAGGTCCGGCTTGGGCATCACCGGCGAGATGTGCACCGAGCGCCAGGACAAACCTTTGAAACCCAGGAGCAGGCGGGCCTTTTCGGCAAATGGAGAGGTCGGGTAATGATGCAGAATCAACTCGGACATGCTCGGCTCCGCCGCACAGTTAGTGAGCCGGCAGCTTAGCGTGCATTGGCTTGGCAGCCTACAGATCTGCCTGATGGGAGCCGATCAATCAGATTGATAAGACGCGACCAGGCATTCCTTGGCACTTTTGCGCAGCTTCTTGATCAAGCGTTCCTGACGCAAGGCATCGCTCTTGTCACGGCAGCGCTCGGTGTAGACCAGCGCCATCGCCGGGCTGGACAGAAAGAAGCGTGCGCCCTTGCCGCTCTGATGCTTGGCGAAACGGCGCACCGGGTCGTCGCTGATCCCGCAATACAACGAGCCGTTGGCCGCGCGCACGAGATAGACGAACCAGGATTTGCTCACTGGCTCGGCAACATCGACAGATTTTTCGCTAAGGCTGGTCATTTCGGGATCAAGGTGTGCAGGAAACAGGTCGCGATCTTATCAGCGACTCGCCTGAAATGCCTTCAGTCCCTTCAGCGCCTGCGCACGCACGGCGTTGCGCACCAGCGGCGTCCAGCCCAACAGCAAGCCCTTGAAACCCAGGGCCTGACGCGACCAGCGCCACAGGTCGAAGTGGTCGTGGTGCTCGCAGATCTTGCCGTCACGGAAGACGAAACGCGCCTGGATATCGTTGATCACCACGTTGCCGGTCTGGCTGAACAGATACGTCGCCACCCAGTGCGCTCCGCCACTGCGCTCGTCGGCGCGGACATTGTCGAAGGTCAGGGAGAAATCCTTGGCCCGGGTGATCAGCATGCGCCACATGTCGCCGGCATCGCTCCCGCGCAACTCGCCGAACGCCGGATCGCTGAACACCACGTCATCGGTGTAGCAGGCGGCCATGGCTTCGGCGTCGAGACGCTGGAAGGCCTGATAGAAGCGGTTGATCAGGGCGGCGTGGGCTTCGCTCATGGGCAAACTCCAGGGAATGGACAGATTGCCAGCACGATAAGCTGCAAATCGAAGAAACACTATCGGCATTCGCATGCCGAATACCAGCAACAGGCCACAGAAAAACACAAATCCCTCTGTGGGAGCGGGCTTGCTCGCGAATGCGGTGTATCAGTCACCATCAATGTTGGCTGATACACCGCATTCGCGAGCAAGCCCGCACACATCTGAAAATCAGTGCATTCAGATTTTTTCGCTTTGTACTTGCACGTACAAAGCCCGGCCCGCACCAAGGCCGGCGATGATCGCGCCGGTGCCAATGATGCCGAAGATCCAGCCCACCGCGTTCCAGCCGCCGGTCCAGTCATGCACCACGCCGACCGCGAACGGGCCCATCGAGGCCAGGGTGTAACCGAAGCCCTGGGACATGCTCGACAGGTTCGCCGCAACATGCGAATCCCGTGAGCGCAGCACGATCAGGGTCAGCGCCAGACTGAACGTACCGCCCTGCCCCAGACCCAGAAGAATCGCCCAGCCCCACAGACCGTCGATCGGCGCATACAGGCAACCGAACAAACCACCGAGGGTCAGCGCCATCACCACCACGATCGCCAGGCGCTGATCCTTGCCACGGGTCGCCAGCCACGGCGCCGCGAGGGAACTGGCGAGCTGGATGATCACCGAACCGGAGAGCACCAGACCGGCCTGGGTCGGGGTCAGTCCGCGACCGATCAGGATCGACGGCAACCAGCCAAACACAATGTACGCCAGCGACGATTGCAGGCCCATGTACAAGGTTACCTGCCAGGCCAGCGGATCACGCAACAGCCCGCGCACCCGATAGGCAACGTTGTGCGCGCCGTGTCTCTGTCCGACTTGCGGCAACCAGAACACCGCAGCCACCAGTGCCGGAATCACCCAGAACCCCAGCCCCAGCGCCCAGCTGTTATCGAAGTGCTCGCTCAACGGCACGGTTGAACCCGCCGCCATCGCCGCGCCCAGGCACAGGGCCATGGTGTAGACGCCGGTCATGGTCCCGGCATGTTTGGCAAAGTCGCGTTTGACGATGCCCGGCAGCAGCACGCCGATAATGCCGATGCTCGCACCGCCCAGCACACTGCCGGCGAACAGGCCGATTTCACCGAAGTTGCTGCGCAAAATGATACCGCCGGCCAACGCCAACAGAATCCCCAGCACCACCCGCTCAGCGCCAAAACGCCGCGCGAGAATAGGCGCCAGCGGTGCGAACAAGCCGAGGCAGAGCACCGGCAATGTGGTCAGCAAACCGGCTTGAGCTGCCGACAAGCCAAGGCTTTTCGACACGTCGCTGAGCAGCGGCGCCATGCTCGACAGCGCCGGACGCAGGTTCAGTGCCACCAGAATCAGCCCCAACAGCAACAGCCACGGCCGGCGCACCAGCGGATGGCTTTGCTGCACTTGCTCGTCGTCAGCCTCGGCGTCGATCAGCAGCTCTTCAAGTTCCGCCGTACGTTTCGGGGTTGTGGATATCTCACTGCGGGACATGGATTTCTCGGCTTCAAGGTTCATTGATCAACTGCCTCGATATGGCTTTGGCCCGTTCCGGGTCGCGTTGTTCGACGGCATCGAGCAACTCGATGTGCAGGTCGAACACTTCCTGACGGCGCGGGACGATGTTCAGCGTCTGGCGCAATTGCGCGCCGACGATGCTGGAGAAATAGCGATACAGCTCGCTGAGGGTTGGATTGTGCGCGGCATCCACCAGTCGACGGTGGAACACCAGATCGCAAGCAATGTAGGTATCAAGATCGCCGTGGTAATGGCTGCCGCTGGTGCCGAGCGCTTCACGCAGCGCGGCCAGATCTTCATCGGTGCGACGCAATGCGGCCAGGCCGATCGCCTCGACTTCGAGGATATGCCGGGTCTCGCGCGCCTGTTCCAGTGAACAGCGGGACAACGCCTTGAGCGTGTCCATCGGATCGACCACTGCCCGCAAATAACTGCCGTCACCCTGGCGGATTTCGATCAACCCGGAAAACGCCAGCACGCGCATGGCTTCACGCACGGTGTTGCGGCTGATGCCGAGTTCGGCACACAACTCAGGCTCAGTCGGCAGACGCTCGCCGACCTGCCATACGCCATCGGTGATGCGTTGACGTAATTGATCCAGAGCCTGGTCGACCAGGGATCGCTTAATCAAAGGTGAAATGTCTGACATAGGATTCGCCCTTTCATCCAATCATAGGATGAATTTTCTGACATGGTAGTCAGCTGTGTGCAGGACGGCAACCACCTACGGTCAGGAGGAAGCTTCAGGAACCCTTTGCTCCCGATCTTTTTTTTCGGAGTGTCGAAGACGTTGGTCCTACTCGCCGAGTAGAAAAATCATTCAACTGCGAAGTGATTTCCCACATTGCAGAGGAATATTTGCCGACATCACTCACAGCCATCGGACTTCAGACTTTGGAAATTAATCCGCGGCGATTTCGTCCGTCATTTAGTTCAAAGGAAGAATGAAAAACTCATGGTAGAAATCAATTTCGGTATGCAGCACAGCCGCCCTTTTGCCTTGGAGAAAAACCGTCAACTGCTGGCCGTACGCAGCCACGCGGGAACAACTCTGGCGCACGCGCTTTGCTGCGAATCCGCCGACGCTGCACTGGAAGACTGCGAGCTAGTGCTGCATGTCGAGGACGCGGATGTACACGTCTACAAACTGCCTCGAAACTCGGACCCATCGCAACGCAAGGCCTTGCTTCGAGAGTTGCCGGACGTGCGTTTCGCGGGCAGCGTGCTGGTGGACCCGACTACTCAGGAGGCCGTGCTCTACACCGAGAATATCTTTTTGAAGTTTACCGATTCGCTGAAAGCGCCCGATTGCATGGCCATACTCCAAGAGCTGGGCCTGACCATAAAACAAGAGGTGCCTTACGCATCGAATGCTTTTTTCGTAGAGCATTCCGACGCCTGCGGCACCGACATTTTTACCCTCACCGGTGAATGGCTGAAACGCGACGAGATTCAGTACTGTCATCCGGAACTGCTGCGACAGGGGCAACGACGGGCGATCCATGCCAATCAATGGCACCTGAAGAAAACCACTGTGACCTATCAGGTCGAAATCGATGCCAGCGCCAATGTCGAAGCCGCGCATGAACTCGCACAGGGCGAGGGCGTCGTGATCGCCGTCATCGACGATGCGTTTGATATCGACCATCCCGAGTTCGCCGGAGACGGCAAAGTCGTCGGCGCACAGAACTTTGACCGACGTAACGCCAAACAGGGTCCACGGCCGAAAAATACCCTGGAACGTCATGGTACAGCCGCCGCCGGAGTGGCTTGCGCCAATGGCGAGGCCGGTGCCAGTGGTGTCGCGCCCAAGGCCAGCCTGATGCCGTTGAAACTAACCAAACCCCTGGGAGCACGTGCTGAGGCCGACGCTTTTTTCTGGGCCGCCGATCAGGGCGCCGACATCATTTCTTGCAGTTGGGGACCGGCGGAAGGTCATTGGGCCGACCCGGCTGACCCTCGTCACGCCCAGGTATTTCCCCTCGCCGCCAGCACTCGGCTGGCGATCGAGTACGCCGCCACCAAAGGCCGCAACGGCAAAGGCTGCGTCATCTTCTTTGGAGCAGGCAACGGTAACGAATGCGCCGATAACGATGGCTACTCCAGCCACCCCCATGTAATTGCCGTAGGTGCCTGCAACGACCAGAACCGGCGCAGCGCCTACAGCGATTTTGGCAAGGTGCTCTGGTGCTGCTTTCCCAGCGGCGATCAGCAACACCCTGATCCGAAGTTCAAACCTGCCACCTCGATCCCACAGACCCGTGGTATCCGCACCACGGATTTGAGCACAAGTTTCGCCGCCCAAACGTTGCCGGCCTACACCGAATCGTTCAGCGGCACCTCCAGCGCCTGCCCGGGCGCTGCGGGCGTCGCGGCGCTGGTACTTGGCGTCAACCCCGACCTCGATCGCCTGACCGTACGGCAGATACTCGCCGACTGCT
This sequence comes from Pseudomonas sp. P8_229, assembly GCF_034008635.1. Taxonomy (NCBI): domain Bacteria; kingdom Pseudomonadati; phylum Pseudomonadota; class Gammaproteobacteria; order Pseudomonadales; family Pseudomonadaceae; genus Pseudomonas; species Pseudomonas sp. P8_229. The sequence continues at coordinate 4,135,247 of NZ_CP125378.1, read as the reverse complement.
GCGACAAGATCGGTCACGCCGACGACGGGCCGCTCGGTCAATACGATTCAAACGGCCACAGTCACTACTACGGACACGGGCGCCTCAATGCATTACGGGCCGTGCACATAGCGCTGGAGCTCAAAGGCAACGCGGGTTGATTCACGACCATGAAAAAAGCCCCGCCGGGCATCCGACGGGGCTTTGTTGTTAAACCAGCCTCCAGGCAATCAATGCAAAATCTGGCTCAGGAACAGCTTGGTACGGTCATTCTGCGGATTGTCGAAGAAGTCATTCGGTGCCGCCTGCTCGACGATCTCGCCCTTGTCCATGAAGATCACGCGATTGGCCACGGTGCGGGCGAAGCCCATTTCGTGGGTCACGCAGAGCATGGTCATACCGTCTTCGGCGAGGCCGATCATGGTGTCCAGCACCTCTTTCACCATCTCCGGGTCGAGTGCCGAGGTCGGTTCGTCGAACAGCATGATTTTCGGTTTCATGCACAGCGCGCGAGCGATCGCCACACGCTGTTGCTGGCCGCCCGACAGTTGCCCCGGGAATTTGTGCGCCTGCTCCGGAATGCGTACGCGTTCCAGGTAATGCATGGCGATTTCCTCGGCCTTGCGCTTGGGCATCTTGCGTACCCACATCGGCGCCAGCGTGCAGTTCTGCAGGATGGTCAGGTGCGGGAACAGGTTGAAGTGCTGGAACACCATGCCGACTTCGCGACGGATCGCTTCGATCTGCTTGAGGTCGTTGGTCAGTTCCACGCCGTCGACGACGATGCGGCCCTGCTGGTGTTCTTCCAGGCGATTGAGGCAACGGATAGTGGTCGACTTGCCGGAACCCGACGGGCCGCACAGCACGATACGCTCGCCCTGTTTGACGTTGAGGTTGATGTCTTTCAGCACGTGGAACTGGCCGTACCACTTGTTCACGCCCTGCATCTGGATAATGCCTTCAGGGCCCACAGGCTTTTTGATTGCTTCGCTCATTTACAGAGAACTCCTAACGCTTGTGGCCAGTGTCGAGCTTGCGTTCCAGATGCATGGAATAGCGCGACATACCAAAACAGAAAATCCAGAACACCAGGGCGGCGAACACGTAGCCTTCGGTGGCCATGCCCAGCCATTTCGGGTCGGCAGCGGCTTGCTTGACGCTGTTGAGCAGGTCAAACAGGCCGATGATGATCACAAGGCTAGTGTCCTTGAACAGCGCAATGAACGTGTTGACGATGCCCGGAATCACCAGCTTCAGGGCTTGCGGCAGAATCACCAGGCCCATGGCGCGCCAGTAACCGAGGCCCATCGCCGCAGCGGCTTCGTACTGACCTTTGGGGATCGCTTGCAGACCGCCGCGTACCACTTCGGCAACGTAGGCCGACTGGAACAGGATCACGCCGATCAGTGCCCGCAGCAACTTGTCGAAGTTCATGCCTTCAGGCAGGAACAGCGGCAGCATCACCGACGACATGAACAGCACGGTGATCAACGGCACGCCGCGCCAGAATTCGATGAAGGTCACGCAGACCACACGAATCGCCGGCATGTTCGAGCGACGGCCCAGCGCAAGGATGATCCCCAGCGGCAGGGCGCCAGCGATACCAACAGTGGCGATCACCAGGGTCAGCATCAGCCCGCCCCACTGGCTGGTCGCCACGGTGGTCAGACCGAAGACGCCGCCGTGCAACAGGAAGTACGCAACGATCGGGTAGATCACCAGGAAGCTCAGGCCGTACACCGCTTTACGCGCAAAGCGCGAGATGAACAGCGGTGCCACGCCAAGCACTGCCAGCCACACGGTGAGGTCTACGCGCCAGCGCAGTTCGGTCGGGTAGTAGCCGTACATGAACTGGCCAAAACGCTGCTGAATGAACACCCAGCAGGCGCCGTCCTTGGTGCAGTCGGCGCGGGTAGTGCCGACCCAGTTGGCGTCGAAGATCGCCCAGCTGAGGATCGGTGGTACCACCAGGTAGATCAGGTAAAACGCAAACAGGGTCAGCAGGGTGTTGAGCCAGCTGGAGAACATGTTCGCGCGCATCCACGCCACCACGCCGATGCTGCTGCTCGGTGGGGGCATGTCGGGTTTGAAAGTATGGGTTGTCATGCGCGTTTCCTCACCGCTCGATCAGCGCAATGCGCTTGTTGTACCAGTTCATCAGCAGGGAAATGCTGATACTGATCGCCAGGTACACGCTCATGGTGATGGCAATGACTTCGATGGCCTGGCCGGTCTGGTTGAGCACGGTGCCGGCGAACAGCGAAACCATTTCCGGGTAGCCGATACCGGCGGCCAGCGAGGAGTTTTTCGCCAGGTTCAGGTATTGGCTGGTCAGCGGCGGAATGATCACCCGCAGCGCTTGTGGAATGATCACCTTACGCAGAGTCGGGCCGTTGCGCAGGCCGAGCGAACGGGCCGCTTCGGTCTGGCCATGGCTGACCGACTTGATCCCCGAGCGCACGATTTCAGCGATGAACGCTGCGGTGTACACGGTCAACGCCAGGGTCAGCGCCAGCAGTTCCGGGATCAGTACCCAGCCACCGACAAAGTTGAAGCCCTTGAGTTGCGGCATCTCCCAGTGCAGCGGTGCGCCGAAGATTAGCGCGCACAAGGTCGGGATCACCAGCAGAATCGCCAGGCCAGTCCAGAACTTGTGGAACGGTACGCCGGTTTCTTCGAAACGCTTGTTGGCCCAGCGGCACATCAGCACGATGGCGACGATGGCCAGCACCACGCTGATGAAGAACGCCCAGAAGCCGTCAGCCATTTGCGCGGCCGGCATGTTCAGGCCACGGCTGCTGACGAAGAAGGTGTCGCCGAAGTTGTGACTGTTGCGCGGTCCCGGCATGGTCAGGAACACCGCGAAGTACCAGAACAGGATCTGCAGCAGCGGCGGAATGTTGCGGAATACTTCCACATACACGGTCGCCAGTTTGCTGATGATCCAGTTCGGCGACAGCCGCGCCACACCGACGATGAAGCCGAGCAGGGTCGCCAGGATCACGCCGATGAAGGTGACCAACAACGTGTTGAGCAAACCGATCACAAACACCCGCGAGTAACTGTCCGCTTCGGTGTAGGAGATCAGGTGCTGAGCGATGCCGAATCCGGCACTGCGCTCCAGAAAGCTGAAACCGGAGGTGATGCCCCGATGCTGCAGGTTGGTCTGGGTGTTATCGAACAGATACCAGCCCATGGCGACCACTGCCACGACGGTGATGATCTGAAACAGCCACGCACGCACTCGCGGATCGCTGAGGCTGAGCCTCTGCTTTGGTGCGCCGATTGAATTTTGCATGAAGTGCCCCGCAAGAAATGGAACAGAACATCACCCGGCGGTTGGCCCGCCGGGCGATAGATCCATTAGCGCACTGGTGGTGCGTACTGAATGCCGCCGTTGGTCCACAGCGCGTTCAGGCCACGGTCGATTTCCAGCGGAGTGCCCTTGCCGAGGTTTTTCTCGAAGATTTCACCGTAGTTACCGACCTGCGAAACGATTTTCACAACCCAGTCCTTCGGCAGTTTCAGGTCCTTGCCATATTCACCGTCAGCACCCAGCAGACGAGCGACATCCGGGTTCTTGGTGGACTTGGCTTCTTCCAGCACGTTTTTCGACGTCACGCCGGCTTCTTCAGTGTTCAGCAGCGCGTAGCCAACCCAGCGAACGATCGCCAGCCACTCGTCGTCGCCGTTACGCACGACCGGGCCCAGCGGTTCCTTGGAAATGGTTTCCGGCAGCACCACGTAGTCTTTTGGCGAGGCCAGTTTGCTGCGCTGTGCATACAACTGCGACTTGTCGGAGGTCAGCACGTCGCAACGACCGGATTCCAGCGACTTGGCGCTTTCATCGGAGGTGTCGAAGGTGATCGGGGTGTACTTCAGGCCGTTGGCGCGGAAGTAGTCGGAGACGTTCAGCTCGGTGGTGGTACCGGCCTGGATGCAGATGGTTGCACCGTCCAGTTCCTTGGCACTTTTCACGCCCAGCTTGTTGTTGGCCAGGAAGCCCACGCCGTCGTAGTAAGTAATGAAGCCCGGGAATTTCAGCCCCATGCCGGCGTCACGCGAGCTGGTCATGGTGGTGTTGCGCGAAAGCAGGTCGATTTCGCCGGACTGCAGCGCGGTGAAGCGCTCCTTGGCGTTCAACTGGCTGAACTTGACCTTGTTGGCGTCGCCGAATACGGCAGCGGCTACAGCGCGGCAGACGTCAGCGTCGATCCCGAGGATCTTGCCCGAGGCGTCCGGTACCGAGAAGCCCGGCAGACCGTCGCTCACGCCACACTGCACGAAACCTTTCTTCTGCACGGCATCCAGGGTTGCACCCGCCTGAGCGAACCCGCTGACGCCGAGTACTGCTGCTGCAGTCACGACCGCCAGAGTGGATTTCAACATCTTCATTCAAACCTCCAGTTTTGCTCTTGTTGTGTCGGAGCTTGAGTCCAGTCGCACCCTTTTGAGGCGTTGTCGACCCGTGTTGGCTTTTTTTGGGGTCAACCGACGTAAGACCTTCGCTATGAGTCTAGTAGGAGAAAATCCACATCATGGATAACTCACTTCTCACCAATCGGCCGAACGGGCTGTAGCCCTTTCACGTTCGCTTTGCCCGTAGCGGCCATTGGCGAACATCCATCACCGGATTCGTTGCAATCCCGTCGCAAGACGTACACTGATAGTGTTACCGCCAGACGTAGGATGCTTCGTACAGAATCCTCCATAGCAAAGCCCGTACCACACCGCTTGCTGAAGCGATTGCGCGACAGGTCAATAGCAAAACTTGTAGCCTTGCGACATCTTCTTAACGGATCGACCGGGCGCGCACCTCAATCACGCACTTATTGAGAGCGCCCGCCCATTTTTGGAGCAGCCATGACCGAGCCCCTGATTCTTCAACCCGTAAAGCCCGCAGACGCCTGCGTGATATGGCTCCACGGCCTCGGCGCTGACCGCTATGACTTTCTGCCGGTCGCCGAAGCGCTGCAGGAAAGCCTGCTGACTACCCGCTTTGTATTGCCGCAAGCGCCAACCCAGCCCGTCACCATCAATGGTGGTTACGAGATGCCGAGCTGGTACGACATAAAGGCCATGAGCCCGGCGCGGTCGATTGACCGTGAGCAGTTGGAAGCGTCGGCGGATCGCATCATTGAATTGATCGAAAAGGAGCGCGCCAGCGGAATAGACGCTTCGCGGATTTTTCTTGCGGGGTTTTCCCAGGGTGGCGCCGTCGTCCTGCACACCGCCTATCTGAAGTGGCAAGGCCCGTTGGGTGGCGTACTTGCCCTCTCCACCTATGCCCCGACTTTCACCGACGAAATGGAGCTTTGCGCCAGTCAGCAGCGCATTCCGGCTTTGTGCCTGCACGGCCAGTTCGATGGCGTGGTGGAGAACTCGATGGGCCGCAGTGCCTATGAGCATTTGGTGAAGCATGGTGTCACCGTGACATGGCAGGAATACCCAATGGAGCACGAAGTGTTACCCGAAGAAATTCGCGACATCGGCGTCTGGCTGAGCGAGCGTCTACGCTGATTCGGCCGCTCAGCGGACCCCTTTGATCATCCCACTACGCCGCGCCCGTTTCTTGCATTACACTGGCCGGCGTACATTCCTTAACCAATTGATGAGATGACCGTGCTCAAAGCACTCAAGAAAATGTTCGGTAAAAGCGAGGCTGAGCAGCTCGCGCCAGTCCCCAGTGCGCCGTCGCACGCCCCCGGCCCTCGCAGCGAGGCTCCCAAGGCTGAACATCCGGCTCCGGTAGCGACACCCAAGCCTGAGCCGCAACCCGCTACCGCCGCCGAACCTGTCAGCGCCGAAGCGCCGAAACCGGCCCGCCCGCGTCGCGAACCGAAGCCCAAGGCACCGGTCATTCCCTGGAAACTCGAAGATTTCGTCGTCGACCCCCAGGAAGGCAAGACCCGCTTCCACGATTTCAAACTCGCTCCGGAACTGATGCACGCCATTCAGGACCTGGGCTTTCCGTACTGCACGCCGATCCAGGCGCAGGTGCTGGGTTTCACCCTCGCCGGCAAAGACGCCATCGGCCGCGCGCAGACCGGTACCGGCAAGACGGCCGCGTTCCTGATCTCGATCATCACCCAGTTGCTGCAGACCCCGCCGCCGAAAGAACGCTACATGGGCGAACCCCGTGCGCTGATCATCGCGCCGACCCGCGAGCTGGTGGTGCAGATCGCCAAGGACGCCGCTGACCTGACCAAATACACCGGCCTCAACGTGATGACGTTCGTTGGCGGCATGGACTTCGACAAGCAGCTCAAGCACCTCGAAGCGCGTCACTGCGACATTCTTGTCGCCACCCCGGGCCGTCTGCTCGACTTCAACCAGCGTGGCGACGTGCACCTGGACATGGTCGAAGTGATGGTGCTGGACGAAGCCGACCGCATGCTCGACATGGGCTTCATCCCGCAAGTGCGGCAGATCATTCGCCAGACCCCGCCGAAAAGCGAACGCCAGACTCTGCTGTTCTCCGCGACCTTCACCGAAGACGTGATGAACCTGGCCAAGCAGTGGACCACCGACCCTGCGATCGTCGAAATCGAAGTCACCAACGTGGCCAACGAAAACGTCGAGCAGCACATCTATGCAGTGGCCGCTGCCGACAAATACAAACTGCTGTTCAACCTGGTCAACGACAACGGTTGGGAGCGGGTGATCGTGTTTGCCAACCGCAAGGACGAAGTACGCCGTATCGAAGAGCGCCTGGTGCGTGACGGCATCAACGCCGCGCAACTGTCCGGCGACGTGCCGCAACACAAACGCATCAAGACCCTTGAAGGCTTCCGCGAAGGCAAGATCCGCGTACTGGTCGCCACCGACGTGGCCGGTCGCGGTATTCACATCGACGGCATCAGCCACGTGATCAACTTCACCCTGCCGGAAGTACCGGACGACTACGTGCACCGCATCGGCCGCACCGGTCGTGCAGGCGCTGACGGCGTGTCGATCAGCTTCGCCGGCGAGGACGACTCCTACCAGCTGCCGTCCATCGAAGAGAAGCTCGGTCGCAAGATCAGCTGCGAAACGCCACCGACGCACCTGTTGCGTGCGGTTGAGCGCAAGCGTCCGCAGTAAGCGACGTTTAAAAGAAAAGCGCAGCCGGCAACGACTGCGCTTTTTTTTCGCCCGGCATTTCATCAGGTGCTTGCGAGAGACAACTAAAAGTCCATAATAGACAAATTAGTTTACTTTTAGACCCCGGAGCCTGACATGCCCAGTACGCCCTACGTGATTGACCAACATCAGGCTCGCGAGCTGCTGACGCGCATCGATGTGCCGCAGATCCTGCGCAAACTGTTTCGTGACCTCGCGGCCGGCCACGCCGTGCAACCGGCGCAACAACTGGTGGAATTCCCGCAGGGTGCCGGCGACTTCATCAATTACCTGGGCGTGCTGGCCGAAGACGGCGTGTACGGGGTCAAGACGTCGCCGTACATCGTCCGCGAACAGGGGCCGCTGGTGACGGCGTGGACCCTGTTGATGTCAATGCAAACCGGTCAGCCGTTGCTGCTGTGCGATGCCGGTCAGTTGACTACCGCGCGTACCGCCGCGACCACGGCGGTGGCGGTGGATGCCCTCGCTCCGCTGAAGGCTTCACGACTGGCGATCATCGGCAGCGGCAAGGTCGCTCAGGCGCATCTGCATTATGTGAAAGGTCTGCGTGACTGGCAGAGCATCAGCATGTATTCGCCGAACCTGCCTGAAGACGCTGAAACCCAAGCGCTGTTGAAACAGATCTTCCCCGGGCTGAAGATTGCCGACAGCCGCGAAACCGCCCTCGCCGGGGCCGACGTGATCATGCTCTGCACGTCGTCCGCAGGCCCGGTGATCGACCCGGCCACCTTGAGCAAACCGGCGCTGATCACCTCGATCAGCACCAACGCCCCGCGCGCCCATGAAGTGCCGCCGCAGCGTCTGAACGACATGCAGGTGTTCTGTGACTACCGTCTGACCACGCCAGGCTCGGCGGGTGAGATGTTGATCGCCACTGAACAGCATGGCTGGGACAAGGCTGCGATTGTCGGTGACCTTGCCGATCTGCTCAGCGAGAAAGTGCCGCGCCCCGGTTACGATCGTCACGTGTTTTTCCGTTCAATAGGCCTGGGCCTGGAAGACATTGCGCTGGCCAATGCGGTTTATCACTTAACCCACTAACACCACATATCCCTGTAGGAGTGAGCCTGCTCGCGATAGCGGTCTTACATTCAGCATTATTGTTGCCTGATACACCGCTATCGCGAGCAGGCTCACTCCTACAGGGATAGCGAACTCCTTGATATTGCGTCCACACCGGAGACTTTCATGAGCCAGGCAGATTTCATCATCATCGGCGGCGGGATCGCCGGCGCTTCCACCGGTTTCTGGCTGTCGCCGCACGCCAAAGTGATCGTGCTGGAACGTGAATCCCACCCGGGCTACCACTCCACCGGTCGCTCGGCAGCGCTGTACACCGCCGCTTATGGAACGCCTCAGGTACGGGCGCTGACGCTGGCCAGCCGTGAGTTTTTCGATCACCCGCCAAGCGGCTTCTGCGAGCACCCATTGCTCACGCCGCGCGGCGAAATGACCGTTGATTTCACCGGCGATGCCGCCGAACTGAACAACCAGTACCTCAGCGCCAAAGCCACGGTGCCGCAGATGCAATTGCTCAGTGCTGACGAAGCCTGCGCACGGCTGCCGATTCTGCGTCGGGAAAAGGTTCACGGTGCGATCTACGACCCGACCGCCAGCGACATCGACACCGATGCCCTGCATCAGGGTTACCTGCGCGGCATTCGCCGCAACAACGGCGAAGTGCACACCGATTGCGAGGTGCTGGGCCTGAGTCGCGATGCCGACGGCCAGTGGCAAGTGCAAACCAACGGCCAGAGCTTTACCGCCCCGATCATTATCAACGCCGCCGGCGCCTGGGCCGACAAGGTCGGTGCATTGGCCGGCGCGCAATCGCTGGGCGTGCAACCCAAGCGCCGTGCCGCGTTCATCTTCGCAGGCCCCGAGGGTGTCGACATTCACCACTGGCCGATGTTGGTCAGCCTCGACGAATCGTTCTACATGAAACCCGACGCCGGGATGTTCCTCGGCTCGCCGGCCAATGCCGACCCGGTCGAACCTCACGACGTACAACCGGAAGAGCTGGACATCGCCATGGGCATCTACCAGATCGAAGAAGCCACGACCCTGACCATCCGCCGCCCGACCCGCACCTGGGCCGGTTTGCGCAGCTTTGTCGCGGACGGTGATCTGCTCAGCGGCTTCGATCCACAAGTGCCAGGGCTGTTCTGGGTCGCCGCTCAGGGTGGTTACGGCATTCAGACCTCACCGGCCATGGGCCAGGCCAGCGCGGCATTGCTGCGGGGTCAGCCGCTGCCTGAGCCGCTGCAGCAGTTCGGTCTGAGCAGCGCCATGCTCTCGCCTGCACGGCTTGGCTGAGCACCCTCGCGGATGACGCGCCCAACGGATTGCGGCACACTCGCAGCGCCCCCTGTTCACGGGGGCGTTGACGCCGCCTGGAGCTCCACAATCATGACCGCCCCCGAATTCGATCCGGCACTGGATAACTTCCGTGCCGTCGCCGACGCCATCGCCACGCTGTTCTTTCCGCACGCCGAAGTGGTGCTGCACGACTTGCGCACGCAGAAAGTCGACTACATCGCCAACAACCTGTCCAAACGCGAGATCGGCGACGATTCATCACTTGAAGACATGCTCAGCGAGGATGTCAGCGACCGCAATATCGGCCCGTATGAAAAGCTCAATTGGGACGGCCAGAAGATTCGCAGCCTGAGCACGGTACTGCGCGACGGCGAACAGCGGCCGCTGGCGGTACTGTGCATCAACCTGAATATTTCGCTGTTCGAGAATGCCAAGGCTGCGCTGGACCTGTTCCTGTCACCGAGCAAGCTGATCCCGCAACCGGACTCACTGTTTCGCGATGACTGGCAGGAACGCATCAACACCTTCCTCCACGCCTGGCTGCGCGAGCGCCAACTGAGCCTGAATCTACTGACCCGCGACCACAAGCGTGAGCTGGTACTGGCACTGCACGCCGAAGGCGCATTCAAGGGCAAGAGCGCCTCGAACTATGTGGCCAACGTGCTGAACATGGGGCGGGCGACGGTGTACAAGCATTTGAAGGAATTGAAGGGCTAGGATCCAGCAGGTGTATTACCTGATCTGGCCCCATCGCGAGCAGGCTCGCTCCTACATTTGAAATGCGATCCCATGCAGGAGTGAGCCGGCTCCGGGCGGCGTTCCGACGATAGCGGGCCATCAGTCGCCGTAGATGTCAGACTTGAAATACTTCTCGGAAGTCTCCCACATTGGAATGCGTTCCCCTGTGGGAGGGGGCTTGCTCCCGAAGGCGGGCTATCAGTCGCCGTAGATGTCGGACTTGAAATACTTCTGGGAGATCTTCTGATACTCGCCACTCGCACGGATCCCGTCGATGGCCGTGTTCAACTCGCTGACCAGTTCAGTATTGCCCTTGCGCACCGCAATCCCCGCGCCCTCGCCCACGTACTTTGGATCCTTCAACTCAGGCCCGACAAACGCATAGCCCTTGCCACGCGGCATCGACAGGAAGTCCGTCAGCGGAATGGTGTCGGCGAAAATCGCATCGAGGCGCCCGGCCGCCAGGTCCATGTAGATCTCTTCGTTGTTGCTGTAGCGCTTGACGTTAATGCCCTTCGGCTCAAACACCTCGGTGGCATAACGATCGGTAGTGGTGGCGCGCTGCACGCCGACGTTCTTGCCCTTGAGGCTGGCGTACTGGTCATCCACCGTGGCGCCGTCCTTCATCACCAGTCGCGATGAGGTGAAGTAGTACTTGTGGGTGAAATCCACCGACTTCTTGCGATCCTCGTTGATGGTCATCGACGACAGGGCCATGTCGATTTTCTTCACTTTCAGCGAAGGAATCAGGCCATCGAACTCACCCTCGACCCACACACACTTGGCCTTCATCTGCACGCACAGGGCATTGCCGATGTCGTAGTCGAAACCGACGATTTCACCCTTGTCGGTTTTCGAGGCGAATGGCGGATAGGCGGCCTCGATGCCGATGCGCAGGGTTTTCTCGGCGGCAAACACGCTGGTGCACGCCAACAGGCTCAGGGCCAGACCGGTGATGAGGGGGAGTTTCTTCATGTTCGTTCTCTCGCGGGTTGTTGTTGGTTTGGCAAGACAGAAGAAAAGAGCTGGAACGGCTTTTTTATACTTGTAAATCCATACTGGACTTTTACGTACAAACCGTCAATTGGGCAGAGAGTCAGGATATTGTTGTGTGGCGAATGACGCCATCGCGAGCAGGCTCACTCCTACAGGGGAACGCATTCCAACTGCAGGAGTGAGCCTGATCGCGATGACTGACTTGAGGACGACGCGGGTTTTATTTCTTCCAGCGATCGGCTGCGGCGTGATCACTGTCCCGCCCTTCAACCCAGCGCGGGCCGTCGCTGGTGTTTTCTTTCTTCCAGAACGGCGCGCGGGTTTTCAGGTAGTCCATGACAAAGGCGCAGGCATCGAAAGCGGCCTGACGATGGGCACTGGCTGCACCGACAAACACGATCGGCTCACCCGGCTCCAGCGCGCCGATGCGGTGCAACACTTCCAGCTTCAACAGTGGCCAACGCTGTTCGGCCTCAACGGTGATCTTGCCCAGGGCTTTTTCGGTCATGCCCGGGTAGTGCTCGAGAAACATCCCGGCCACGTCCAGCCCGTCATTGAAGTCGCGCACGTAGCCGACAAAACTCACTACCGCGCCGACGCCGACGTTGGCCGCGTGCATCGCGTTGACTTCAGCACCGGGATCGAACGCCGCGCACTGCACACGAATCGCCATGGCTCAGCCTCCGGTCACGGTGGGAAAAAACGCCACTTCGTCGCCGTCACTCACCGGCTCGTCGAGCTGGCACAGGTCTTCGTTGCGGGCGCACATCAGGTTCTGTTCGCTCAACACCTCGGCACCGCCACGTTGCACGAGCAGTGCGCGCACGTCATCGACGGTGGCGAAATCACCTTCGACCGCCACCGAATCCACGCCCAGCGCTTCACGGTAACGGGCAAAAAACTTCACCGTCAGCTTCATGGCTGCTCCGCCTGGAAATGCCCGCTCTTGCCGCCGACCTTCTCCAGCAGGCGCACGCTTTCGATGGTCATGCCACGATCGACGGCTTTGCACATGTCGTAGAGGGTCAGGGCGGCGACGCTGGCGGCGGTCAGCGCTTCCATTTCGACGCCGGTCTGCCCGGACAGTTTGCAGCGCGCGACGATGCGCACACTGTCATCGCCTTCAGCACTGAGCTCGACTTTGACGCCGGTGAGCATCAGCGGGTGGCACAGGGGAATCAGATCACTGGTTTTCTTCGCTGCCTGAATGCCGGCGATACGCGCCACGGCAAACACATCACCCTTGGGATGGCCGCCACTGACGATCATCTGCAGGGTTTCGGGGAGCATGCGCACCAGCGCCTGGGCCGTCGCTTCACGGAACGTCACGGCTTTTTCGGTGACGTCGACCATGTTGGCGCGACCTTGGGAATCGAGATGAGTCAGCACGGGATTACTCCTGATCAGGAGCGTGGATTGTAAACCTGCGAGTCAAATTTCTGCATCCCTGATTACGAGTTCACCACTATCCCCTGTAGAAGTGAGCCTGCTCGCGATAGCGGTCTGATATTCAACATTGATGTCCACTGATCGACCGCTATCGCGAGCAGGCTCACTCCTGCATTTTGATTTGCGTAGGGCATAAAAAACCGGGCGGCTTTCGGGCCGCCCGGCTTCGGTTGAAGGGTTACAAATGCGATTCGGCGTATTCGGCCAGAATCGAACGTGGCACGCCCTGCAGGGTGATGTGCACCCCGTTCGGGAAATCCTTGAAGCGTTCGGTCAGGTAGGTCAGCCCGGAGCTGGTCGCGGACAGGTAAGGGGTATCGATCTGTGCCAAGTTGCCCAGGCACACCACTTTGGAACCAGCGCCCGCCCGGGTGATGATGGTTTTCATCTGGTGCGGCGTGAGGTTCTGGCATTCGTCGATCAGGATCAGGCTCTGCTGGAAGCTGCGACCGCGAATGTAGTTGAGCGATTTGAACTGCAACGGCACTTTGCTGAGGATGTAATCGACGCTGCCATGGGTGTTTTCGTCATCCATGTGCAAAGCTTCGAGGTTGTCGGTAATGGCGCCCAGCCACGGCTCCATTTTTTCCGCTTCGGTGCCGGGCAGGAAGCCGATTTCCTGGTCCAGGCCCTGCACGCTGCGGGTCGCGATGATTCGGCGATAACGCTTGCTGACCATGGTCTGCTCGATCGCAGCGGCCAGCGCCAGAATGGTTTTACCCGAACCTGCCGCACCCGACAGATTGACCAGATGGATGTCCGGATCCAGCAGCGCGTATAGCGCCAGACTCTGATAAATGTCGCGTGGTTTGAGGCCCCAGGCTTCCTGGTGCAGCAGCGGTTCCTGGTGCAGGTCGAGAATCAGCAGCCGATCTTCCTGAATTTCCTTGATCCAGCCGACAAAGCCCTGTTCATCGATGATGAACTCGTTGATATGCACCGCCGGCAGGTTGTCGATCAGTTGCACCTGATGCCAGGTGCGGCCGTGATCCTGACGGGTATCGACCTTGCTCACGCGGTCCCAGAAAGAGCCAGTCATGTTGTGGTAGCCATTGGGCAGCAGGGACACGTCATCGACCAGTTGGTCGGTGCTGTAATCCTCGGCATCAATGCCGCAGGCGCGCGCCTTGAGGCGCATGTTGATGTCTTTGGTGACCAGCACCACAGGCTTTTTTGGATCGCGGGTGTGCAGGTCGATCAACTGGTTGATGATTTTGTTGTCGTTCAGATGCTCGGGCAGAATCAGGCTCGACTCGGCCTGTTTGCTCATCAGAATTGACAGCAAGCCCTTCGGCCCGCCCTTGCCGCGCTGGATCGGCACGCCCAGTTCGACATCCTCGGGGGAGGCATCGCCCAGGGTCTTGTCAATCAGACGGATAGCCTGACGGCATTCGGCAGCAACGCTGTGATGGCCGCTCTTGAGCTTGTCCAGTTCCTCAAGCACGGTCATCGGGATCGCGACGTGGTGTTCTTCGAAATTCAGCAGGGCATTTGGATCGTGAATCAATACGTTGGTATCGAGTACATAAAGGATTGGCTGGTTGGAAGAAGGGCTACGTCCGTGATCATCCATACTCGGTCACCTTTGTGGGAGCCATTCGACGCAATACCTGAGCGGTGCTGCGCCTCGAAGTGACTGCCGAAACCTCACCTGCGGAGATTCAAGTGACTGCAAACAAACGGGTCTTGGAAGACGCCACCTGTGTTGCAGGTTTCGGCGGTCTGTCTTCGTAATACTCCAAAACCCATGACATAAAAAAGTACTTTGACGGTTTTTTTAAGTTTATTTTGCAGAGTGACGAAAAGCCCTTGGCGGACCGTCCAGACACCGCTAAAGTCGGAAGTCCGCCTGCATCGAATTCTCTATAAAAATCGCCCCAAGCCCAATGTTCCCGGGCTTTTGCCGTTTGTCAGCGAAACCCGTCCTGACAATCCTCCCAGCCGATCCCGCTTTGCGCAGTTTGCGTAATCAGCCACGGCAGCGCGGTCTTCACCGCATCCTGTTTCATGTTGAAATTGATCACCCCATGGCGCCACAACAGCATCTGGGTCAACACCCGCTGCGCACTCGGCGCGCCCTTGAGTTTGCCCGCGCCGTCCTGGGCATCGATGTCCCACAGCGCCACTTGCAGACCCTGATTGCGGAAGAAACTGCCGGCATCACTGCGGCGCTGCCCCTCCGGCGGACGGAACAGCGGTACGTAGTTTTCCGGAAGCTTGCTCTTCACCAGATCGCTGCTGCGGCGCACCGAGTCCTGCCAGTCCTGCCAGTGGCTGTGGGAACGGAACTCCCAGCCCTGCACGCCAACGCACTGTTTGGAGAACTCCGATTGCAGGTTGCTCACCGAGCGATCCGCCAGCCGCGCCTGCACGTCCTTGCCCAGGAGGAAGAAGGTGCCGCTCAGATTGGATTTGCGCAGGTAGTCGGCGATCCAGTCGGTGTTGTCCGGCAGCAGATTGGCGGCGCTGTCGAAACTCAGCAGAAACAGCCGATCGTGCATCTCGTCGCCATTGCGCTCGTAGTCGCCAAAATGATCGACTTCGCTGCTGGTTTGCGGCGACAGCGCGGCCTTGCGCATCAGCTCGTCCAGGTACTGCAAATGAAACAGCCGGCTCGGCTCCGCCCACTTGGTGTAATAACTGTCGTCGCTGACCACGAACTTGGCCGCCTGCTCGCGCAACGACGGCAAATCTTCGACGAGGAAGCAGAAGGAGGCGTCCTGATCGCAGCTCTGCTGGGCGAAGTTGTAGCCGGCCAACAGTCGTTCCCACAACCGCTGACGCAGGCTGTTGATCGCGCCGAGATTGACCGTACGCAGCCCTAGACGCTGGGCCAGCGCGGCCTCGTCCAGCGCTTCGGTGCCGAGCAGGCCACGGGCGAACATGAGGATTTCCGCGCGGGACGCGACGTCGAACAGGGTCGGGTTGCTGAGCTGCTCCGGCCAGGTGCTGCGATCCAGCGTCGCCACGTCACCCGGTGCCGCCATGGCACCGCAGCTCAACAGCCACGCGGTGAATAAAAGAACAATGCGCAAAGGGGTGTCTCCATAACCAAACCCGCGCGGCACTATAGCTGATCTCACACGATTCTTTGCAGCAACACCTAGCCCCTGTGGGAGCGGGCTTGCTCGCGAATGCGGTGGGTCATTCAACACCTATAGCGACTGACACGGCCTCTTCGGGAGCAAGCCCCCTCCCACAAGGGAATTGAGGTGAGCCGTCGATCACCTATGGGCTTGATAGCTGGAGTCAGCACCGCCAACCCCCTAGAATCGCCCCCACGATTAAAGGAGACGACTTCATGCTGATGGTGATTTCCCCCGCCAAGACCCTCGATTATGAAACACCGCCGGCGACCCAGCGCTTCACTCAGCCGCAATACCTCGACCATTCCCAGGAGCTGATCCAGCAACTGCGCGAACTGAGCCCGGCGCAAATCAGCGAACTGATGCACGTGTCCGACAAGATCGGCGGCCTGAATGCCGCGCGTTTCGGCAGCTGGACGCCCGCCTTCACCCCGGCAAACGCCAAGCAGGCCCTGCTCGCGTTCAAGGGTGACGTGTACACCGGTCTCGATGCGCAATCGTTCAGCGAAGACCAGTTCGACTACGCGCAAAAGCACCTGCGGATGCTCTCCGGCCTCTATGGCCTGCTGCGCCCGCTGGATCTGATGCAACCGTATCGTCTGGAAATGGGCACCAAACTGGCCAACGCCCGTGGCAAGGATCTGTACGCATTCTGGGGCACGCGCATCAGCGAATGGCTCAACGAAGCGCTCGCCGAACAAGGCGATGACGTGCTGCTGAACCTGGCCTCCAACGAATACTTCTCGGCGGTCAAGCGCAGCGCGCTGAATGCGCGGATCATCAACACCGAGTTCAAGGACTTCAAAAACGGCCAGTACAAGATCATCAGCTTCTACGCGAAGAAGGCCCGTGGCCTGATGAGCCGTTTCGTGATTCAGGAACGGATCAACGATCCGGCTGCCCTCAAACAGTTCGATGTGCAGGGCTATCGCTTCAGCGCCGAGCAATCGAAACCGGACAACCTGGTGTTTTTGCGCGATCACGCCCCGGAATAAAGCATGCCCATTGCACGACTCTTTCTATAAAGAGTCGTGCAGCTCGCACGACGTCAAAAATCCCTCGCCATATTTCGCCGTTTTATTGGCGCCATAAAATCGTCCTCCCCAATTCTAATTTTAGTTTCACTCGACAGCCGCGATTTTTTTCAGTAGTGGCACCTAAATTTTTTCACGGTAGTGGCACAAAAACATCTAACGCGATTATCCGCCTATTAATAAAGGGCGAAATCGAAAGTGCTATCAAATTGAGACCAGTGCCATCTTTGGCAATATTTCAAAAAATTTCAGATTCGACGATGAACGGGTAGGAACTATGTCCAAATGCATAGCTCATACCACCGGTAACGATTCTCGCCGAGTTTGTACGAGATAACTTACGCAGAGCGGAGAACCATGTAACCAAGTTGTCACAGCAACTTGCCTAGATGGCTCACTCATCTGATCAACTAACGATGGATAGGTGATACGCACCATAAACATCCTCTACAAGGCCAAGGCTGCGCCCCTGTAGACGTGCTCGCCTGAGCACCCAACCGCTTGATTTAAGGGCGTTACGTCCGACATCAGGTGGGCGGAACACATGCACAAGAGTCTTCCAGCAAGAAGATCGGCTGCATAACAGGGCAAGTCATAACAACCAGGCCTAGTTGCGCACATCTTGAGTGCATTTATTTAGACACTCGGAACTTAGTATGCCTGCACACGGCATTGTGGCGCCTGCATGCCGCACTTCCGAGTGCACTATGACCGCTGAACACCATTAACTCCGGCCATCTAATGGCTTGATAAAACACAGAGGTAATTGCGATGCGCATCAGCATATTTGGTTTGGGTTACGTTGGCGCAGTGTGTGCCGGTTGCCTGTCTGCACGGGGCCATGACGTGGTTGGCGTCGATGTTGCCAAAGACAAGATCGACATGATCAACGCCGGCAAGTCGCCGATTGTTGAACCAGGTCTGGGCGAACTTCTGGCTCAGGGTATCGAGACCGGTCGTCTGCGCGGTACAACCAACTTCGCCGAGGCGATTCGTGACACCGACCTGTCGATGATCTGCGTCGGTACACCGAGCAAGAAGAACGGCGATCTGGAACTGAACTACATCGAGGCCGTGTGCCGCGAGATCGGTTTCGTGCTGCGTGAAAAATCCACTCGCCACACCATCGTGGTCCGCAGCACCGTGCTGCCGGGCACCGTCGCCAACGTGGTGATCCCGATTCTCGAGGACTGCTCGGGCAAGAAGGCCGGCGTCGACTTCGGCGTCGCGGTCAACCCGGAATTTCTGCGTGAATCCACCGCCATCGCCGACTACGACCTGCCACCGATGACCGTCATCGGCGAATTCGACAAAGCATCCGGCGACGTTCTGCAATCGCTGTACGAAGAACTCGATGCACCGATCATCCGCAAGGACATCGCCGTTGCCGAGATGATCAAGTACACCTGCAACGTCTGGCACGCGACCAAAGTGACCTTCGCCAACGAGATCGGCAACATCGCCAAAGCGGTTGGCGTCGATGGCCGTGAAGTGATGGAAGTGGTCTGCCAGGACAAGACCCTCAACCTGTCCCAGTACTACATGCGCCCGGGCTTCGCCTTCGGCGGTTCGTGCCTGCCCAAAGACGTGCGCGCCCTGACCTACCGTGCAGGTTCGCTGGACGTCGAAGCGCCGCTGCTCAACTCGCTGATGCGCAGCAACGAATCGCAAGTGCAGAACGCCTTCGACATCGTTGAAAGCCACGACAAACGCAAAGTCGCCCTGCTCGGCCTGAGCTTCAAGGCCGGTACCGATGACCTGCGCGAAAGTCCGCTGGTGGAACTGGCCGAAATGCTGATCGGCAAGGGTTACGACCTGAGCATCTACGACAGCAACGTCGAGTACGCCCGTGTTCACGGCGCGAACAAGGACTACATCGAGTCGAAGATCCCCCACGTGTCGTCCCTGCTCAACGCGGACTTCGATTCGGTGATCGACAACTCCGACGTGATCATCCTCGGCAACCGCGACGAGAAGTTCCGCTCGCTGGCCCAGCAAGCACCGCACGGCAAACAGGTCATCGACCTGGTCGGCTTCATGGCCAAAGCCACTGACGCCGGTACGCGCACCGAAGGCATTTGCTGGTAACTCAGCGCCAAGCGACAAGCTTCGAGCTGCAAGTCAAAGCGATTTGCTTGCAGCTTGACGCTTGCAACTTGAAGCCTCCCTTACCTTCGGATGACGCTGATGAGCAAGCTCAAACATTTTTTTCTGCAATCAGCCGGCTGGTTTTTTTATCTCAGTCTGCTGATGGGCCTGGCCTTGATGCTGCCCACGTCCACGTTCGACTCCGAGTCGAAGGACTTCATTTTCCTGATTGGCGCCGTGGGTATCTGGCGCTACTCGATGGGTGCAACGCACTTTGTGCGCGGCATGATTTTTCTCTACATCGTTTACCCGCACCTGCGTCGCAAAGTACGCAAGCTGGGTAAAGCGGCGGACCCGTCGCATGTGTTTCTGATGGTCACCAGTTTCCGTATCGACGCGCTGACCACGGCGCAGGTCTACAGCTCGGTGATCCGCGAAGCCATCGACTGCGAACTGCCGACCACCGTGGTCTGCTCGATCGTGGAAATGTCCGATGAGTTGCTGGTCAAGGCACTCTGGGCGCGGATGAATCCGCCGGCACGAGTCAAACTCGACTTCGTGCGCATTCCCGGCACCGGCAAGCGCGATGGCCTGGCCTATGGTTTCCGCGCGATCTCCCGTCACCTGCCGGACGACCGCGCCGTGGTCGCCGTGATCGACGGCGACACCGTGCTCGGCGAAGGCTCTGTGCGCAAGACCGTGCCGTGGTTCCAGCTGTTCGGCAACGTCGGCGGCCTGACCACCAACGAGTTCTGCGAAGTGCGCGGCGGCTACATCATGAGCGAATGGCACAAGCTGCGTTTCGCCCAGCGCCACATCAACATGTGCTCGATGGCCCTGTCCAAGCGCGTACTGACCATGACCGGGCGTATGTCGGTATTCCGCGCCACGGTGGTGACCAACCCGGAATTCATCGCCGACGTCGAAAGCGACTCGCTGCAACACTGGCGCCTGGGCCGTTTCAAGTTTCTCACCGGCGACGACAAGTCGAGCTGGTTCAGCCTGATGCGCCTGGGTTACGACACCTTTTATGTGCCGGATGCGGCGATCAACACCGTTGAACACCCGCCGGAAAAGAGCTTCATCAAGGCCAGCCGCAAACTGATGTTCCGCTGGTACGGCAACAACCTGCGCCAGAACTCACGCGCCCTGGGCCTGGGTGTGAAACGCCTCGGCGCGTTCACCTCGGTGGTGCTGTTCGATCAGCGCGTGTCGATGTGGACCTCGCTGCTGGGGCTGACCGTGGCAATCATCGCCAGCTTCAAGTACGGCGGCGCGTTCATCCTCGCCTACCTGCTGTGGATCGGCATCACCCGCCTGATTCTGACCCTGCTGCTGTCGTGCTCCGGTCACCGGATCGGCCCGGCCTACCCGGCGATTCTCTATTACAACCAGATCGTCGGTGCGCTGGTGAAGATCTACGTGTTCTTCCGCCTCGACCAACAATCCTGGACTCGCCAACCCACTTCCCTGACCCGTGATCTCGCCAGCTTTCAACGTTGGTTCAACACCTGGTCGTCTCGGACCATGACCTTCTCCGCCGGCAGCATTTTCGTCGCCGTGCTGCTGATGATGGTCTGACCCGCCCCTATTGAATTAACAAGGAAATCGCCCCTATGAATACCGCCGTCAACGCCAACGTAGTGCATGAATCTGAAGCTCAGCGCCAGCACGCCCGGGTAAAAATCCCGGCCAAACTGCGGTTCTTCGGCCCAGACCGGACGCCAGTCGAAGCGCGGGTCCTCGATCTGTCCGCCGGAGGTCTGGCGTTCAACGCCGGGCAACTGCCGCTCAAGGCCGGCGACGTGTACAAGGCGCGTCTGCAGTTCGTGATCGACAACCTCGGCCTGGCCATGGATGTCGAACTGCAAGTGCGTTCCTACGACCGCCAGACCGGCCGCGCCGGTTGCCAGTTCCAGAACCTGGAGCCACAGGACATCTCGACCCTGCGTCACCTGATCACTTCGCACCTGGCCGGCGATATCGTCAGCATGGGTGAAGTGTTGGCGACCCTGCAGCGCGACAACTTCACCAAGGCGCGCAAGGTCAAGGACGGCGGCCACGGCATGACCCCGTTCGGCCGTCTGAAAGCGGTGACCTTCAGCGCCGGGGTGTTCGCCATCGGTCTGGTCGCGTTCGGTTTCGTCTTCAAGTCGGTGTACGGCATGTACTTCGTCAGCCATGCGCAGGCGGGCCTGGTCAGCGTGCCGGGGATGAACATCACCATGCCGCGCGACGGCACCGTGCAGAGCCTGGTCAAGTCCGACGGTGTTGCGGCCAAAGGCGCACCGCTGGCGACGTTCAGCACCAGCATGCTCGACGTGCTCAAGGGCCATCTGGACGAAGACCAACTGCAACCGGCCAAGGTTGAAGAACTGTTCGGCAAGCAGATGACCGGCACCCTGACCTCCCCTTGCGATTGCACCGTCGCCCAGCAACTGGTGGCTGACGGGCAGTACGCGAGCAAGGGCGACGTGATCTTCACCCTGGTACCGCGCAACACCCAGGCCACCGTCGATGCGCGCTTCTCTTATCGCCAGTTCGGCGACGTGCGTCCGGGCACCCGGGTGAGCTTCCAGATCGCCGGCGAAGACCAGACCCGCACCGGCAAGATCATCAGCAGCACCAGCCTGAAGAGCGCCGACCTGTCCTCCGACATCCGCGTGCAGATCCAGCCGGACGAGCCGCTGGACAGCACCTTCGCCGGTCGCCCGGTGGAAGTGAACAGCGACCGTGGTCCGAACCTGAACTGGCTGATCGACAAAGCCATGGCTGCCGGTCTTTAAGTCGAGGACATGCCTGTGACTACTCCAACTCTCTTGAATACGCCGCAGCCCTTGTGGGAGCGGGCTTGCTCGCGAATGCGGTTCAACATTCAGAATCAGTGTGGGCTGACACACCGCTTTCGCGAGCAAGCCCGCTCCCACATGGGTCCTCTGTGTGCAGTTGCATTAGCAGTCTCTCTGGCCGGTTGCGCCGGCCTGCCTGACCAACGTCTGGCCAACGAAGCACTCAAGCGTGGTGACACCGCCACCGCCGCGCAGAACTACCGTGCGCTGGCGGACCTGGGTTACAGCGAGGCGCAAGTCGGCCTCGCCGATATTCAGGTCGACAGCCGTGATCCCGAGCAGATCAAACAGGCCGAAGCGACCTACCGCGCCGCCGCCGACGTGTCGCCACGGGCCCAGGCCCGTCTCGGTCGCCTGCTGGTGGCCAAACCAGGTTCCACCGAAGCCGAGCACCACGAGGCCGAAAGCCTGCTGAAAAAAGCCGCCGCCCATGGCGAAGGCAACACGTTGATCCCACTGGCGATGCTGTACCTGCAATACCCGCACAGCTTCCCCAACATCAACGCTCAGCAGCAGATCGATCAGTGGCGCAAATCCGGCTATCCGGAAGCGGGTCTGGCCCAGGTGCTGCTGTATCGCACCCAGGGCACTTACGACCAGCATCTGGATGACGTGGAAAAGATCTGCAAAGCCGCACTCAACACCACCGACATCTGCTACGTCGAACTGGCCACGGTCTATCAGAAACGTGCCCAGCCGGAGCAACAGGCCGAGCTGATCAAGCAGCTGCAGGCTGGTTACAGCCGTGGCAGCGTCACCGCGCAGCGGATCGATTCCGTGGCTCGTGTACTGGCTGATTCGACCCTGGGCAAGACCGACGAAAAGACCGCGCAAGCGCTGCTCGAACCGATCGCCCCGGGCTACCCGGCGTCGTGGGTGACCCTCGCGCAACTGCTTTACGATTTCCCGGAACTGGGCGACGTCGACCAGATGATGAAGTACCTCGACAACGGCCGCGCCGCTGACCAGCCGCGCGCCGAACTGTTGCTGGGCAAGCTCTACTACGAAGGCAAAATGGTCCCGGCCGATGCGAAAGTCGCCGAAGCACACTTCCAGAAAGCCGTCGGCCGTGAAGTCGCCGCCGACTACTACCTCGGCCAGATCTATCGCCGTGGATATCTGGGCAAGGTCTATCCGCAGAAGGCTCTCGACCATCTGCTGACCGCTGCGCGCAACGGCCAGAACAGCGCCGATTTCGCCATCGCCCAACTGTTTTCCCAAGGCAAGGGCACCAAGCCCGACCCGCTCAACGCCTACGTGTTCAGCCAGTTGGCCAAGGCACAGAACACACCGCAAGCCGATGAACTGGCGACCACCCTCGCAGCGCAATTGCCGCCCGAGCGTCTGGCCGAAGCCCAGCGCCTGCTGCAACAGGAACAGGCCAGCCGTGGCGCCCTGAACCAGAACACGCTGCAACTGCACGCCCTGCAAGAAGAAGACGGCGAGGAATCCCTATGAAGTTGAATCCCTTTGTGAAGGCCGGTATTGGCCTCACGTTCGCGCTGATCTGGTCTTGCCCGACTCTGGCCGCGATGACCGAAACCAAGAACTTCGGCCTGGAAGTGAAAATCACCGGCCAGTCCGAAGACGACCGCGACCTCGGTACCGCACCCGGTGGCGACGTCAACGGTGTGGGCCTGGACCTGCGTCCGTGGATCTACGGCGAAAGCGGCGCGTGGAGCGCCTACGCCATGGGCCAGGCCGTGACCTCCACCGACATCATCGAGACCGACACCCTGCAGCAATCCGATGGCGCCGCAACCACCGACAGCGGTGACCGCCAGACCAAGAAAAACTACTTGGCGATGCGCGAGTTCTGGGTCGGCTACAGCGGCTTCACGCCGTACCCGGGCGAAATGCTCAAGTTCGGTCGCCAGCGCCTGCGCAATGACGACGGCCAATGGCGCGACACCAACATCGAAGCGCTGAACTGGACGTTCGACACCACCCTGCTGCGCGCCAACGTCGGCGTCGCCGAACGCTTCAGCGAATACCGCACCGACCTGAAAGAACTGGCCCCCAAAGACAAGGATCGCCTGCACGCCTACGCCGATGCCGCCTACCAGTGGGCACCGGGTAACTGGGTCGGCATTCGCGGCCACCACACCCACGATGACGGCAAACTCGATTACGCCGAACCGGGTGTGCCCCGCGACACCCTCGATAAAACCCAGAACGGCGACATCAGCTGGCTCGGCCTGACCGCCGACAGCGACGCCTACAACTGGCGCAACACCAACACCGTCAACTACTGGGGCAGCATCACCGGCATGAGCGGCGACCGCGACACGGTCAACGCGCTGAACGCCGACGGTACGCGCCCGGCACAAGCCAAGCGCAGCGACGACATCAACGGCTGGGCCACCGACCTCGGCGTGCGTCTGCGCCTCGATCCGCAGTGGCAGGTCGGCGCGGCGTATGCCCGTGCCAGCGCCGACTACCAACAGAACGGTCTGGAGAGCAACCGCTCCAACTACACCGGTACGCGCTCACGCGTTCACCGCTTCGGCGAAGCGTTCCGTGGCGAAATGAGCAACATGCAGACCGCCACCCTGTTCGGTTCGTGGATGCTCAACGACCAGTACGACGCCAGCCTGATCTACCACAAGTTCTGGCGCGTGGACGGCAACAAGCCGGTGGGCAGCAACGGCATCAACGCCGTGGAAAACAACACCGACGACGTCACCGGCGCGATCCTCTCCAGCACCTCGCTGCCGCTGCAGGATGGCAACAAGGACCTGGGTCAGGAGATGGACCTGGTGGTCACCAAGTACTTCAAGCAAGGCCTGCTGCCGGCGGCGCTGAGCCAGTCGATCGATGAACCGTCGGCGCTGGTGCGCTTGCGTGGCGGCGTGTTCAAACCGGGCGATGCCTATGGCAAGCAGGTTGATTCGTACATGCACCGCGCGTTCATCGACGTGATCTGGCGCTTCTGATGCAAACCGCCAAGGGAGTGCCCGACATGCACCATGCAAGGAAAGGCTCGCTCAGCCTGTTGGCCGGCGCCATGCTGCTGGCCTCCGCTGGCGCCTTCGCCACGGTGGAACCGGCCAAGCCTGTGACCACCGCCAAAGAGCTGCAACAAGCCAAGACCTACACCGTCAGCAGTGCACCGACCGAGGCGCTGGAACTGGCCAAGCCGAAACTGCCCGACTTGTCCGGCTTCACCGCCGAGGCTGCCGCCGCGAAAATCGTGCGTAGCAAACCGGGCAAGATCAGCGTGCGCCGGATGATGCAGGAAGACGCCTTGAAGGACTTCATCGGCGGCGACAACAAGATGGCTGAATGGGTGGTGCGTCAGCACGGCATCCCGCAGGCGATCTTCGTCGACGACGGCTACCTGAACCTCAAGGACCTGGCGAAGAAACTGCCCAAGCAGTACTTCAGCGAAACCTCGCCGGGCGTGTACCTGGCGAAGTTGCCGATCGTCGTCGGCCGTAAAGGCATTCTCGAAATCGATGGCCAGACCCAGGAATTGCGCCTGTCGCAAGAGGGCGGTTCGTTCCTGGTCAACGACGGTCAGTTGTTCGTGCGTGACACCAAGGTCACCGGCTGGCGCGAGAAGGACAACGGCCCGGCCACCTTCCGTTCGCCGAAGGAGTTCCGTCCGTTCCTGCTGGCCTGGGGCGGTACCGAGACCTACATCGTCAACAGCAAGATGGCCAGCTTCGGCTATGCCAACAGTAAGTCGTACGGGGTGAGTATTTCCCAGTACACGCCGAACATGGCCAAGGTCCTCAAGCGTCCTGAACCGACTGGCTGGATCGTCGGCTCCGAGTTCTCCGACATGTGGTACGGCTTCTACTGCTACGAGACCCGCGACTTCGTGGTCAAGGGCAACACCTACAAAGACAACATCGTTTACGGCATCGACCCGCACGACCGTTCCCACGGCCTGATCATTGCCGAGAACACCGTGCATGGCACCAAGAAGAAACACGGGATCATTATTTCCCGTGAGGTCAACGACAGCTTCATCTTCAACAACAAGAGCTTCGACAACCATCTCTCGGGCCTGGTGATCGACCGTAACAGCGTCAACAACATCATTGCCTACAACGAGATCTACAAGAACCACACCGACGGCATCACCCTCTACGAGTCCGCCGACAACCTGCTGTGGGGCAACAAGGTCATCAGCAACAAGCGCCACGGCATCCGCATTCGTAACAGCGTGAACATCCGCCTCTACGAAAACGTCGCCATGGCCAACGGCCTGACCGGCGTCTACGGCCACATCAAGGACCTGACCGACACCGACCGTGACATCAAGCTCGACCCGTTCGACGCCCAGGTGTCGCTGATCGTGGTTGGCGGTGAACTGGCGGCCAACGGCAGCGGCCCGCTGTCGATCGATTCGCCCTTGAGCGTCGAGCTGTACCGCGTATCGATGCTGGCGCCGACCAAATCCAGCGGCATCAGTTTCAACGGCATCCTCGGCGAGCGCCAGGATGAAATTCTCGACCTGCTGGTGCGCCAGCAGAAAGCCGTGCTGATCGACCCTGTCGAACGCCAGACCGAAATGCGGGACTGAGGATAATTTTATGCACTCACACTTGATCAAATTACTCAGCCTGTCGGCCCTGACCGTGGGCATTCTCGCGGCCAGCAACGGCGCCCGTGCCGATGAAAGCGCCGCTGCCACGCCGCCAAAATTCAGCGCCGAACCGTGCTGCAACCTGTGCCCGGCCGCCCACGACGCGAAGAACTACACCACGCGTTATCAGCAGAACTTCACCACCCTGGTGCAGGCGCAGGGCGACTGGCTGTTCCGCACGCAGGAAGATTTGCGCACCGAGTTCAACACCACCCCGGCCGGCTACAAACGCCTGCAACAGCTGCATGATGCGTTCAAGAGCAAAGGCGTCGAACTGGTGATCGTCTACCAGCCGACCCGTGGTCTGGTGAACCGCAACAAGCTCAACCCGCAGGAAAAAGCCGCATTCGATTACGAAAAAGCGCTGGGCAACTACAAGACCATGCTCGGCCGTTTCGCGCAGATGGGTTACGTGGTGCCGGACCTGTCGCCGCTGACCAACGAATCGCTGCCGGACACTCTGCCCGCTCACGATTTTTACTTCCGCGGCGACCAGCACTGGACGCCATACGGTGCGCAGCGTACGGCGAAAATCGTCGCCGAGAAGGTCAAGCAGATCCCGGCCTTTGCCGACATTCCCAAGCGTGAATTCGAAACCAAGCGCTCCGGGCGCATGGGCAAGACCGGCACCCTGCACAACATGGCCGGGCAACTGTGCGGCACCAGTTACGCGATCCAGTACATGGATCAATTCACCACCGAGCCAAAAGGCGAGGCCGGTGACGGCGACCTGTTCGGTGATTCCGGCAACCCGCAAATCACCCTCGTCGGTACTTCGCACAGTGGCAAGAACTACAACTTCGCCGGCTTCCTCGAAGAGGCCATCGGCGCCGATATTCTCAACGTCGCGTTTCCTGGCGGTGGCCTGGAAGGTTCGATGCTGCAGTACCTGGGCAGCGACGAATTCCAGAAGACTCCGCCGAAGATTCTCATCTGGGAATTCTCGCCGCTGTACCGCCTCGACCAGGAAACCATCTATCGCCAGATGATGTCCCTTCTCGACAACGGCTGCGAAGGCAAAGACGCCCAGATGACCGGCAGCACCACGCTGAAACCGGGCACCAGGCAAGAACTGCTGGTCAACAGCAAAAACCTGAACCTGCAGAACAGCAGCCACCAGGTCGACATCCGCTTCGCCGACACCTCGGTGAAAACCCTGCACGCCACCCTCTGGTACATGAACGGTCGCCACGAGGACATCAAGATCGAGAAACCGGAAACCTCCGACACCGACGGTCGTTTCGCCTTTGAGTTGCGCACCGACGAAGACTGGGCCTCGCAAAACCTGCTGGCGGTCGAAGTCCAGGGTCCGGAAGCGGGCACTGCGCCACAAAAAGTCGAAGCGAAAATCTGCAAACGCAACGTATTCCCGGGCGCTGGGCAACAAACCGCTCAGGTCGGGCAATGAGGTCTGCTATGCGAAATCCGAAATTGAAATCTTTATTGGCCCCCACCCTGCTGAGCCTGGCGATGTTCGCCGGCGCCACACAGGCCGCTGCGCCACTGCGCCCACCGCAGGGCTACTTCGCACCGGTGGATAAATTCAAGACCGGCGACAAAAGCGAAGGCTGCGACGCGATGCCGGCGCCGTACACCGGACCGCTGCAATTTCGCAGCAAATACGAAGGCTCGGACAAGGCCCGCGCGACGCTGAACGTGCAGTCGGAAAAAGCCTTCCGCGACACCACCAAAGACATCACCACGCTGGAACGCGGCACCGCCAAACGGGTGATGCAGTTCATGCGCGACGGTCGCCCGGAGCAGCTCGATTGCACGCTGAACTGGTTGACCGCGTGGGCCAAGGCGGATGCGTTGATGTCCAAGGACTTCAACCACACCGGCAAGTCGATGCGCAAATGGGCGCTGGGCAGCATGGCCTCGTCCTACATTCGCCTGAAGTTCTCCGACTCGCATCCACTGGCCGAGCATCAGCAAGAGGCGCAGTTGATCGAGGCGTGGTTCAGCAAAATGGCCGACCAGGTGGTCAGCGACTGGGACAACCTGCCGCTGGATAAAACCAACAACCACTCGTACTGGGCCGCATGGTCGGTGATGGCGACCTCGGTTGCGACCAACCGCCGCGACCTGTTCGACTGGGCGGTGAAGGAATACAAGGTCGGGGTCAATCAAGTCGACGCCGACGGCTACCTGCCGAACGAACTCAAGCGCCAGCAACGCGCCCTCGCCTATCACAACTACGCCCTGCCGCCGCTGGCGATGATCGCCAGTTTCGCCCAGGTCAACGGTGTCGATCTGCGTCAGGAAAACAACAGCGCGCTGAAGCGTCTGGGTGACCGGGTACTGGCCGGGGTGAAAGACCCGGATGCGTTCGAGAAGAAGAACGGTAAAGAACAGGACATGACTGACCTGAAAGAGGACATGAAATTCGCCTGGCTCGAACCGTTCTGCACGCTCTACACCTGTGCGCCGGATGTGATCGAGAAGAAGCACGGCATGCAGCCGTTCAAGACCTTCCGCCTGGGTGGGGACCTGACCAAGGTCTACGACCCGTCCCATGAAAAGGGCAACAAGGGCAGTTAGTCGCTGATCGTTCCCACGCTCTGCGTGGGAATGCAGCACGGGATGCTCTGCGTCCCAAAGCGTGACGCAGAGCGTCACAAGAGGCATTCCCACGCAGAGCGTGGGAACGATCACATCCCTCCGGTTTTTCACGGGGGGGTTGGGGGGGGCTTTGGCCCTTGACTGTTGGTTCAAACATGGAGAGATCGGGATGGTATTTTCATCCAACGTGTTCCTGTTTCTGTTCTTGCCGATCTTTCTCGGCTTGTACTACTTGAGCGGGCAACGCTATCGCAACCTGCTGCTGCTGATCGCCAGCTACGTGTTTTACGCGTGGTGGCGGGTGGACTTCCTCGCACTGTTCGCCGCCGTCACATTGTGGAACTACTGGATCGGCCTCAAAGTCGGTGCCGCCGGCGTCAGAACCAAACCGGCACAGCGCTGGCTGCTGCTCGGCGTAGCGGTCGACCTGTGCATCCTCGGCTACTTCAAGTACGCCAACTTCGGTGTCGACAGCATCAACGCGATCATGACCTCGTTCGGTCTGGAGCCGTTCATCCTGACCCACGTGCTGTTGCCGATCGGTATTTCGTTCTACATCTTCGAGTCGATCAGCTACATCATCGACGTGTATCGCGGCGACACCCCGGCCACGCGCAACCTGATCGACTTCGCGGCGTTCGTGGCGATCTTCCCGCACCTGATTGCCGGCCCGGTCCTGCGTTTCCGCGACCTCGCCGACCAGTTCAACAACCGCACGCACACCCTCGACAAGTTCTCCGAGGGCTGCACGCGGTTCATGCAGGGCTTCATCAAGAAGGTGTTCATTGCTGACACCCTCGCGGTGGTGGCCGACCATTGCTTCGCCCTGCAAAACCCAACCACCGGTGATGCCTGGCTCGGCGCGCTGGCCTACACCGCGCAGCTGTATTTCGACTTCTCCGGTTACAGCGACATGGCCATCGGTCTGGGCTTGATGATGGGTTTCCGTTTCATGGAAAACTTCAAGCAGCCATACATCAGCCAGTCGATCACCGAGTTCTGGCGCCGCTGGCACATCAGCCTGTCGACCTGGCTGCGTGACTACCTGTACATCACCCTCGGCGGTAACCGCAAAGGCACGCTGATGACCTATCGCAACCTGTTCCTGAC